>NZ_JACSJP010000002.1:0-309459 GCF_018617095.1 Exiguobacterium sp. s83 | reverse complement strand
CTCGTGGTTATCCCAGACCTATGGGCAGGTTCTTTACGTGTTACTCACCCGTCCGCCGCTCATTCCACCGTCGTCCCCCCGAAGGGTTCGGACGGCTTCCTGCGCTCGACTTGCATGTATTAGGCACGCCGCCAGCGTTCGTCCTGAGCCAGGATCAAACTCTCCAAAGAATTTGATATAGCTCTTAAATTGACGAAGCTTGCGCTTCATTCAAAAATGGTAAAACTTTTTTTGCCTCATCGTTCAGTTTTCAAAGTTCGTCAGTTTAAATGGTGGGCCTAAGTGGACTCGAACCACCGACCTCACGCTTATCAGGCGTGCGCTCTAACCGGCTGAGCTATAGGCCCATAAAAAGAATGGTGCACCCTGAGAGATTCGAACTCCCGGCCTTTAGATTCGTAGTCTAACGCTCTATCCAGCTGAGCTAAGGGTGCATATGGTGCGGTCGAGAGGACTTGAACCTCCACGGTGTTAACCACCACTAGGCCCTCAACCTAGCGCGTCTACCGATTCCGCCACGACCGCAGCGTATAAAGTTAAAAAAGAAAATGGTGAGTCATGCAGGGCTCGAACCTGCGACCCTCTGATTAAAAGTCAGATGCTCTACCAACTGAGCTAATGACTCAAATAAAAAGCTGGGCTGGAAGGGATCGAACCTTCGCATGTCGGAATCAAAATCCGATGCCTTACCACTTGGCTACAGCCCAACGTAAATGGCGGTCTTGACGGGATTCGAACCCGCGATCTCCTGCGTGACAGGCAGGCATGTTAACCCCTACACCACAAGACCAGATTACGTTTTTATTTGAAATGGTGGAGGATGACGGGATCGAACCGCCGACCCCCTGCTTGTAAGGCAGGTGCTCTCCCAGCTGAGCTAATCCTCCATATATGGTGACCCGTACGGGATTCGAACCCGTGTTACCGCCGTGAAAGGGCGGTGTCTTAACCGCTTGACCAACGGGCCAGTGTATGTGTCTTCTAAGTAATTTAAGTGGCGGAGACGGAGGGATTCGAACCCTCGCACCGGTTTCCCAGCCTACTCCCTTAGCAGGGGAGCCCCTTATAGCCTCTTGGGTACGTCTCCAAAATAAAATGGCTCCGCAAGTAGGATTTGAACCTACGACCTACCGGTTAACAGCCGGTTGCTCTACCACTGAGCTATTGCGGAACGTTGCTTGAAATTATCGAAGTAACGATTTAAATTGTAACCGCAAACCAGAAACCTGTCAATCACTTTCTTAGAAAAACTTTTATTTCGCATGCCGTCTCTCGGCGACTTCTATAAGATAACACGGTAAAAAAAGACCGTCAACACTTTTTTTAAAAAAAATCAGGTAAAATGAAAAACATTTTACCTGATTCGAGTTTCTTCTTATTTAACGTTCGGTGCAAGCATCGTTAAACTGATCCGTCCCCGATTCACATCGACTTGTTCGATCCACACGGTCACGATGTCACCAACCGCCACGACATCCAATGGATGCTTCACATATCGATTCGATAATTTCGAAATGTGGACCAAACCATCCTGTTTCACCCCAATGTCAACGAACGCGCCAAAATCAATAACGTTTCGAACGGTTCCTTGGAATTCCATGCCGACTTGAAGGTCTTCGAGACTCATGACGTCCGTGCGTAGTAATGGTTTCTGGATATCTTCTCGTGGGTCACGACCTGGTTTGGCTAATGACTTCAAAATGTCTTCGACTGTCGGAAGCCCCGCTTCTAGTTGTTCACTCAAAGCTTTGGCATCGACTTGTTGCAATCGTTCTCGAAGCGCGGCCGTACCGACCTCTGACTTTGAAGAACCGATCTCTTTTAAAATCGATAACGCAAGTGGATAGCTTTCTGGGTGAATCTCCGTCTGGTCGAGAACGTCTTTCCCGTTCATGATCCGTAAGAATCCAGCCGCCTGTTCAAACGCCTTCGCTCCGAGACGAGGTACTTTCTTAATTTCCTTTCTCGTTTCAAAGCGTCCATTCTCTTCACGATATGCCACAATATTTTTCGCCGTCGTTTTATTGAGTCCTGAGACGTACGTCAATAAAGACTCGGAAGCACGGTTCACATCGATCCCGACCATGTTGACCACGCTCTCGACGACGAACTCTAAGGAGGCTTTCAGTTTATTCTGGCTGACGTCATGCTGATATTGTCCGACACCGACTGATTGCGGGTCGACTTTGACAAGTTCCGCCATCGCATCTTGAATTCGACGTGCAATCGAAACGGCTGACCGTTCCTCAACTTTCAAATCCGGGAATTCACTTCGTGCGACTTCCGATGCCGAGTAGACACTTGCCCCCGCTTCGTTCACAATCGCGTAAGCAATATCACGTTCCGCTTTCTTCAACCAGTCGGCGACGAATTGTTCCGTCTCCCGTGAGGCGGTTCCGTTTCCAACGACGATGACCGAGATTGGATATTTCTTCGCGAGTCTCGTCAGTACTTTTTCAGCACCGGCGATATCGTGTTTCGGTGCAGTCGGATAGAAGACGCCGACTTCTTCGACTTTCCCAATCTCATTGACGACTGCCCATTTACAACCAGTTCGATAAGCCGGGTCGATTCCTAGGACGACGACCTCTCGAAGGGGCGGTTGCATATAGAGTTGTTTCAAGTTTTTTGAGAAGACATCGATCGCCTGCTCTTCTGCCTTTTCTGTCAGCTCCCCACGAATCTCTCGTTCGATGGCGGGGAAGACCGACTTCTTGTACGCCTCCGTCACAGCTACCTCGACAACCTCACGCTTTTCTTTCGGAAGTCGTTCGTATGTACGGAGGGCTTGATCCATGAAGCGCGACTCGTTAAACACCACCTTCACTTGGAGCACGTCCGTGCGTTCCCCACGGTTCAAGGCGAGTACACGGTGCGGGACAATGCCAGCAATCTTCTCTTCATATTCATAATACTGCGCAAAAATCTCTTTTTCGTCTTCCGCTTGTTTTTTCTTCTTCGAGCGCAAGAGTCCTTCTTTTCGTACACGATCGCGAAGCATCTGGCGCAGTTTCGCTTCTTCGCCCCATTCTTCGCCGATGATCGCATGAACGAGCGGCAACGCCTCTTCCACCTTGACGTCTTGAGAAAGTTCTTTTACCTTGTCCGAAGAATAGGGTGATTTGTCCCGGAACCAGTCCGCAAGCCGCTGCAGTCCTTTCTCACGTCCCTGTTCTGCTTTCGTGCGTCGTTTTGGACGATAGGGCAAGTAGATGTCTTCCACTTGTTGAAGGGTTGTCGCCGCCTCTAACGCTTTCGTTAGTTCAGGCGTGTTTTTTTCCAACTCTTCTAATTTAGCCAGGACATCCGCCTTGCGTTTTTGCAGGCTCTCTTCATATTGAAGAGCATCCAAGATTCCTTTAATTTCAACTTCGTCCAAATTCCCCGTCATTTCCTTCCGATAACGGGCCATGAACGGAATCGTTGCCCCTTCAGATGCGAGCTGCTGAACCGTCTCGACTTGGTTCACTTTCAAGTTTAACGCGTTAGCCACTTTCGTAATCACTTGAATCACTTCCTTTTTTGATCTCTTTCAAAGTGTAGCAAACATTCAAACAAAAAAGCGATGACTCGATTAGTCATCGCTTGAGAATACTTCATTGAGTGGGACCTTGATGGCTTCACGCAGCTTTTCGAGTGCTCGCCGTTGCAAACGGGACACATGCATCTGCGAGATTCCAAGAAGTTCTCCTGTCTCTTTTTGACTCATATTCTTATAGTAGGCGCATTCCAAGATGGCGCGTTCACGCTCGTTTAAGACATTGAACGCTTTCTCTAAAATGAGACGCTGATCGACTGATTCGTACCCGCGCTCTTGGCTACCGACCAAGTCGAGTAATGTGACCGTACTACCTTCGTTATCCGCTTCGATTGAACTATCAACCGACAAGGCTTGATAACTTTTGCCCATCTCGAGCGTTTCGAGAATTTCTTCATCGGAAACGCCGAGATGATCGGCAATTTCATCGATTCGTGGCGAACGTTGTAATTCGGTCGTCAACTCCTCGACTGTCTTCTTAATTTTTGGACCGAGTTCTTTGATTCGACGTGGCACGTGGACACTCCACGTCTTGTCGCGAATAAATCGTTTGATTTCGCCGATGATGGTCGGGACAGCAAACGATTCGAAGCTACGACCAAATTCCGGGTCAAATCGACGAAGTGCCGCCAATAACCCAATCATCCCAACTTGTACGAGATCGTCATGAATCGCACGACCACGCGAGAATTTACGCGCGAGTGCTTCAACGAGGTCAGAATAGCGGTTGATGAGGAGCATTTGCACTTCTTCGTTTTGATCGTCTTGTTGATAGCGTTCAATCCACTCTAGTACCTCGTCATCACTGTGATGGCGTTGTTGAGATTTTGCTGGCACTCTGATCCACCTCGTCCCTATTGAGGAGTTTTGTCATCGTCACTTTGACACCGTTGTCTTTATTGATCGAGACATCGTCCATTAATGCTTCGATCAAGAAGAGACCAAGTCCTCCTTCATGGAGCGATTCAATTTCGGTCGTCTCTTCGACCGGAGCGGCTTGACGCTTCACATCATCTGCGAACGTCTTGCCGGAATCCTCAATCGTGATTTCAAGACGATCTGCATAGACGCCACAAGCGAGTTTGACCTCTCCATCTTGATGATCGTCATAAGCATGTTGGACGGCGTTGCCACATGCTTCCGAGACCGCGATTTTAATATCTTCGATCTCGTCGTACGTATATCCCATACGGTTAGCGATTCCTGAAACGACTAATCGAACCACACCGACATATTCGGGTTTGGCCGGGAACGTCATGACCGTCTGTTCAACATTATTCATTGCGTGCCACCTCTTACGTTCGAATTAATAGAAAGAAGTTTGTGAAGACCCGTCAATTCGAACAGACGATTGACTCGGTCTGTGACTCCGACAAGTGACAACTCTTTTTCGTTACGCGTGGCAATCTTTAATGCCCCGACGAACACGCCAAGACCTGTCGAATCCATATACTCCACTTCGTCTAAATGAACGACCACATCTTGCTCACTGATGGCCGGATGCAATACTTCTTTCAATTTTGGTGCAGTATATGTATCCACTTCTCCGGATACGTAAAGGTGTAATTGTTCTCCAATGACTTGCTCGCGAATCGCTAAATCCATCGTCTATTCCCTCCTAAATGTCCGTACAGAAAAATTGAGTACGATTAACTTAAATTCCCCTCTAACAAAATCTTAAACCACTTTTTTTAAAAAGTTTAAAAAAAGACCGATACCTATGTACCAGTCTTATCTATGTAAGGCTAGAGAGGGATCAATCCCATACTGATCTCTAGCGCTCTGTCCACTTTATGCATCGTCTCATCATCGAGATGAGTGACTTTATCCGTCAGACGACGCTTATCAATCGTTCGAATCTGTTCAAGCAAAATCACAGAATCTCGTTCGAGTCCGTGCTTCTCTTGATATACTTCCACATGAGTCGGCAGTTTTGCTTTTTGAATCTGAGCTGTAATCGCAGCGACAATGACGGTCGGGCTAAAGCGATTGCCGATGTCGTTCTGTACGATGAGAACGGGTCGAACGCCACCTTGCTCTGAGCCGACTACGGGCGACAGATTCGCATAAAACACGTCACCACGCTTTACGATCACGTTGCTCACACCCCACTTACTTGACGTAAGAGAGCGTGTTCGGCTTCGGTTTCAATCATTAGCATCTCTTCTGCCATATTCAAGTTAAACGCGGCCATCTCTTGATAGCCTCTCGCCAATTCTTCACGCAGTGTTTGTTGTCGATCAGCAATTTCTTTAGACAAGTATGTCACTACATCGTTCAAGGACAGTGTTTCACGGTCTTTCATCGAAATCGGACCCCCTTGTTGCGAGAACCGATCTGGGACGGACGCTAGCGCACCCGCAGTTCGCTGCTTCAACATCTTACACCTCCAGAATCGTTTCATGGACTGGCGGAAATTCTCCCGCGTTCTTTATCAATATAACACGCGGGAATGGGAAAATATAGAGAAATCGAGAAAGAATTCAGATAATTTCACACGATTTATGATTCACACATAAAGACGTGGCAATCGGCTCGTGAATTGGCAAACGATCTCATAGTTGATCGTCCCAAGATATGAGGCGAGTTCATCAATGGCGACGTTTCCACCGACAAGGGTCACGTCCGTCCCTACAGGAAACTCCTTTGGAAGTCGGATCATGAAGCGGTCCATACAGACGCGTCCCACGATCGGACAACGAATCCCATTGACCTCCACTTCAAATCCGCTCGCCTTTCGTAACCAGCCGTCCGCATATCCGACCGGAACGGTACCAATCCATTCATCGGCTGACGTTGTATACGTCGCGCCGTAACTGATTGTCTGACCTGCCTCTAGCCGCTTCACCTGCATGAGCTGACTTTTTAGCGTGAAGGCCGGGCGCAGGAACGAATAGAACGTCTCCATCTCACGTGACGGATATAACCCATAGAGCGCGATGCCGACACGAACCAGATTATAAGGAACATCTCGTCCGGCCATTCGGATGGCCCCGGCCGAGTTCGACGTATGGATATAGCGGAACCGCTCGTGGAGACCATCCATCAAACGCTCGAACCGCTCTTGCTGTGTATAATACAGATTGCTATCGAGCTCATCCGCCGTTGCGAAGTGGGTATAGATTCCTTCCACCACAAACGAATCGGTCGCTTCTTCAAGTAAGGCATCCAACTGTTCACGGGTACGAAGTCCGAGGCGTCCCATCCCGGTATCGACTTTGATATGAACCGTCAACGGCTTTTCTTCTATATATGGAGCTGCCTCTCGTAACCATTCGGCAGAAAATACGGACAACGTGATCCCCTGTTCTGCCGCCACTCCGGCATATTCAGGGAATTGCGCTTCCATGACGAGAATCGGTGCTTCGATTCCCGCATCGCGGAGTTCGAGCGCTTCCTCGAGTAACGCGACCCCGAGCATCGTCGCTCCGTTCTCCAGGGCGATCTTCGCCACTTCGATGGCCCCATGTCCGTAGGCATTCGCTTTGACGACCGCCATGAGGTCCTGCGGAATCCGTCTCGTTAATTCTTTTATATTATGGACGATGGACGCCCGATCAATCTCGATTCGACTAGGACGAAACATGATGTCCCTCCTCTTCTAAGATGACTTGTGCGATGGCGTATGTTTGACTATGGCTGATGCTGACATGGATTTTCCCCGCAAACGGCGCGGTCATGACAGGTCGACCCGTCTCATCCGGTAAAATTTCAATATGACGCCAGGATAACCCGTGTGCGATGCCAGTCCCGATTGCCTTGGCGTAAGCTTCTTTCGCGGCAAAGCGACCCGAGACAAACTCGATTTGACGCGGGAGCGGATACTGTTGAGACAGTTCATATTCCGCATCGGTGAGCAGCCGTTTTAAAAAACGTGGTTGTTTCATCGAGCGAGCCATCCGATCAAGCTCGACGATATCGACTCCGATTCCTACAATCACAGGACACTCGCTCCTTTCCTTTTTTCCCCGTTTCCTTATACAATTGAGGAAAGAGGTGATGTTATGTTTAGTCGTACGGAAAATGTTCAAACGTTTGTACGGGCATATCCACTCGTAACGCTGTTCATTGTAATCCAACTCCTTGTGTTTGTCATCGATTCTTTCGCTCCTGGTTTACGAATCGTGGCGACGGGAGGGTCGTTCCATTTGGCACTCGCGGACGGACAATGGTACCGCTTGGTCACGGCCAACTTCATTCATTTGAGTCTCGGTCACTTGCTGTTCAACTCGTTCGCACTGATCATCTTCGGACCGGCGATGGAACGAATGGTCGGACACGTGAAATTTGCCTTGTTTTATGTATTCGCTGGAGCGCTCGCCAACCTGCTCACGTATTTCACTGTCAGTAACTTGTTTTATCTACAAGCCGGGGCGTCAGGCGCCATCTTGGCCATTCTCGGATTCTACGTATTCATCGGTCGTTTCCGTCGCACGTTGATGTACAGCCAAGATGCCCGCTTGGTCTACATCTTCGTCGCTATCAGTGCCGTTTTCACATTGATTGGTTCGAACGTTTCCCTTTGGGGACATGTGTACGGGTTCTTGGCCGGATTCTTACTTGCCATCCCACTCTCACGTTTCACCGTCCCGTATACGCGCCCGATGCGCTACGGGAAGTATAAGCAACGTTCGTACACGCCCCCTGTCATTCATTCCGGGGACGGAAAGTGGTTTTTCTACATCATCATCGGACTGGCCATCTTCGGATTATTGGCACAGTTCTTATAAAGAAGGTACGAAAAATGGCCAAGCGAAATCGCTTGGCCATTTGATTAGATTTGATTTTTATGACGAGCCTCTTGAAGCGCATCCACTAAGTCTTTCACGTCTTCGACGAGGTTTTGAATCGTATCTTGGTTTTCTTCGTAAAGCGATTTCCATTCCATGACACGGTCTTTCAAGTTGCCTTTCGATGACGCTTGTAGACCGACCGCATGTGCCTCAGTCGACGTATTCGATGATTTCAACTTCGACTTGATGCCTTTCAGTTGTCTCACTTGTTGATCGCGCGTTTCGCTATGGAGAAGTGATGCTGCTGCGCCGATTACCGCACCCGCAGCCATCCCCAACCAGAAATAATTCTTGTTCATAAAAATCCTCCCCTAACATGACGTTATCTTTTATTATAGATTATCTGACTCACTGACGACATAGTGTTTTATGACGGGACCTGCACCGCGCTGTTCGACCGCTCGCTTCAAGCGGTCTTCAAGGATTGCATAGTCCGCTGTATCACGAAAGTGTTTCCCACCAGACGTGAACTGAATAAAGACGACGGCATGATTATCATCCGGGTCGACACCTAATCGGTATGCCGAAAACCCATCATGACTGACACCGAGTGGCGCCTTTTCCGTCAACAAGTGGTGAAACAACAGGGAGCGGGCATTCTCATCTGCCGGAACGTTTGCGTATAAAATGTTCCCTTTTTTCACGAATTCGCCCGACGCCTCTTCAATTTCAAACACTTTACCGCTCTTGAACGGAGACTTCTCTCCTTCTGCGAGCAAAATCGTTTCGTGTCCATTCGCCGCGATGACGCCTGGCTCCTTTCGAAGACGCTCCGCCACGCTGCCTGACGCAAAAGTCATATAGAGCTTAGACAAGTTCCTCACACCCTTTCGCGAGTGTGATGTCTTTCTCCGTAATGCCCCCTTCGTCATGGGTCGAGACGGTCAATGTCACGTTCCGATATTCAATCAAGATGTTCGGATGATGATCGAGCGATTCAGCCAAATCTGCTACAAGATGCACGAACTGAATGGCCTCCGGAAATGTTTCCAGCCGATACGTCTTTTGAATCTCCCCGTTCACTTCTTCCCAACCGTTCAACCGTGACAGTTCCTCTGTCAATTCACTTTGCGATAATACCATCGTCACAATCCCCTTTCCCTATACAGTCTACTGTCTTAATCTACCCAAACCGAAGAAAAATAATCTTCCGTGCATGATGTATAATGAATTAGAATGAGATGGACAGCCATCATTTTCATTACGAGAGAGGAGCATCTCCCATGCGCGCATTGATTGTTATTGATTATACATTTGATTTTATCGCAGACAGTGGTCGTTTGACTTGTGGGAAACCCGGGCAAGAGATTGAAGAACGGATCGTCGAATTGATTGGGACATTCGCAACGGATGACTATGTCGTCATCGCGAACGACGTCCATGATGCAGGTGACACGTTCCACCCTGAAACGACGTTGTTCCCACCGCACAATATCCGCGGGACAGAGGGCCGTGAGTTGTACGGTTCTGTGAAGGAAGCTGCGAAACAGGCAGACCACTGGATTGATAAGACACGTTATAGTGCCTTTGCCGGAACTGACCTTGACCTGCGTCTTCGGGAACGCGGAATCACAGAAGTTCATCTCGTCGGTGTCTGCACGGATATTTGTGTACTCCATACAGCCGTAGATGCCTACAACCTCGGTTATCAAATCGTCGTCCATGCCGATGCCGTTCAAAGCTTCAACCCGGTCGGCCATGAATGGGCGCTCGAACATTTCGTCACAACACTCGGTGCGACAGTCGTCGGAAAGTGACGTAAAACAGAAAGGAAATCATATGTTACATCGTAATTTAGCCCTTCACACAGATCTTTATCTTCCACGTTGGATGTATATTTACTGGAAGCAAGGTCGCCATAATGAAAAGGTCGTCTTCGACCTTTACTATCGCTCGAATCCATTTAGTGGTGGTTATGTCGTCTTCGCCGGACTCGAGAATATCGTTCACTACTTAGAGAACGTCTCCTTTACGGAGGCGGACATCACCTATTTGAAAGAGCAACTCGGATTCGAAGATGAATTCGAAGACGTCTTACGGAACTTTAAGTTCACTGGTTCACTATATAGTGTTCGCGAAGGAGAAGTCATCTTCCCACATGAACAAGTCGTTCGGATTGAATCGACCATCTTTGAAGCGAAGCTGTTCCAAACGGCGCTACTCAATATCGCGAACCACGAATCACTCATTGCCACGAAGTATGCACGCATTCGTCAGGCTGCTCCGAACGAGACACTCCTTGAAGGAGGAGCTCGTCGCGCGCAAGGTGTCGATGCGGCTTACTACGGAACACGTGCGGCTTACATCGCTGGTTTCGACGTGACAAGTCTCGTGTCAGCCGGTCGTGACTTTGATGTCCCGACAGGAGGAACGATGGAGCATGCCGACATTCAGTTCCACGATGATGAATTGAGCGCATTCCGTTCGTTCGCTGAGATGTACCCGGACAACACAAGCCTTCTCATCGATACGTATGACACACTCAAGTCTGGTCTGCCGAACGCGATTACGGTCGCAAAAGAGCTCGAGGCGAAGGGCCATCGTCTCAAGTCAGTACGACTCGACTCTGGGGACCTCGCCTACTTGTCGAAGCGTGCCCGGAAGGCGTTGAATGAAGCAGGGCTCGACTACGTCAAAATCGTCGTCTCTGGGGATTTGGATGAGTATGTCATCCAGGACTTACGGATGCAAGGCGCAGAGGCCGATACGTTCCTCGTTGGGACACGCGGCATCACGGCTTACGAGCAGCCGGCACTCGGGATGGTCTATAAGCTCGTCGCGCGTGAGGATGAATCTGGTGAATTAAAGCCGGTCATCAAAGTATCTTCTTCCAAGGTGAAGACGACGACTCCTCACAAGAAAGAGTTGTATCGCATCATCGACAACGAAACGAAAAAGTTCAAAGGCGACTATATCGCCCTCGCCGATGAACCGGTCGAATCGTACACCGAGATCGACTTGATTGACGTCCGTGACCCGGCCTTCAAGATCAAGACACGTAACTTCAACGTGAAACGTTTGTTACAACCAATCTTCCTTGATGGGAAACGCGTATACGACCTTCCAAGCACAAGTGAGATTCGTGCATATCATCACGAGCAGATGAACGGATTGTGGGAAGAGTACAAGCGTCTCCGTTTACCAGAAGTGTATTCGGTGACGTTCAGCAAGTCACTATGGGATTTAAAACTCGATATGATTCGCAAAACGCGGGTACCAAAATAAAAAAAACGGCTGTGGGTGCATACCCACAGCCGTTTTTTTATACCATTGTCATCTCGCCTGCTTGGCTTTGATCTTCTTTTCTCCGAAAGTAAAGCGCCATCGACAAAGAGAGCAATATCAAGACAAAATAGACGGTCCGTTGCCAAAACGTCGCTTCGGTGTCTCCTTGGAACAACGCAATGATATAATCGCTCCCACTGACTAAAAACAATCCGGCAAGCAAGAGAAAAATCCGATAGCCGGCCCGACTCCGCTCCCGTTTCACTTTGAAGAAAAGGACACCATAATAGACGATTGCGAGAATCGTCACATACCCGATTACGCCAACAACCCAACTCATCTTGATGCCTCCCTCACTCTCTATTTTTCTGTTTCTTCCCCGTTATCTTAACACATTCTATTCCTCAGACTGTGTTAAGATGGTCTAAAGAAAACGCGGAAAGGAACGATCCCATGAAAACGTTTCGCCTCGTCCAAGTCCGACTCGTCCAAGACGAATACGGCAATGAACTGAATTTACCGATCGATTTACTCGATGGGTTAATCATCTCGAAGGAGCACGATTCAGAATGGCTCCTCGAAATGCTCGTGCCGACCGAGTCGGCTGTCACGCTCCATCATTACTTAAACAAACGCATCCTCATCCTCGCTGAAGCCGTCATCACGTCGCCAACGAACGCCCCGGCTGCGCTCGCACTGACGTTCACGAGCGAGAGGGCCTTGAACGACCATCATACGTTCGTCGCTGAAGGACTCATGTTGATGCCGAAACAAGACGCGACGAAGCAAGTACTCGATTCGTTGATCCAAGATGGCGTCGCCACCTCGAATTTAAAGCCCGCCTTCTTCGAGAAAAAAGTCGAAATGCAACAATCGTTCAGTCGCTCCGCTTTCAATCAATTGGTCAAAACCGGGTCATTTGAATAATCGGATGACCTGTTTTTCTTTCCCCAAAACCATTCACCTTTCAAACTAAAAAGACGGAGAAACATCTCCGCCTCACACGTAGATAAAGAATAGGATGATCATCATCGTCATCCCGATCACTTTTAAGAGCGTGCTGCCGAGAAAGGCGAGAACGGTGCCGACGCCGATGCTCCACGCTTCACGTGTCGTCTTCCCGAGTGTCAACTCCGCCAAGAAAGCGAAGATGAACGGGAAAATCAAAACCCCGACGAGCGGGAAAATAAACGGCCCTGCAATCAAGCCGATTGTCGCGCCCCATTTCGCACGCTCCGAGCCGCCTCGCTTATCCACTGTAGCCCGCGTGACGACATAGTCGACCCCGAACAAGAAGATGAGGAAGACCGTTTGCCATACCCAGAATGTCCAAGTCAACGGTTCAAATGAAAAACCGAATCCATAAATCATGTATCCGATGAACAAGAACAAGACACTCGGGATGACTGGATAGATGAGTCCTGCAAAAGCGACCACGAATGATGCGATAATGAATACCCATAGTAAGGTCGTCATGACATTCTCCTCATTTCATAATGGTCGGATCGGTGATATGGTCAGCCACGTTGACCGCCTTCACTTCAAACCGACCTTGTTGATGGGTGATATAGTTCGAGCAGGCGTTTCGCATGGCGTGACGGAACGTATATGCCCCATCGATGGCAGAAAGCGCCGCTTTGATTGCATGAGAATGGCAGACGACAATGATGCGTTTGCCAGAATACGTATCCACCAAATGATTCATTCCTTCTAAGACCCGTGTACGCATCTCGTCTTCCGTTTCGAGACCCGGAATCTGATTCTGGTCATCCGCTTGAACCGCCTCGTAAATCCCTTTCACGGGTTGCCCGGATGCCGCTCCGAATTCACGTTCAATGAAACGCTCATCTAGCAGAATCGCTTTATGTTCGATGCCACAGGCTGTCGCAATGGCTTGCGCGGTGTGAACCGCACGTGACAAGGGACTCGAGACGATGACGTCCCACTTCTCCTGACTCAAAAAAGCTGCACTCTCCTCTGCCTGTTGACGTCCGAGTGCATTCAACGGGTTATCTTCACGCCCTTGAATAATTTCTAAACGGTTCCAATCGGTCTGACCGTGTCTGACTAAACATAACTCTGTCACTACTTCCACTCCTTACTCTTTCAATCATCCCCCATCGTACCATCTTCCCTAAAAATCGCAACGTCATCCGAGACATTCTTCAATAAAACGATTGATTCTGGCCATGAGTTGCTCTTCTTTGATTGGATTATCCGATTGAAGGAAGCTCGCCAGCGAGTGGGTTCCATTCGGAAAGGAGATGAGTTGAACGTTCGCGCCGACGTCACTCGCATGTTCGACGAAGTGAAGCGCTTGGCCGAACGGGACAATCGGATCTTTCTTCCCGTGTAGCAGTAAAATCGGCGGGGCATCGGCATATAGATGGGAGACCGGGGAGCATTTTACCATCAACTCACGCCATTCCTCACGGCTTCCTTCATAGAACTTTAAGTGAGCGAGCCACGTCTGGATAAATTTGAACAATAAAAAGTTTGTCGGTGGATACAAGGCGATGACCCCTTTGATGGTCGGGAGGTCGTCTCCCAAATCGCCCGCAAATTGTCGATGACGATCGAGCGCAGCCGCAAGCATGAGCGCGGCGCCTGCTGAGTCCCCCCAAACGAGTAGTTGACTTGTATCTAGCGTCAACAGCGATTCATGTTGTTTCAAATAGCACAGGGCATCAGAAACATCAAAAATATTGTCAGGGAAGTACACCCCGTCTTCAAATAGACGGTAATCGATGCTGACGACCGCGATCCCTTTCCCCAAAAAGTGGTCGAGCAACGGATGAAACAGGGTCACCATACTCCGATTCCCTCTGACGAACGCTCCCCCATGAGCATATACCGCCACCGGGAAGGGTCCCTCCCCAGGGGGGAGATACAAATCAAATTGGAGCGGACGATCGTGAACAATTTTATACGTGTACGTGTGGCGCCGGCGTGTTGTCGGTTGAATCGGCAACTTGGGTTCTTGCCATCTGACAAGGGACCCGTACTGACTCCACACGCTAGCCCCGGCTGCCGTCGCCGCAGCAATCGCCGCGCCCCCGACAAACCAGGCAGTCTCCTTTCTCATACAATCCACTCCTCGTTCCTTTTTTTAATCATATTCCCGCTTTTTTCAAAAATCTATCCATCAGAAGTCGGACTTGACGTGCTCCAAAGGTCACACTATAATATTACTCGCAGTCATAAAACGTAACAGTTACGATTTAATATTCAGATAACTTGAAAGGTGGAAGATGGAAGATGAAGAAAACTTGGTTAGGCGCAGTCGTAGCCGGTACGCTTTTACTTGGTGCGTGTGGAAATACCGAAGGAGATAACGCATCTGAATCGACAGATGGTCAACTGACCGTCTTCGCTTCAACGTTTGCATTAAAATCATTAGCCGAAGAAATCGGTGGCGACCGCGTCCACGTGGAGATGGTCATTCCACCTGGGGCTGATCCGCATACGTATGAGCCAACTTCAAAGCAAATGACACAAATCGCAGAAGCCGACCTCTTTTTGACGATTGGTCATGACCTTGAACCTTACGTCGAGTCTATGGAGAAGAGTTTAGAGGGTCAGAACGTCGCCTTCGTCAAAACAGCCGAGAACGTGAAGTTACTCGATGCGGCGGATACCGTCCATGTCCATGAAGAAGAAGGACATGCTGAAGACGAAGGGCATTCTGAGGACGAGCATGCTAACGAAGAAGCATCACATTCGGAAGATGAGCATGACCACGGAAAGTATGACCCTCACGTTTGGCTCGATCCAACGAATGCTGTATCGATGGCAGAAGCGGTCGAAGCCGCATTCAGTGAGGAAGCACCCGACTATAAGGATGAGTTCGCAGAACGATTAAGCACCTTCAAAGACGAAGCGAACGCCCTCGATGCGGAATTGAAGGCAGCGGTCGAGAACGGTTCGAAATCCGAGTTACTTGTAACGCATGCCGCATACGGCTATTTGGCTGAACGCTATGGTTTCGATCAGTTGCCGATTGCCGGACTTACACCGTCTGAAGAGCCGTCACAACAAGCTCTCAAACGGATCATCGAGGAAGCCCGTCTCCATGACTTGAACTATATCGCATTTGAAGACACGGTCACACCAAAAGTGGCCGAAGTCGTGAAACAAGAGATCGGCGCAGAGAGCGTGACGATCTATAACTTGGAATCGGTCACGAAAGAACAGATGGACAAGAGCTACTTCGACTTGATGCGTGAAAACGTCAAGGCACTTGAGACAGCGTTGAAATAATCAAAATCCCGAAACGAATCAACTCGTTTCGGGATTTTTTTATACTTCTATTCGTCGGTCTAACATCTTCATCGTGACAAGAAGCAGGAGCAGTAGCGATACGATGACGCTCATCATCCAGAAGTCCCCGTCCATGAAGAATGATCGTGTCCACTCTCCTGTACTCAGTCCTAACCACGCTTGACTGACACCAACGCCAATCAGTGCGATTGCACCAAAACGAACCCATGTCATCTGTGGAACGAATCGTTTGCTGACCACATAACTATTCAATACTAAAAGACCGACATACGCGATAAGAAGGACGTTCCAAACTGTATCGAATAGCACCGGTGCCACCCCTCCCGTCACAGCATACCCCCACGTCATGAAGAATACGATGAATGAGATGAGTGTGATGCGATAAAGCGGCTTGATTTTCGTTTGATACGCAAGAAACGGATTGATGAGTATCCCGAGCCAGATGAGTGTGCCGAACACATCCATGAGCAAATCCCCTTTATACCATTTATTAACAGTATACCACGGGAATTCACTTTCATTCATAATAAATCAAGACGAGTTCTTCCTGGGACGAAGCGATCTCACAAAACTGTTGCAACCGGGTCCAATCTTCCCAAATCATCTCGAATTCATCTTTTGCAACGAATGCCATGTCTTTCACATCATCTCGCCCGAACGCATGCAACGTATCTTTGACGATATGAAGTAACTGCGGGGTCAAGATACCGACCACGACCGCCTGCGCCTCATTGACAATCAACTCTTCGCCGACGAGCGCCATTTCCATGTTATACGTGTCGGCCCCGTCGATATATACCTCGATTTGACTAAGTACGCGTTGAAACGGTTCCACATTCGGAAGCGTCAGCGTATCGTCCCGATCCCGATATTGCTCATGCATATGAATCAACCAGTCTAAAATCATCTCCGGATCCTGATTAAATGACACCCAAACTTCTGGGGAAACACGTACATAATGCGTCGTCTCCATACATGAACGCCCCCTTTTTATGACATTACCCGTCTTATATGTGTAAAAAAACCGCCTACTTGAATTCGTAGACGGTTCCTTATATCAAGAACGACTTGTTCCTGTTTGTTGTTCCTCTGTTTCGCTTTCCCAAGCTTCGATGTATTCACGACCAGGAAGATTTTCAACCGAGTCGACATAGAAAACTGGGTCTTCTCCTTCGCGTCGCTGTGCCAAGTAGTCATCGAGAACGGCGCGAGCCACTTTCGCCAAGCGGAAGATGGCATACAAGTTCACGAGTGCCATGAGACCCATGAACACGTCAGCAATCGACCAAACAAGGCCGGCAGAGCGGACTGCACCAAACAAGACCATGCCGACAACACCGATGCGATAGAGCGTGACATAGATTTTCTTATCCGAGATGAACTGGATGTTCGTCTCACCGTAGTAATAGTTTCCAAGAATCGAACTGAACGCAAATAGGAAAATCGCAATCGTCAAGAACGATGTAGCGACCGAACCGATTTCTGCTGTCAACGCGGCTTGCGTCAATTCGACACCCGCGAAAGACTTTGAACCGGCTACGCCTGAAATCAAGATGATCATCGCTGTCGATGTACAAACGAACAATGTATCGACAAATACGCTAAACGATTGAATCAGTCCTTGTTTGACAGGGTGCGATACTTCCGCTGTCGCAGCGGCGTTCGGTGCAGAACCCATACCCGCTTCGTTCGAGAAGAGACCTCGACGAATCCCTTGAAGTACCATGGCGCCGATCGCTCCTCCGAAGAGTTGCTCAATTCCGAGGACTCCTTCTGAGAAGATGAGGTTGAAGACGTCTGGTAGAAGGGAAACGTTCGTCACCATAATCCAAATCGCGAGTAAGATGTAGCCACCTGCCATGACCGGTACGATGATACTCGACAAGAGTGCGATCGATTGGATCCCACCGAAAACGACAATTGCCGTCACAATCGCGAGGACGACCCCAACGACTGTTGTGCTGATCCCGAACTGGTTACTCACGGAGAGTGAGATCGTATTCGACTGTACCGAGTTGAACGCGAATCCGAATGAGAACGTGATTAAAATCGCGAACAAGACACCTAGCCAGCGTTGACCGAGCGCACGCTCCATATAGTAGGCAGGTCCCCCACGCCATGTGCGTCCATCACGAATCTTGTACACTTGTGCCAACGTACTTTCGACGAATGCAGATGCTGCCCCAATCAACGCAATGAGCCACATCCAGAAAACTGCTCCTGGGCCACCTAGCGCAATCGCTGTCGCCACACCGGCAATGTTACCCGTCCCTACACGAGCTGCCGTTCCGATTGCGAAAGCTTGGAACGAAGACACTTGGCCTTTTTCACGTGCTGTGCCCTCTTTGAACAAGAGGCGGAACATTTCAGGAATCATGCGGAACTGAACGAAGCCCATACGAACTGTAAAATAAAGACCTAAAGCAACAAGTACAACGATGAGCACTTGCGACCACAACAAATCGTTCGCTTGCGAAACGAGTTTCTCTACCAATTTCTCCATACTAATCCTCCATCACTCTAAAAATCTCAATAGAAAAAGTCATGTCAACTTTCTTAACATGAATTGAATTATAGGTAAATTATACGAAAATTGCAATATTAATTCGTTTTTCAATATCACCTCGACTCTTTCTAAAAGCAAAAAACGAGCCGGGGAGCGCATCGCAATCCGACTCGTTTTCTATTCCGTTTAGATAAAGAGGTTTAGGTTACCGCCTTCTGCTGCGCCGAGATACGCTGCCACACCACCAAGGTCGACCCCATCAATCAACTCTTCTTCTTTGATCCCCATGACATCCATTGACATCGTGCAAGCTACCATTTTCACGCCCGCTTCTTGCGCCGACTTGATCATTTCTTCGACAGAAGGAACGTTCTTATCGCTCATGACTTTCTTCATCATTTTTTGACCGACACCACCGAAGTTCATGTTCGAAAGTGGAAGTTCGCCGGCATGCCCTGGCATCATCATGCCGAACATTTTCTCAAGACCTTGCTTTTTCACTTCCGGCGCGTCCGGTTTGCGGATGACGTTGAGTCCCCAGAATGTGAAGAACATCGTCACGTCTTTCCCCATGGCGGCAGCACCTTGCGCAATGATGAGGGATGCGAGTGCGCGATCGAGGTCTCCGCTGAAGACGACCATTGATGCACCGTCTCCTGCTGGTGCGCCCGCTTGTGGTACAGCCGGACCTTGTCCTTTTTGAAGGATGGCTTCAACGCGTCCGTTCACGAATTGTTTCGAGACGAGTTTGTTTCCTGTCTTCTTCGCCCATGCTTCGATGTCTGCGAAGAATCCTGGGTCACTCGCGAGCACGCGGAGCGTTTCGCCTTCTCCGAGTTCTGCGACTTTCTTATTTACTTCTAAAATAGGTCCCGGGCATTGTAGACCACATGTGTCTAACACGACCGCTTCCCCGATTGGTGCATTTGTCATTTGTGTTGGCTCCTCTTCTACAACGGTAGCCGCTGTTTCATTTGATGTGTTCGCTTCTTCAAGCGCCTCGAAATCACGATTGATTTGCGACCACGTCTTGTAGCCACCGCTCAAGTTTTTCACCTTGAAGCCGTTTTGACGTAAGATGCGTGATGCGAGATAGCCACGAAGACCGACTTGGCACGTCACGTAAATGGTTTCATTCCGGTCGTAGTTGTCCAAGTTTTCTCGTAATGAGTTGAGTGGTACATTGATCGACCCTGGAATCTTTCCGAGTTCATGCTCGGATTCATCTCGAACGTCTAATAACGTCGCTCCATTTTCCACGAGCTCATCGATTTCATCCCAATGCACGACTTCATTGTCACCGTGGACGACGTTCGACGCGACATACCCGATCATATTGACCGGATCTTTCGCCGAGCTGAACGGTGGTGCGTAACTGAGCTCAAGGTCAGGTAGATCGAGGACTGTCAAACCGCCCTTCATCGCCGTCGCAATGACGTCGATGCGTTTGTCGACTCCATTGATCCCAACGCCTTGCGCACCGTAAATCTCACCCGTTGTCGGATGGAACAAGAGTTTGAGTGACACCGGCGTCGATCCTGGATAATAACCCGCATGCGAACCGGGATGTACATGTACAGCCTCATACGTCTTACCAGCCGCCTTCAACCGTTTTTCATTCCATCCTGTCGATGCGACCGTCATATCAAACACTTTGGCGATTCCCGTTCCCATCGTTCCGTTATATTTCACGTCACGACCGTTAATGATATCGGCAACGAGACGGCCTTGACGGTTCGCTGGCCATGCGAGTGGCACGACAGTTGGCTCTTGGAAGACATAGTCGAGTACTTCGACCGCGTCCCCGATCGCGTAAATCGACGGGTCAGATGTCATCATTTTTTCGTTTACTCGGATTGCCCCGCGCGTACCTGTTTCAAGTCCTGCTTCACGCGCAATCGTCGACTCTGGTGTAACCCCGATCGACATGATGACCATATCTGTATCGATGACACGACCGCTCGTCAAATGCACCTTCTTCCCTTTTTCAGAGAATGAAGAAACACCATCAGACAATTGAAGCTCGACGCCGTGAAGACGTAAGTGTTCATGGATCGGCGCCACCATCTCACGATCGAGTGGTGTCATGACTTGGTCTGCCATCTCGACGAGCGTCACCTCAACGCCACGCTCACGTAAGTTTTCTGCCATCTCGATCCCGATAAAGCCTCCACCAATCACGGTCGCATGCTTCGGCGCCTTGTCATCGACGTAGCCACGGATTTTATCTGTATCCGGAATGTTGCGAAGCGTGAAGATGTCTTCTGCCTCGTCGATTCCAGGGATGTTTGGACGAATCGGTTTCGCTCCCGGTGACAAGATGAGGACGTCGTATGACTCGTCATACGTTTCGCCTGTTTGGACGTGTTTCACCGTCACCGTTTTCTCGTCACGGTTGATTTTGACGACTTCCGTCAAATTGCGGATATCGAGTTGGAAACGCTTGTTCATCCCTTCAACGGTTTGAACGAGGAGTTTTTGACGGTCTTGGATAACGTCCCCGATATAATATGGAAGACCACAGTTCGCGAACGAGATGTACTCTCCACGGTCGAACATGACGATGTGATCCTCTTCATTCAAACGACGGAGTCGTGCAGCTGCAGATGCACCACCTGCCACCCCACCGACGATTACGATTTTTTTACTCATTGTCCATTTCCTCCTCTGACGACTTCTCCTGGCCAACTCATCAAGCCATCTTCTATATTGACCACTTTATAGCCTTTCGCCTCCATTTGCCAAGTCGCTTGCGTGCTACGCGCACCTGAGCGGCAAAGAACGACATATTCTTCAGCTGGATCGAGCGTGTCGATCCACTCTGTCATTTCGGATAACGGATAGTTTTTCGCGCCTTCAATATGTGCTTCTTGAAACTCGTCACGTTCTCGGACGTCGACGATATTTACAGGCACTTCAAAGTCCATTTGACGTTTTAAAGCGGATGCTTTCATCGTTGATCTACCTTTCTTTTTTCAATTCAATTTATACCATTCGGCTTGGTTGCTGGCGTTCAACAAGTTTGTGATTTGTTGAACATTTCGCTTCCGCGTCATTAATATACCCCCTTAGGTATTTAATTGCAAGAAATAAGTTTGACGAAATGTCGAATTTTTCAACATCATCCATTTGGATAGTTGATGCTCGACACATACTCCCCCATGTATTAAGATGAGCCTACACAATAAATAGTTGGGTAACTGAACAATTTTTCCTATAGAGGTGAATGATATGGAACCGTATGTATACGATGCAAAAGTATTGAATCGCATGAAACGAGTGGAAGGACAAATTCGTGCCATCATCCGGATGATGGAGGAAGGAAAAGAATGTCGCGATGTCGTGACGCAATTAAGTGCCGCACGTTCCGCACTCGATCGCGCTTCGACTATCATTGTGGCTAAGAACTTGGAACAATGTATCATCACCGCTCAAGCAGATGGCGAAGATACGTCCGAAACGGTGGAAGAAGCCATTAAAATGTTGATGAAACGCTAGTTCCCCTTGCTTTCCCTGTCCAAATGGGAGAAAGTTAGAGTAACGACTTACTAAGGGGGATTTCCTTGTGAACTTCGAAGAAAAAGTAGAATCATTTAGAGCGCTCGCCGCTGAACGTAACATGACGTTCAAAGAGAGCGACACTGAAACGCACGTCACGTTCTTGACGCGTGAAACAACAAAATCCGGGGCTCAGCCCGTTATGATTATCGCTTTTAACAAAAAGACGACAGATGCTGAGTTGTACGCTGCTACCGTCACGCACGTCCCAGATTACGTAGAAGATTTACCGATTCTTAATGCCTTGAACGAGTTCAACCAGGAGTTCAAATACTTCCGTTGTGTACTCGACAGCGATCGCGATGTCACACTCGCCTCGACACTCGACCTCGACCTCGGTTTCTCACCAGAGATCATCTTGCAACATTCATTCATGATGTTCCAAGCGGCCGACGAAGTGAACGAGTACATGCAGAAGTTGTATACGCAAGTCCAATAACAAACAGCCGCCCCGGACGAATCCAGGGCGGCTGTTTTTGAATCATTCTTTCGAGCGGACTCGTATAAGGAGAAAAAGGAGGAATTGCTGATGATGACACGTTACACCCATTACCTCGAAGCACTCGAAGGAATCAGGGGGGCGACAAAATGGTTCACTGACGATTTCCGACGTTTGATGGCAATCAACTACGCCATGCACGATGCCCCGTTCGATTCGAAACGGTTCGAACACGCTCAAGCGGTTCTGAAACAAAAGACCGGCATGTTCTCAAAATTTCGCGGCAGCAATAATTTCGTCTGGCTGTCGTTTCTCGACGCCAAGTATGAAGACATCGAACCGGCCATCGACGAGGTACTCCGGCTCGACACGTTGCTCGACCGAAAGCACTTCCGCTTCAGTATGTTACGGCCCTTTATCGCGAGCCAACTGATTAACGTTGATGAGCCCGAACGCCGACTCGACGAGGCGAGCGCACTCTATCAGACGTTCAAACGAAATCATCCTTGGCTGACGAGTGAAGAAGACCTGTTGTCCGCCCTCGTTCTCGTTCAAGCGTTCGATGACCACGATGCGTTGAGTCAACGGATTGAGACGTATTATGAAGCGTTGAAAGCACAGCTCCCCCGCTCGAACGAACTCCAACTCGTCTCGCACTTATTCGCCTTTAGTGAGTTATCACCAGATGAGGTCGTCACCCGCTTCTTGGATTGGCACAACTGGCTAAAAAAACAATCCATCGCCGTCAAAAATGAACATCTGCCACCGCTCGCCCTGTTGGCCATCGTCGCGGTCCCGAACGACAATGACGAACGCGACCTGATTGACATCACGAACGCGGAGAAGGAAAAACATCGCTGGTTCCACACACACGCGTTGACCGTCGCCTTGCAACTCGTCGCGGCAAACAACATCAAGGAAGACGCGAGCGATTTACTGTTGCACGGCACGTTCGCGCATTTGCTCGCCATGCAACAAGCTGCGACGGCTGCCGCAACCGTGGCCATCATCTCGAGCACCGCTTCAAGCGACTAAAAAAAGAAGGGTTCCCCCTTCTTAAGAAAATAAATACCAGCTGAGACACCCGAGCACGAACACCGAATTGGCAATTTCGACGATCCCGATCTTCATGATAGGGATCTTTTTACCGTAGAAGACAACCGCTCGGATTAGGCTTGGTGCGTAAGCGAGCGTGAGTAACGGATACCCAAGGACGATGAAAACGGCGACGAGCAAGCCGTGATATCCCCAAGACAGATTGCGATACGACACACTCTTCTTCTCTCGAATCATCGTCTTGACGAAAAAGATACTCCCGAGGAAATAGAGGTACGGCAAGACGAATACCCACACCATCGTCGCGTCGAGCGTACGCGCGCCTAGGTAATAGCTCGCCATCCCACCGATGCAAAACGAGGTGACGGCGCTGACGTCATTCCAGACGTTGCGCTCGTCCTTGATTTTGGCGAAATAGGCGTTCACCAAACCAAACGGAATCATCGCGAGGACGAACCAGACGAGACGCCATTCGGACAGAAACACCGGGATGGCGGCGACGGTGGCAATCGTCAAATACGTGATGACCGTGCGCAACATCTGCTGCGATTTTTTCCGTTGCTTGATGAATTGGAACAAGAAAAATGTGCCCATATAGACGAACAGCCAGGCGATGGCGAACGGGATGTGCGCGAGTGTCCAGCCGCCGACAATGCCGCCGAGTAAGAACGGTAAGATGAGCATCGACCAAGCGCCGTGTTGTTTTGGAATCATCCATTTCATGTGACTCCCTCCTTCTACGTTCAGTGTAGAAGAAAGACGGCTATAAAACTGTGATAAATTTTACAAAACAAAAAACGATCTCAGGCGAGATCGTTTTTTGGTGAAAGTTTGGGTTTGATGACCGCCGGCTTGGTATGTTCAACCACGTCGTCCGCCAACATCTTCGTGACGACCCGACCTGCGATCGAGACCGCGACGAGCGTATACAGTGCATTCGACAATGGTAAATAGATGAGCGAGATCGCCAAGACGATGACATCAAACGTGATGAGAATCGTACCGACCGACACGCCTGTCCATTTCGATAGACCTAAGGCGAATAAATCATCGCCTCCGGTCGCCCCGCCTGACTTCAAGACAAGACCGAGACCATATCCGGTCACAATCCCACTCGCGATGGCAGCGAACAACGTCGCTGGCCATACTTGAATCTCAAACGTGAGCAAGTCGAGACGGTCCCACATCGCATAACTAAGCGACAAGGACGAAGCGGCTAGTACCGCTTGCCCGACAAAACGCCATCCTTTCCACCATACAGCGACGATAAAAAATGGGATGTCGAGCACGATCATCGAAATCGCCGGGTCGATATCAAATAAATAACGACCGAGTAGCGATAAACCGACGAACCCGCCTTCCGCCAAACCAAACTGTTCATTCAAATAATAATAACCGAACGCCATGATCAGCGTTCCGAGCACTATGGTAGCAACTCGTTTCATTCCGATTGTCCTCCCCGTTCTTGACGGAGAGGAGGATCCTCAGTCGTAGCTGCGGTTCCATCTGTTCCATCTCCGATCTTCCGTTTGTTGATTGATACACGTGTAAGCGATCAGTCAACGCTAGAAGTCCGGAAGTTGGAACAGAGGCCATGTCCTCTCGGTATCCATAAAGACCTTCCTTTCTCAAATTGCGCGTAATCTTGTACGTAGTTTACCACACATTTTGATTCAGTTCATGAATTTTACCTTTAGTGCATGTTACGTTTCGGTAAATCTTTCTTTCCGAACCACCACCAGTTCCAATCCCCGAACAGTTTCATGAGAGACGGAACGAGCAGGATCCGGATGATGGTCGCATCAATGAAGATGGCGAGCGCAATCCCCACGCCGAGCTGTTTGATCGGGCTCACACCCGTGAAGGCGAACGCACCCGTCACGACGATCATAATGATGGCGGCTGAAGTGATGATTTTACTCGTCTTCGCAAGCCCCATCTCCGTCGCATAGTCATTGTCGCCTGTCTCGCGGTAATATTCCTCGATTCGCGAAACAAGAAATACCTCATAGTCCATCGACAATCCAAAGACGAGTGAGAAGATGAACACCGGTGTCAAAATACTGATTGTTTCTGCATCGTACACATAACCTGATTCAAAAATGATGACGAGTAAACCGAACGTCGCCCCAAGACCAAGCACGTTCATGAGAATCGCCTTGATTGGAATCAAGATGGATCGGAACGCCCACATGAGGATGAAGAAGGTTGCCAAGATGACGGTGATGACCGCATAGGGAATGCTGTCATAAATCTCATCATAAATCTCTTCATTGAAGGCTGCCGGTCCGCCGACTTCAAACCCTTTGTCTCGCCAATCGCGTACGAATGCTTGCGCTTCTTTATCGCTCGGAGGTACGTCGAAGCTGACATTCACGAGCGCCAAATCTGTATTCCCATCAAGGGTCACAAGTCGCTCAAGCGGGGCGAGTTGTTCGGGCGCCGCTTCGACGAGTTGCGTAAACGTCTCAGGGGTCAATCCGGATGTCGTTAAGAAAGTCGAGACGTTATCGACAATATCGACCTCGTTTAACTCATCTGTGAGACTCGTCAATTCCTCTAAAATCATCGGATCGGTCAAATCGTTCGCTTCGAATAAAAGGACCGCATCGGTCGAGTTATCCCCAAACACATCGTCCCACCGTTCGAGCGCCGCTCGTGATTCATAGGAAGTCGGGAGCGCATCGGCGTCCGGAATGTTCAACTCTAGGTCGCGCACGAACCAAAGACTCGGGAGTAGAATCAACAAAGCAATGAGCGTCATCGTCACCGGACGTCTCATCACGAAGCGAGCAAGCTTTTGCCAGCGCTTTTCAGATTTCGTCTCATCTGTCTTGATGATTCGTCCTTTATTTAAGGCGTCACCGACTAAGTAAAGTGATGATGGCAACAGAGTCAGTGCAGATAGCACGGCCCCCGCGACGGCAATGAGCGCACCGAGCGCGACCGCTTGGAAGACATCCACCTGAATAAAGAGTAGACCGGCCAACCCGACAAAGACACATAGACCTGAAAAGAGAATCGAGCGTCCCGCCGTCGCTACCGTCCGGACAATCGCCTCTTCTCTCGATTGCCCGCGCATCAACTCTTCACGGTAACGGTTGACGAGTAACAGTGAAAAATCAATCCCAAGCGCAATCGCAATCATGGCGACGGCATTGAGAACAAAGATAGATAATTCCATGTTTTGTGCAAAAAAGAATAGAGATCCCGCTGCCACAATAAAGGTAATCAACCCGACAAGTAACGGCATGAGCGCGGCGAGCGGTGTGCCGAAAACAAGCAACAACACGAGAAGCGCGACCGGAATCCCAATCAACTCCGCTCGAATCAAGTCATTTTTCGAAGCTTCGTTTAAGTCATCCGCAAAGACCGGTTCTCCCGTCAAGCGGACTTCGGTATCCGTATCAACGATGAGCGCGTCTCGGACGGCATCGATTGAGGATTCCGCCGCATCATAATCTTCGAATTCCAGCACGAAATAGGACACATCCCCTGAACGCGCGTCCGGATTCTCCGCCGGGGTAATCACGCCGTCAATTGAAGGAGTCGCATCAAAGCGGTCTTGTTGTTCGTCCATGACCGCCTCCAGATTTCCTCCTTCAAATAAGACGATCATTGAAGCACCTGCTCGATCAAATCGTTCATTTAACGTATCTTCTACCTGTTGGAAACGTCCGTCTTGAATGGCAAATCCGTTTCCTCTCAACTCACCCGGGAGCTGTAGCCCGAAATAAACTGAACCCGCGAGTAAAATCGCCCATATGAGTAATACGCCATACCGAAAACGAACCAACTGCCTACCTAACCATTCCATTGATGTCACTCCTCCCTGTCTATCCATCTACTTCCCGTTTCTCGATTCATTCATCATCACTTCACAAAAAATTCCTGAACCTAGGTTCGGTTCAGGACTCTTGTCGTTCAAAGACTTGAAGCCAGCTATGACAAAATCGAGGTGGTGCGGACAAGACGACGAGTCGATCCCCTCGTTCATCTAACAGCATTACCTTCAATAATTGGTTGTCTGCACACACGCTTGAGCAAAATAATTCTTCCTCTCGATGAAACAGTTGGAACGACTCTGTCGATGTGATCGCCGTCGTTTCTCCCACTTGATCGAGAATGACCGTGTCGCGGTTTCCTTCGTATGGAATGCGCCAGGTTTCTTTCGTCTTCACATTTTCAACTAAAAAATGATGAGTTCGTTCATCGAACAATGTCACACACGTTTCAGGTGTGAATCGTTCAAAATCATACGTCCCTTGATACGCTAGCTCGATGATGTTCCCAAAGACAGGGACTTCTTCATAGCGGCTATATCGAAACGTATGATCATGGAGGTTCAAGGCTACGACATCCGATTCGGCTGAATATAAGAAGATGTCATCGCCTTGCCAATAGTGCAAATTGCTAAACCAGTCTCCGTTGAATCGTTGAGGGATCGCATACGTCTCCATCTGTCCTCGTTGTAAATCAATGACTCCGTAAAGTCCTTTTTCCTGGAACCATGCCACGGCACGTCTTGCATTCGGCTCCACATATAGGGCGCACGGTGTCCATTTCCAGTCGATCTCCCAGCGAATTTGAGACGACTCGTCAAAGAACATAAATCCCGTTTGCGCCAAGTACAACATCCAACCTTCACCTACACGTTCTAACCATTCGATCGTTTGATGAAATTGAAAGTCTGCTGTTTGTTCGTACATTTGATCACTTCCTAATTTCAGCTTAGCAACCACCGAAGCGAAATTCGATTTTGAATGTGTTCATTCAACACATTTTCGATTTTCCTGTATACTGACGGTAAAGACATATCGTTTAGAAAGGAGACCACCAATGCGTCCATTACAACTATCACCAGAGACCGCAGTTGAACTCGCAAAAAAATTAAACGTCCCCCTCGAGGAACTGATGCATATGCCAAAACACATCCTCGTTCAAAAAATGATGCAACTCGAGGCATCTCAAACAGAGGAAGAGACACCAAAGGAGACGGATTAACGTCTCCTTTTTGGTTACTGCTCTTTGCGTTTGCGCTTTCTCGATACATACCAGAGACCACCGATTACGGCGAGTGCTGCACCACCGGCCACAGCGTACTTGCTGTAATCTGGGCGACGTTCGGTTACGACTAGTGTCGAGAGTGGAGCGACCGTCATATAACGGTCCTCGACTTGACGTGGCGCCGTCAGATTAACGGTATGGTCCTCCACGTTCACCTCGAACTTGCCAGATGGAAGTTTGACCTCAACCGCCTCCTCGAGTGCGTTGTGGTAGACGATATGTCGTTCTACATATCCTTCCACATGACGGCTCAATTCAAAGGCAATCACACCCTCTGCTTCATCAAAGAAACGCAAGTGTTTGCGAATCTGTTCCGTGTTTTCGAGTCGGAAGAGCGGATACTGCTTACGCAGACGCAAGAGGCCTTTCACATATTCCACACTTGGCGCTTCTTGCTCCGCCCGGTTCCAGTCCATACGGTTGATGACTTCGCCTGAATTAAAGCTATTCTCATCCCCGTCTTTTGTCCGGAAAAATTCCTGTCCACTGTGAAGGAATGGAATCCCTTGACTCAGGAGCACAATCGACGTCGCCAAACGGTGGCGACGGCGACGTGTCGTCTCGTCATCTTCCGGATTCGTCACGGATAACTTGTCCCAAAGCGTCAAATTATCATGACATTCTACATAGTTGACGACCTGGTTCGGCTCATCAGCGAAACTTTGGCTCGTGATGCCACCAGCAATCCCACGTTTCACGTCTGCTGTCATGTCCGTGTTGCCGCTCACCCAGCCCGGTAAGTCTTCGATAAAGACGTCTCCGCGGACACCGTCTCGAATCCCATCATTGAATTGGGCGATGCGTGGCATCTTATGCGCATTATGTTGATTCGCTTTTTCACGAACCGGGAGCGGCGTATCCAAGTCCCAGCCTTCCCCGATGACAAGAATCGATGGGTCGACTCGATCGAGCGCTTTCCGAATCTGATTCATCGTTTTGACGTCATGGAGTCCCATCAAATCAAAACGGAACCCGTCAATCATGAATTCTTTCGCCCAGTACGTGACACACTCGACCATGAGCTTACGCATCATCGTACGCTCAGAGGCCGTGTCATTCCCACATGCCGAACCATCCGCGAGTGTCCCGTCTTCATTTAAGCGATAGTAATAATCCGGGACGAATTGACCGAGCGGTGTCGTCAACGCATCGTACGTATGATTGAAGACGACGTCCATGATGACCCGGATGCCCCGATCGTGGAGCGCTTGAATCATTGCCTTCAATTCGACAATTCGCGACGCCGGATCATCTGCCGACGAGGCGTAAGAACCTTCAACCGCAAAGTAATGAACCGGATCGTAGCCCCAGTTATAGTTGTCTTCCCCTTCACGTGACTCATTCACCGAGCCGTAGTCAAAGAACGGCATCAATTGAAGATGTGTGATTCCGAGCGAGGTGATGTAATCGAGTCCTGTCGGGTAACCGCTCGTGGTCGTCGTACCCGTCTCGGTCATCCCTAAGAACTTCCCACGGTGCGTCGCCCCACTCTCTGGGTGACTCGTCAAATCGCGGACGTGCGCCTCATAGATGACCGCCTCTTGTGAAGAATTGAATAGCGGACGTTCTTTGATCCAATGGTCCGGGTTCAAGGATGCCGGGTCAAGTAGACATCCACGCTTCCCATTCACTCCGACGACTTTCGCATACGGATCGAGCGACTCCACTTTCTTCCCATCAATCAGCGCTTCAAATACATAAAATTGACCTTCGAATAAGGCACGGTCGAGTTCGATCACCCACGTCCCCTTCTCAGCCGGCTCGAGCTCGAGTCGTTCAAACTTACGGGCACGGGCTGTTCGATATAACTTGACCGACATCTGTTCCGCTACCGGAGACCAAACTCGTAGTCGAATCTGTTCCCCTTTGAACGTCACCCCTAGGTCTTTCCCGTGATAGGCAACGTGATCTAAGTCTGCATGTGTGTGTTGATCCATTGTACGTTCCATCTCTTCACTCCTTCACTGCTTCAAATCTGCTATCATTATAACAAAACCACACAAAGGATGGATGAAACATGGCAAAAGACAATTCTTTCGATATCGTGTCCGAAATGAATCTTGAAGAAGTGAAGAACGCGATCCAAATCGCAGAAAAGGAAATTTTGAACCGCTACGACTTTAAAGGCTCAAAGAGTGAGATGTCGCTCGACAATGGCGACCTCGTCCTCATCTCGGATGACGACTATAAACTCGAGCAATTAAAAGACGTCTTGATCACAAAATTGATCAAACGCGGTGTCCCGACGAAAAACCTCGACTATCAAAAAGTAGAGAACGCACTCGGCGGAACGGTTCGCCAACGTGTGAAATTGAAAAGCGGCATCGACAAAGATGACGCGAAAAAAATCAACAACGCCATCAAGGAATCAAAACTAAAAGTCAAATCGCAAATCCAGGACGACCAAATTCGCGTGACAGGTAAGTCGCGTGACGATCTTCAGGCCGTCATGCAACTCGTACGTGAACTCGAGTTGTCCGTCGATGCCCAATTTACGAACTTCCGATGAAACTCGCCATCATCAGTGACCCACACGGTTCGTTTGATGATTTGAAGGCCGTTCTCGATGATGTCCGGCGAGAAACCGAGCACATTCTCTGTCTCGGGGATCTATATGAATGCCACATCGGGAAAAAACGACGTCACCAACGCTTTCATCATGTGGAAGACGTCGTGACGTATGATCCGAATTACGAAGCGCTACTCACATTTCCGAGTCTACGTGGTAATCAGGAAGAGCGAATCGACGAGGTGCTCGTCATCGACCATCCCGTGAAAACACGGATTTCCTTATTGCCGGAACAGACGACTCTCGAGGAAGCCCGCTTTTTACATGGGCATCAAGTCAAATGGAACGAAGACTGGGAACCGGTTGTCGAGAAAGGGAAATATCCACTCGTCTTCATCGGACATAGTCACATCCCCGGGATTTACCGAAAAGGAAAATCCTTGCCGTGGGAAATCGGGACACCGTTCCATTTGAAGAAAAAACGATATGTCATCAACGTCGGTGCTGTCATATTCGATCGGGAATGGTGTCTCTATGATACGGAAGCCCGGACGGTGACGCGGATGAAAGCGTGAATACAAAAAGGACCTCAATTTTTGAGGTCCAGGCTGTTGATGAACCAGATTGCATCTTGCAATCTGGTCCATCTTTTTTTGTGGGTTTCGATTTCTTGGGGCGTTCTGCCCCAAGAAATTGAAGACGTATTATGAGACGGTCCTTTCCAATCAACAGGTTAGGCAACTTTTTATGCTTTGTACAGTGACTGAAGCCAGATTGGCGCGTTGAACCTTCTCGATTCCGTCTGGTTCGCTTCATGTCGTTTTCAGGATTGAAGCGTTACATGTCGGATTCCTTCTTTTGATGATTTTTTCGGCCATCGAGGCCTTAGAAAAAGACAAACGGCCGTCAGATGACGACCGTTTGCGTTGCTCGCCCGACGGCGTCCCGACTCCGACAGGAAAGCAATCCGACGGAGACCCAGCAGCGACCTAGGTCGCGATGCGGCTCCGGGATTGCCTGCGGAAAGCGTGGGCGCCGGAAAGGCGAGCGATATAATTTATGTTAGTCAACAAGCTGGGCCTCAATTTTTTGAGGTCCTTTCGTCTGTCTTACATTTCTTCCGGCGCTTCGACACCGAGTAAACGGAGCCCTTCTGTCAATACGAGCGTCACTGCCTTGACGAGAGCGAGACGCGATTGTTTGCTCGCATCTTCCTCTAGGACGCGGACGTGACCGTAGTACTTGTTGAACGCTTGCGCGAGGTCGAGTACATAGCGGCTGATGATGGATGGTTCGCGGCGTTCATGTGCACGCGTGATGACGTGTGGGAACGCATTGAGCATCGTGACGACACCCCATGAATAGTCATCGTCTGCACCAGTGAATGGTGAGCCGTCATAGTTTCCTTTACGAAGGAGTGAGTTCGCACGAGCATTCGTGTATTGAACGTAAGGCCCTGTCTCTCCTTCGAACTTGAGCATGCTGTCGAGATCGAACTCGATGTTGTTGATGCGTTCGTTTTTCAAATCGTGGAAGACGACCGCGCCGACACCGACCATGCGTGCGACGTCTTCTGCGTTCGCAAGATCCGGGTTCTTCTGCTCGATATTCGCCTGCGCTTTCTCGATCGCCTCTTTCAAGACTTCTTCAAGAAGGACGATGCGTCCTTTACGTGTCGACATCTTCTTCCCTTCTTGCAAGATCAAGCCGAACGGTACGTGATGCATGCCATCGACAAAGTCATATCCAAGCTTACGAAGGACCGAGAAGAGTTGTTTGAAATGGAGCGCCTGTTCGCCACCGACGACATAGTTCGCTTGTACGAAGTTGTACGTCTCGTAACGATAGATCGCTGCTGCCAAGTCGCGTGTCGCGTACAATGTCGCGCCATCTTTCTTCTTGATCAAGCAAGGTGGCAAGTTCTCCTCTTCGAGCGAGACGACCATCGCGCCCTCACTTTCGACTAAGAGATTTTTCGCTTCGAGCATCTCGACGACGCGTGCCATTTTATCGTTATAGAACGCTTCCCCGTTGAAGCTTTCGAATTTCACACCGAGGAGGTCATATACTTTTTGGAACTCTTTAAGTGACTCGTCACGGAACCACTTCCAAAGCTCTGTCGCTTCCGCATCACCATCTTCAAGCTTTTTGAACCAAGCACGACCTTCGTCTTCGAGTTCTGGTTGTGTCTTCGCCTCTTCGTGGAAATGGACGTATAATTTTAAGAGTTCTGCGATCGGGTTGGCGCGTACCGCTTCCTCATCGCCCCACTTCTTGTAGGCGACCATCAATTTCCCAAACTGAGTGCCCCAGTCTCCAAGGTGGTTGACGCCGACGACGTCATATCCGTTTTTACGTGCGATTTGGTTGATTGCATTCCCAATCACCGTCGAACGCAAGTGACCCATCGAGAACGGCTTCGCAATGTTTGGTGACGAGAAGTCCGTCACAATCGTTTCATTGCGTGCCTCGTGTGTTGCATACTCTGATTTTTCCTCAAGCACCGTGTTGATGATTTCTTTTGATACGACATCACGGCTCAAGAAGACGTTGACGTAAGGTCCCGCCGCCTCCACTTTCGTGAACAATTCATCGTTCAATTCATTTGCGATATCTGTCGCAATCATGACAGGTGCTTTCCGGTAAGCTTTCGCCAATTGGAAACACGGGAACGCGAGGTCACCGTGCGCCTCGTGTTTTGGCTTCTCAATCAATGCTTCAATTTGGTCAATCGTGAGTTCTTCACCGATGACACGGGATAGTGCTTCTGCATACTTGCGTTCATAACTCATCTGTATGTCCTCCTTCTTCAATAACAACTCATAAAAAAAACGCCCTTTGCATAGATGCAAAGAGACGGGAATTCCCGCGGTACCACTCTTCTTGCCTGCATGATGCAGACCGCTTTATGGTGATAACGGTTCCCTCCGGCTATGCCTACTCTCGTTTCGGATAGCATCTCAAAAGTGCGTTTCGCGACGTTTGTCAGCCCAGGCTCTCACCAATCCCCAGGTCGCTTTGTTGACTAAACCATCGTTACTCTCTTTTTCATCGACTTTCGTCTATGCGGTTGAAAAGCAACTTCATTATAGAGGATATTCCCTGTATACTCAATGCTAGAATTCAAGCATGATAAAAGAAAGGCAGGACTCGCAAGAAATCATGACGAATCTTTACTATTATATCTTGAAATGTCCCATGCTAGGAGGGAACACATGAACCACTTTCGCAAGATGTCCGTGCTCGGTTGGAGCATATGGAGTGTTTTGTTCTGCTTCACCATCGGATTATTTACATTGGATGTGCTGCACGCCCCGACCATTGATCCGTTGTCCTTTATTTTAATCTCATTACTCGTCATCATCTTTCAACTCGATTCAATCGAAGTCAAAGGTGTGTACTTCACATTCTCTGAGAGTATCGTATTAATTCTTTTTCTATTCTTTGGATTTGAAACCGCACTCATCGTCAACCAGATTGGATTATTCGTCTTTCAATTCGCCAATTTGAGACCAAAAGTCGCCATACGCCGTTTTCGCTTCACCTATCCGTGGAACGCCATTACGGCATACTTAGAAATTGTCATTCCCGCTACCGTCTATCTCGCCCTCGGTGGGGTAACCGGCCTTGATTTTTATTCGCAAGAATCGTTTGTACCGCTTGCCGGGTTATTCTTTGCTATCTTGTTAAATACCGTATTTCAAAAATATCAGGTGAGATGGTGGTTCCGCGTCGATATCGCATTGAGCGACTTCATGAAAATCGCTTTCTACACATATGTCGTCAGTTTGATCTTCATCTTAGCGGCAGCGTTCTTCCGAGAGACGAATTTACTTGTCGTCAGTAGCATCGCGGCAGCGTTGACCTTCTTCATCAAACGACTTCTCATTCAAAAGGGACGACAGGATGCGTATAAATCTCTGATTGAACAGTACGACGAAGCGAAAGAAGCCGTCTCTTTATCACAGAGCGAAGCACAAGCCATTGAAGTCTTTTTAAGTCAGTGTGAACAATTGAACCATTACGATGAAGGATATATCGAGTTCAAACTGTTTGATCGCACACTCTACTTCGACTTGAAGACACGTCAACCGATTGATCGCCCCGTCGTATTTGCGCTACTGGATATCAGTCAACCTGTCGAGCCGGTCCTTGACTACGAGATGCGATTTGAGTGGGATGCCTCATTGTCTGACGCTTTTCATGACGACTACCACAGCTTCGTCTCGATTCGTTCGGAAGAGATTGAGGGAATTCGCACATGGATCGTGATGACGGGTGAACGCGTATATGGATATCCGAAGATTATCCAACATGAAATCATCAAGTTGCTCAAATCGTTCAATCGGACCATCAGCCGTTGTCATGAACGAGATCGTCTGTATACCGAGAGCCGGACGGATAGTTTGACTCTCCTCGCCAATGCCCGCGCCTTCTACGAATACGGGATTCAACAAATATCCGACATCTCGATGTATCCGATCTCGGTCGCCATGCTCGACATCGATTTCTTTAAAAAAATCAATGATACGTATGGCCATCAAGTCGGTGACCAAGTGTTGCAGGAATTTGGTCGACGTATCCGGCAAGCCCTTCGCGCTGATGACTTTGCCGCCCGTTATGGTGGGGAAGAGTTTATCTTGCTTCTCAATCATTGTGACATGTCTCAAGCCGTTGACATTGCAGAAAGAATTCGCCAGCAAATCGAAGCGAAACCGTTCCTTGTCGATCATCACGAGGTTTCTGTGACCGCGTCCATCGGGGTCGATACAATCGATGCGTTTGGAAATAAGCGCTTAGACGATACGATTCGAAACGCGGACCGTGCGCTATATGTCGGTGGGAAATATGCGGGACGTAACCGCGTGGCGCACTTCAACAATTTAACGACGTAAACTCCCCTTTCTCACATCGAATTGGGGAGTTTTTAAGTTGACAAGCAGATTTGAAACAGGTACGTTAGGGAACGTGTTTACTAATTGGATAGATTCACTTTTTATCGAGAGAGACGGAGGGACTGGCCCTGTGAAGTCTCGGCAGCGGGGAACCTGTGCCAAATCCAGCGGGCGTATTGCTCGAAAGATGAAAAGGGTATTTCGCACGAAGGACCTTTTTCTTAAGAAAGGGTCCTTTTTATTTTTAGTGAGGTGATTATTTTGGAACAACCAACAGCAAACAAATGGGCACTCTTGCCGTTACTCGTCTTCTTACTCTTCTTCATCGGGGCGGGTGTCTATTACGGAGACTTTTATAAGTTTCCGGTACTCGTCGCAGCCATCATCGCCTTGATGGTTGCGGCATTCATGACAAAAGGAAGTGCCACCCAAACCGTCGAGCGCATCGCGCAAGGAGCCGGCAATCCGGGCATCATCATCATGATTTTCATTTTCTTACTGGCTGGCGCCTTTTCAACGGTAGCGGAAGCCATCGGTGCCATCGACGCGACGGTCAACGCTGCCTTGACTTTATTACCGCCCTCGCTTCTCTTGAGTGGACTCTTCGTCATCGCCGCTTTCATTTCAATGGCGATGGGAACGTCGACGGGTACAATTGCGGCACTTGCACCGATCGCCCTCGGTATCCATGAAGAGAGTGGCGTCAATGTCGCCATCGCTGCCGCAGCCGTTGTCGGAGGGGCGATGTTCGGGGACAATCTCTCGTTCATCTCGGACACGACGATCGCTGCCGTCCGGACGCAACGAACGAACATGCGTGATAAATTCCGCACGAACTTCTGGATCGTGCTACCTGCTGCCATCATCACGACGGTTTTACTCGCCGTCTTGTCAAATGGGGAGTCAACGGTCGATGTCGCCGCATTCGAATGGTACAAACTGATTCCGTATCTTGCCGTCATCGGACTCGCATTGACAGGACTGAACGTCATTTTGGTTCTGTTAGGCGGCATCACGCTCACCGGCATCATCGGTCTCCTAGATGGAAGCCTATCCGTCACGGCGTTTGTGACAGCTATTGCGGACGGGATGATTGGCATGGCCGAAATTTCATTCCTGACATTACTCATGGGTGGACTCGTCGGTCTCATCTCACACAACGGCGGACTCACGTATTTACGTGACGCGTTGACATCTCGTATTCAAAAACGTGCCGGTGCCGAATGGAGCATCGCTGGACTTGTCAGTGCGACAAACGTAGCGACGGCGAACAATACGATTTCCATTCTCGTAGCCGGTCCACTTGCAGCGAACATCGCGGACGAGTATGACATCGAACGGAAGAAATCAGCGAGCGTACTCGATATCTTCTCATGTGGTGTACAAGGAATTCTCCCATATGGAGCACAACTTCTCATCGCCGCAGAGTTGACGAAGACCGCTTCGCCGGACCTCGTCCCGTTCATGTTTTATCCGTTCCTCCTCTTTATTTGTGGAGGAATCGCCATCGCATTCAATTTCCCGCGTTTCAAAAAACAGTCATAAGTGAAAACACCCCTTGTTCAAAGGGGTGTTTGTCGTTTGGTTATCATTTCTTGTTTCAACTGCTCGTTGCGTTTCTTGAACGCCCGTCGTTTGAGCACTTCTTCAAGTCCTCGACTGATGGCCCATAATACGATGAGGAGCAGACCGAGCATGGATAAGCGAAACGGGCTTTGGATAAATTCTTCCCACTGGTCCCCAATGACAGAAAAAATCACGACGACGAGCAGTTTCCCGAATCCTGCCGCCATGATGAACGTACGGAGCGGCATCTGAATGAGCGCCAATAAATACGTGATCAAACTGACCGGGATGAATGGAAGAGAATATAAGAATCCGAGTGAGATCGGACTCATATGATTGACGCGTTCTAACCAATAGACCGCCGCCTTATGTTTCTCGAGCCAGCGTGTCATCGGTTTGCGGAACACATAACGGACGGCTGCAAAGACGACGATCGTTCCAAGAAGGTTCCCAATCCAGGATAAGAGGACCCCTAACAGAAAGCCGTATGTCGCCGCATTCGCAGAGATGATTAAAACGAGTGGTAAAAATGGAAAAATCGCTTCTAAAAACGGTGCACCTAGACCGGCCCATGGACCACCAGGCAAACTTTGAAGCCATTCGATCAATTGGATAATGTACTGTTGGAGAGAATTTAGCATAGTCGTTCCACCTTCAACTTTCGTTACTACTCTATTACCCGAATTCAATTTTCAAGACGCATCTCCCTGCATTCGTCAAAAAAAATTAAAAACCATTTGCGAAAATTCGTCGTGATATTTATCATATAATAATGGACTTGTGGTTGCAGGCAAGTCTATTCGTCGAACGACACAACCCAACGTTCGTTTTCCTGCAAAAAACTGAACACAGGGGAGCAACACAACATGGAAACAAAACCAATGCGGGTCTTGTTGTACTATAAGTACGTCAACATCGAAGACCCAGAAACACTCACGCAAGAACATTTGAAGTATTGTAAGGACCTCGGCATCAAAGGACGCATCTTGATTTCCTCCGAAGGAATCAACGGGACGTGCTCTGGTACTTGGGAGCAAACCGAGCAGTACATGAATGACTTGAAAGCAAACCCTCTCTTCAGCGATATCGAGTTCAAAATCGATGAAGTCGAAGAGCATGCCTTCAAGAAAATTTTTGTCCGTCACAAGAAAGAGCTCGTGACGTGGCGCTTTGATGGCGAGTTTGATGTACCGAAACAACACGGTGCATACCTTGAACCAGCAGAATGGAAAGAGATGATGAATCGTGATGATGTCGTCATCCTCGACGTTCGTAACAACTACGAGTACGAACTTGGTCACTTTAAAAATGCGATCAAAATCGATGTAGAGGCTTCACGTTACATGCCGGAATGGCTCGAAGAGAACAAGGACCTCTACGAAGGGAAAACACTTCTCACGTACTGTACCGGTGGCGTCCGTTGCGAGAAATTTACAGCATATATGCGTGACCTTGGTCACGACAACATCTTCCACCTTAAAGGTGGCGTCGCGATGTATGGTAAGGATGAAGCGACAAAAGGAGAAGACTGGGAAGGCGAGCTCTACGTCTTTGACGAGCGCATCAACGTCCCGGTTAACTCCGTGAACCCATCTGTCGTCTCACACTGTATGCACTGTGGGACCGAGACGGTTCGTTACGTTAATTGTGCTAACCCGGAGTGCAATGTACAGCATTTCTGTTGTGAAGAGTGTGAACCAAAACAAATGCGTTCATGCTCGAAGGAGTGTCAAGAACACCCACGCAACCGTTATATCATCGATAACATTGCAGAGAAACTTCAGGAAACTGAAGGAGTAGTCGGGTAACAAAAATCGACCAGAAGATGTCTTGGAGAACGTGTCCAAGACATCTTTTTTTGACGAAATCTTAACGTCTAGCTTGCTCCTCTTTCGGGTATATTGAAGATACTATGTCAGACAGGAAGTGAATGCACGTATGTTTAACGAACCTTTACTCGCCGCGATTCTCGCTTGGTTTATCGCCCAAGCGGCCAAGCTCGTAACTGAACTCATTAAAACAAGAGATTTTGAAATTGAAATCATGTTCGCTTCAGGCGGCATGCCGAGTTCGCACTCGTCCACCGTCGTCGCACTCGCTACGGCAATCGGGCGAATGGAAGGCATTGACTCAAGTCTATTCGCTCTCGCTGTCGTCTTTGCCACCATCGTCATGTATGATGCGACCGGAGTTCGGCAGGCGGTCGGTTTCCAAGCACGGCTCTTGAACGATTATTTCAAAGGAATCAAACATGAGACCCCGCTCTTGAATGAGCTTGTCGGCCATACGCCGTTCCAGGTTATCGTCGGAGCGCTACTCGGTCTCGTCGTCGGATTGTTTTTCCCAATGTAATGGAACAAGGTATGTCATTTCTCACACTCTTGATTCTTTTTGTGAAGTTTCACAAAGAAGAAGTTATACTCAAGAGAGAGGAGGAATCGACATGCCTTTTTTGCAGAAATCTTACGAGTCACTCGATACACTCGCCGAAGCCATCGGACAAGCGATTCGAGCACCAATCACGATCGAGAACCGCCACCACCAATTGCTCGCCTATAGCACCCACCCCGATTCGACCGACCCGGCCAGGATTGCGACCATCATCGGGCGTCGTGTCCCAGAAGCCGTCATCGAAGATCTATGGGAGAGTGGCATTTTACAAGAAGTCATCGACCAAGATGAACCCGTCGTCATCCCGGCCCGTCTCGCCGTCGGTCTCGGAGAACGCGCAGCCATCGTCATCAAACAACATGATGAAGTACTCGGCTATATTTGGAGCTTGGCTCGGACGAATCCGTTCAGCACTCAAGAACTAGCTATCCTGCAAGAAGGGGCAACCATCGCCAAAAAATTACTGATGACCATTGCGATGCATGAGCGGCGAATCAGCGCCGAGCTCGAGCGCTTCTTATTAGATGTACTCGCTTCCCCGACTCTCACGGATGCCAATCGTGAACGGTTGAACGAGCTTGCCCCGATTGCTGTCGCCAGTCGGTTGACGGTCATCGAATGCGCTCAACCGATCACCCCTCAACTTGCGGAACGCCTTCACTATGTGCTCGCGACGCAAGAGGCCATTGAAGTCGTTTTACATGCCATCGACGGTCAGCAGCTACTCGTCTGGCACTATATGAAGTCTGAACTCTCCGATGAAGAGACCGCACTCATTGCCTGGGCGGAACGATTCGAACAATTGCTTCAAGACAAGTTCAGCGAATCCGAACCACACCTTGGCATCAGTCGACGTTTTTTCGAAAGTGACATGTTATATGCCGCAGCGGAAGAAGCGCGACGGGTGACCACGCTGCGTCGCAAGTTCCCGCTCGAACTCTCGACTTCCCGTGCATTTGAGCAGATCGGCATTTATCAACTCGTCCCGGAACTCGCTCGGCGTATCGGGCTCCGACTTGAAACCCATCCGACCGTCGAACGGTTGCAACATTATGACTCATCCCATCAGACCGAACTCGTGAAGACACTCGAATGGTATTTTTATTTTGATGGGAACGTCAAACGAGTCGCCGCCCATCTTCATATCCATCCGAATACCGTTCTGTATCGGATTCGCCGCATCGAAGAGTTGACGAATATCACGCAAGTTTCCTTACCCGAACGGTCCATGATTTATTTAGCCATTAAGGCTGGTCAATATCGATTAGAAGACTAGACGTTTGCTTTGTGATTTTTCACAAAGTGAGCGTCTTCGTTTTTAGAATCCATGATAAAGACAGCGTTTTCGAATGGGTCTATACTAGGGGTGTGAACAATTTGTGTCAACGGAATGAAAGGGGAATGTTCCATGAAAATCGGGGTATTGAAAGAGATTAAAAACAATGAAAATCGGGTGGCCTTAACACCGATGGGTGCATTTATGTTAACGGAGCTTGGTCATGATGTATTCGTCGAAACGAATGCCGGACTCGGTAGCGGCTTCACGAATATGGAATATATTGATGCTGGTGCGACGATTCTTGAAACGGCGAAAGAAGTTTGGGAAGGCGTTGAACTCGCTCTCAAAGTAAAAGAACCACAACCGTCTGAGTATCAATACTTCCGTCCTGACTTGACGCTCTTCACTTATCTACACCTTGCGGCGGAGCCGGAATTAACGAAAGCGCTCGTCGATTCAAGGATTACAGCGATCGCCTACGAGACGGTAGAAGTGGACCGCACGTTACCACTCCTCACACCGATGAGTGAAGTGGCGGGACGTATGGCTGCGCAAATCGGAGCCCAAATCCTCGAAAAACCACATGGTGGAAAGGGAATCTTAATGTCTGGTCTCCCAGGTGTGCCTCGTGCGAACGTCACGGTCATCGGAGGCGGTGTCGTCGGAACGAATGCAGCTCGAATCGCAATTGGTCTTGGGGCGAGCGTGACGTTGATGGACATTAGCCCGGCTCGTCTTCGTCAAATCGACGACTTGTTCGGAAACACAATCAATACGTTGATCTCAAATAAATACAACATTGCGAAACAAGTGGCTGAGAGTGACCTTGTGATTGGTGCCGTGCTCATCCCAGGAGCAAAAGCACCGAAACTCGTCACGGAAGAAATGGTACAGCGCATGTCGCCTGGTTCGGTCATCGTCGACGTCGCCATCGACCAAGGTGGAATTTGTGAGACGATCGACCATATCACGACGCATGATGCGCCAACGTATGAGCGCTATGGCGTGCAACACTACGCTGTCGCTAACATGCCAGGTGCCGTGCCACGCACATCGACGATGGGTCTGACAAACGCGACGATGCCATATATCATCGAGTGTGCACAAAAAGGCGTATTCTCAGCACTTCTTGAAAACGAGGCGCTTCTCAAAGGCCTAAACGTCATCAACGGAACGGTCACGTATGAAGCAGTCGCGCGGGATTTGGAATATCCGTTCGTTCCTGCCCATGAGGCGGTCTCGAAACAAACACAAGCTTAACCCTTAAGACGATGAGATGCCCGTTCTCATCGTCTTTTCTCTATACCAAAAAGAAGGAATCGAACGCCATCGTCCGATTCCTTCATTATTATGCGTTATGCGTTCTCAACGGCGATATCTTCCCCGATGATTTTCACTTCCGGCTCTAATTCCACTTCGAATTTCTCTTTAACGGTCGCCTGGACGTGACGGATGAGTGAAATGTACTCAGTCGCCGTCGCCTCATCAATATTGACGATGAAGCCCGCATGTTTGAGCGAGACTTCCGCTCCTCCGATGCGTTTCCCTTGCAGACCTGAGTCTTGAATCAACTTGCCGGCAAAATAGCCAGGCGGACGTTTGAACACACTTCCACATGAAGGATATTCAAGCGGCTGTTTCGATTCCCGTTTATACGTCAAGTCGTCCATGACTTCTTTGATCAATTCATAGTTTTTCGGTTCTAGTTCGAACGTCGCCTCGAGTACGATCAAGCCCTCTTTCGAGACACGGCTCGTTCGGTAGTCAAGATCGAGTTCATCTTTAGATAAATGAAGTACTTGACCATCCTGCGTCAACACCGTCGCAGATGTGATGACATCCTTCGTCTCTCCGCCGTATGCACCTGCGTTCATGTAGACGGCCCCACCGACCGTCCCAGGGATCCCACATGCGAACTCGAGGCCGGATAACCCCTCTGCTAATGCTTGACGTGAGACGTCGATAATCGCCGCTCCTGCCTGCGCAATCATTTGATTCCCTTCTCGACGAATCGAGTCGAGTTCATTCAAGTTCAAAACGATTCCACGGATGCCACCATCGCGGACGATCAAGTTTGAACCGAAGCCAAGAATCATAAACGGCATCGCTTCTTGATGGGCCAGTTGTAAGACGGCCTGTACTTCTTCGTACGTGTGTGGAGCCACGAAGTAATCTGCCTTACCGCCTAGTTTTGTATACGTGTGTGCCGACAACGGCTCGTCTTGAAGGACGCGCTCGGCCGGAATGATCATCTGGAGTTGCTGTAAAAAGCTCATGCGTTCACTCAATCCTTTATGTTCTATTTAATCAGTGTCTCGGTCCCATCTCACTCGTTCCGAGCACGTCACTGAATGGTTTCAGTACGAATCACAGTATACAAATGATTATTGGACGTGACAAGCAACGTTTTTCTTACAAATTCATGATTAGTTTATAGCAATAGCGATGTCGCAATGGCAACGATGATAGGAATTGTAAAGTTATCCCAATCTCGATATGAAATCGCTTCAGTTAGCGTAGCGATGATGGAAATGATAAACCCATATGTTACCACTTGCCAAAGGACGACATCATTCCACAAAAACAATAAAAATAAGACAGCATACGAGCTTAGAAACATGGCGATGCTTCCTTGGAAAGAACGCTTTTGGCCATATAAATCATAAACGACCGTCCCATATTTACGCCCGATGAGTGCTGCCATCCCGTCCCCCCAGGCGAGGACGAGTGACCCGGCTAAAAACGCGATCGGCTCAGACTCGAAGAAGAAGTATAAAATAATGAGCAATGCAATCGGATAGTATACGGTCCCGAATGATTTCCGCTCCGTTTGATGCACCGGTGACGGGCTTTTATACAAAAGGACCGCATTCGCAAATGTGAAGAAGATGAGCGGGACTGCCGCGACGTACCATGAATCCATTAACCAAACTGCTAGTAACGACCAATGTCCGACTGCGATATGTACACTTTTTCGAATCGTTTCATCCGTCCATCCAAGACGTTTCCCGACTTGCTCGAGACCCACGAGAAACACGAGGACGACTACAATGGAAAGAATCGAACGAATCCATTCATTCATTGCTTGACCACCTTCATATATAGAGTGTGTATGATACCGTCATTATACCTTAATCAGTGCCCATCCTAGCTTACTTTTCAAACATTTGGTAGAATGAGGTCAAATGACTGTATAGCCAACGTACGCTGTTGGCGATAGAAAGGGTGGCCGTATGCGCGACGCAACTTCAATTCAAACTTTGGCAGATTGCCTTCATTTTATGCAGGTCGGAGAAATCGAGCGAGCCATCGCCCTCTTCCCTGAAGACGTGCGTGAACATTTCCCAAAAGAGCTTCGAAAAATCCACTTGTTTCATATTGAAAAGAACGGCTTATCGATTAATCAAATCGTCGCCCTCGCTAACGCATTGACCGGCGAGCATCTCTCCGCGACGACGATTCAAAACTGGACGAAGCGTGAAGTCCGTAAAATCATCGGTGTCCCACGAATCGGTAAAAAGTATTCCTTGCATCAAGCGGCAATCATTTATCTCCTTGATGACTTGAAACACCTTTTTTCCCTCGAAGAGACGAGTTCCTTGTTGGCGCTCATCTTCAACAACCCTGACCGGGACGAAGACGACTTCATCAAACCGATTGATTTTTATCGACTTTACGCGGAGTATGCGAAGTCAACAAGCCCGATCGACCTTCTCGATACACGGGCGAAGCGTTCGCTCGAAAAGATGAACTATGAACATCCAAATATCATTCACGTCTTGAAGCTTTGTCTATACGCACATCGGGTGACGACACTCGAACTCGAGGCCAAGCACTATTTGAACCGTTTCATTTGATGAGACGGTTTTTTCGTATCAAAAAACACCGGTCTCTTGACCGGTGCTCGTCATCGTTATGAGACAGATGCTGCGAGCGGCATCCGTGATTTGACCGTTAACGTCTTTAAGACGGAAAGGAGTTCGAACATCGATAACTGATCGGCTTCTTTCGTTAAGCAGAACGTATCGTCTTCTTGTTTCCGTAGTTCCGCGACAAGTTTACCTGCTTTGTCGCGAACGCTAAACTTGTGACGTTCCACATCATATTGAATCGTGAAGAGTCCGCGTTCATAGACGTTGTACTCACACTTTTTCCCGAATAACGAGAACTTGTCTTTCAATTGACCAATCGCCTGTCCATCATGGTTCATCACGACCCATTTTTGGCAGTTTGGGATGTATTTCCCATGAGCGATCTGTCGTCCAGACAAATTGTGCACTTGGACACTGCCTTCCGCGTCGCGGTGAACAGATCCGATCGCATCATTTGTCTCGTCATAAATGGTCGCCTCACCTTGTGTAAAGACGCAACCTTTTACATAAATTAATTTGCGCACCGCTTTTTCCTCCTAGCACGTTCCAACCGTGATTGTTTGTATGTGTACGGTCGGGTATTACTGAAAACCCCAATCGTTTCTCTGTGTAGTTTTTATCTCGTTTCAACTACTACATATTTCATATGACGAAGATGATTATTGCATCGTTTAAAGAAAAAGACAACCCTTTTTTTTCGACATCATTTGGATTCTGTCGAACTTGTGAACAAGCCTATTCTCATCGCTTATATCCCGCTTCTTTTAAAAGTTCTTCAAGCTCCATTCTTGCAATCAGACGAACTTGATTTGGCGCCGCCAATTCGTATGCGCTGTCCGTGAAATTCGAGTTCGTCACGACCCAGCCTTCGTGTGCTTGATAATAGGGAACAGCCGCTGCAATTTGTTGAACCGCTTCGAGTCCGACCGTCTTTTCATAACGCTTTGCTTGAACGGCAATCGACCATCCATCCGGTGTCTCCAATAACAAGTCAGCACCAAAGTCACGTGATGCTGGAGTCACCGTGACCGTGTAACCAAGCGCGGTGAACACTTCCTCTAAAAATAATTCAAACTCCCGACCATCCATCCGATCAATGCGGTCGATGGTCGACAGCCTTACTTTCCATATAAACCATGCAATTCCAAGCAAGAGAAGCAGTACGCTGCTCCAAAGCGGTGCCTCGAACCACCATAAACATATGGCACCGATGATCCCAATGAGTAATCCAATCATGCTCATCTTTCCTTTCCAATTCCTCTCCCTCACTTTACCGTTTTGAGGGCAGGAAATGAAAGGGGGATCTGTCGAATGATATAGAAGATGTGCTCGTCTGACACCACGAAGGAGGGATGACTGTTCATGGAGAATCATGCCAATCTCCAAAGTGAGTTACTTCATGCATTACCTTACGGAGTTGCGTTAATACAGAAAGATGGAACAATCGTTCAGGCAAACCTTCCGTTTCTCGAGCAGTTTCCTGAGAATCTACAGAGACGTTCGAACCTTTTCCATATGGTCAATCAGTCACCGATTACGATGGAATTGTCTCGTCGGATGGAACAAGGACTACCTTGGATGTATGAACTGCCAACGATGCGAGTACACGCCATTCCGTGGGAAAATCAATATATCCTCTCCATTGAGCCATTGCCCCATGATACACGCGTGACGATTCAACACAACGCTTTTGAGGCGATGATGCACACCGAACTCGACATGGCGATGATCATGACGGATGCGAATCTGTTGATTACTCGTTTCAATCAGGGGGCCACGGAACTGTTTGGCTATGCGCCCCATGAAGTGCTCTACGAAATGACACCGTTCGCTTTATTTGAATCGAGAGAATTAAGTGAAAAGCGCTCTGCTTATCAAGACGAGACGGAACGGTTGCTATCGTTCGAACAAATGTTACGCCTCGCACTCGACAAAGGAGACCGGGAATGGAAATTTCAATGTAAAGATCGGACACATTTCATCGGCAAATTGTTCATGCATCCCGTTTATGAGCAAGAGCAACTCATCGGCTTCTTTTTCTTCGTATTTGATGTGAGTTCCGAGATTGAGTTGAAACGTGAGCTCCGTTATAAGGAACAGCGTTATCGCATGTTTGCCGAATCGGTCATCGAAGCCGTTCTGTTCCATGAAGATGGGATGATTCTCGATGCGAACAAGGCAGCGGAATCCATCTTTAAAATCCCTGCAGAGCAAATGATGGGACGCCAGACTATCGAGTTTATCGCGGAAGGGTACCGGGCCGATGTGTTGCGACGCATTCGCAATCACATTCAAACGCCATACGAAGTGATTGGTCGTCGGCAAGATGGAACGTTCTTAGAACTAGAAGTGTATCCGAAAGAAGTGACGTATCAAGGGCAAACGTTACGAGTCGCGGTCATGCGTGATATCAGCGACCGTAAAAAAGTAGAGCGTATGCTCGAACGTGAAAAAAATGCCATCGCCCGTCAGCGCGATATCATCCAGTCAATCTTACAAGCATCGAATGAAGCGTTCGTTTTGACCGAATCGAACGGGAGTGTCTTGTTCATGAACGTCCACGCAAGACGACTCATGGACTTACCTGGGATTGCTCCAAACAAAATTCAGGAGCGTATCCCGCTCCTCTCCACGTTCCGTCCTCGTGACAGGAGCGAGATGCTACGAAAGATGGATCAACTTCTCGATGGGACAGCGCGTGAAGTATCGATGCGTTTCTCCATCCCACAGCCAAACGACCGAGATGAAGAATACTATGAGATGTATGGAACGACGATGGATACAAAACGACAAATCGGTATGGATAGTGGATTCTTGTTTGTGTTCCGTAACCGAACCGAGGAAGAGCGGATGGACCAGATTAAAAATGAACTGGTGAGCACGGTCTCACATGAACTAAGAACTCCTCTTTCTTCATTATCGGGATATATTGAATTGATGCTCGCTCGAGATTTGACGCCTGAAAAACGAGAGCGCTTCTTGAAGACGATGTCGCGGGAAGCGAAACGATTGACCGTCCTACTCAACGACTTTTTGGACATCCAACGCATGGAAGATGGTCACCAAGAATATAAACAAGATTATTTCGCTTTGAATGAACTTGTCTTAGAAGTGATTGAACGCTTCCGCGAAACGAGTGATCATACCATTCATTTCGATCATGCGGATGATGACTTGTATCTCGTTGCCGACCGAGATCGCATCGAGCAAGTTCTCGTCAATTTGATTTCAAATGCAATCAAATATTCTCCGAATGGACAGGAAATCGAAGTGCGGGTCCGAAAAGACAACGATCAAGCTCATGTCTCCATTCGTGATTTTGGAATCGGGATTCCCGAGCACGCCTTTGAAAAGTTGTTTACTAAGTTTTATCGGGTCGATAATTCGGATACACGTAAAATTGGTGGAACCGGTCTCGGGTTGTCGATTTGTAAAGAAATTATCGAATCACATGGTGGGAGCATCGAAGTGGAATCGACAGTCGGGAAAGGGTCGACTTTTACATTCACATTAGACTTAGCGGAGGAAACGTCATGAACAATTATGCCTTTACCGGATTCCCTGGTTTTTTAGCAGGAAAATTAATTGAACACCTCGCTTCGTTACCGCATCAAATCGGAGTCATCTATGCCTTGCATCTTCCGAATCAACAATGTGATGCAGAAGAGCTACGAGATACGCTACTGTCAACGACGTCGCTTGCGCCACATCAGCTCGTCCTTGTCGAAGCAGACATCACGTTACCCGAAGTGATTCTCGACCCGATCATGCGGTCTGTCATTGAACGCGATGTCCATTACATTTTCCACCTCGCCGCCGCATATGACTTGAGTATTTCGTATGACGTCGGCTATCGCGTCAACATCCTCGGGACCAAGCATGTGACCGCGTTCGCCAAACGCTCGAAACAATTGAAGCGTTACGTGTACTTTAGTACCGCCTATATCGCCGGACGTCGTCGTGGAACGGTCTATGAAAATGAATTATGGCACCGAGTCCAGTTCAAAAATCATTATGAAGCGACTAAATATGAAGCAGAGGCACTCGTTTCGCGAGAAATGGGAGGCATGCCCATCACCATCATTCGTCCTGGCATCGTAATCGGACATAGTCGCACGGGCGAAACGAAAAAGTTCGACGGTGTCTATTTCGTCTTACAATTGATGACACAACTCCAACAGATGCGCCCACTCCCTTACATCGGGCGGGCGAACGTTGAGGTAAACCTCGTTCCGTACGATTATGTAGTAGAAGCGACCGCTTTCTTAGCGCATTCTCCAAACGGTCTAAAGCGGACATTCCATTTGACGGATCCGTTCCCACACGGCGCACGCGAGGTGTATCGTATGTTGCATGAGACGATGTTTCAGCGCTCTCCTCGCGGGACCGTTCCTCATGCCGTTGCCGACGCGGCATTCACTGCTTGGAATGGTGCCAAACGGCTCGAGGTTCCTCACGAACTATTGGAATACTTTAAACATCCTGTTCACTTTGACACGACACAAACGATACGGGCGCTCGACGGAACGGGCATCGTTTGTCCGGACCTCCAGGATTACCTCCCAGAGATTGTCCATTATTTCATGGCACACAAAAAGCCCTGATTCGTCAGGGCTTCAACTATGATTGGAACCAAAAGAACACGTGTACGTTCGATCACAGCGTACACGTGTTTACATCTCATCCACATCGTTACGAGACACCGCTTGATCGTGAAGCAGACGCTCGAGGACGAGGATATAGACCAATGCCACAAGGAGCCCTACGATACTAGGAAGAACCGCAATGATGTCATCCTCCAAATACGCAGTCGGAATCAAGTAAACCAATAGCGACTTCACACCAGACATCAACATCAACGAGGAGAGTAACACAAGCGTTACCGCTCGTTTCGACACGTCCCCGAAGAAGGGGCGTCCTGTCTTCTCCCCTTTTGTCATACCAAGCCAAGATAACAAGTCAAAAGCCTCCTCGATCATTCCTTTTCCAACCCATTATATACCAATCGTTTCATACGATGAAGGCCATCAAAAATTCATGTCGCCTCCTGACCACGTTCACTTAAAAAGGCTGCAGTCCCTCTATGAGGAATGCAGCCCAAAACACACGTTCAACCAATCAAAATCTTCTCTTTCGGATAGCGAATTTTCCGGTCGGCTTGACGTGCGACGGTAAAGAGAATGGTCAACGACCCGACACGTCCGAGAAGCATCATGAACATGATCAATCCCTTCCCGGCATCATTCAATTCCGCTGTGATGCCGAGCGACAACCCTACTGTCCCAAACGCCGAGACCGTTTCGAATAAAATGGCAGTCGCCGGAATGTGGCCATTCGATAAAATGACGAGTGTCGTGATTATCATAATGAACAAGAAACTTGAGATGGCTACGACGTACGCCTTTTTGATTTGAAACGCATCAATCGTCCGCTCCATGATGACCGTTTCTTTCTTCCCTGCGATGAAGGCCCACATATCCGCAAAGATGACGGCAAGCGTCGTCACTTTGATCCCCGACCCTGTCGAAGCCGCCCCTGCCCCGATATACATCAGAATCAATATCAAACCGATTGAGGCTGGTGCCATGGTCGCGATATCAATGGAATTGAAGCCGGCCGTCCGTGTCGTCACGGCTTGGAAGAACGTTACGTGTAACGCCTCACCGAGGGATCGACCGTACAATACCCCTTCGTTCGATACCCACTCAAACATCATGAGGACGAACCAAGCGACACCATTGATGACCAAGAGTGACAAAATCATGATTTTCGAATGGAGGGCGAGACGTTTCCAGCCTCTCTTTTCCGTGGTATCGGCAATCGTCGTGAAGCCAAGACCTCCAATCATAATCATGATGGCGATGGTCACAATGATGGCTGTGTTCTGCTCAAATGACATGAGACTGTCTGGGAATAATGCGAATCCCGCATTATTGAAGGCAGACACTGCATGGAAGAAACCGTAATAAAGTGCCTTTCCAAAAGAATAGTTCTCTGTACTGAACAACTCGAACGTCAAAAACAACATCCCGATGAACTGCACGATGACCGTCGTGAAGACGATGTTCCGTACGAGACGAACCGTTCCTCCCGGCCCCGCTAAATTCAGTGATTCCTGTAACAAGATTCGCTGCTTTAATCCGATTTTCTTCCCTAATACACTGAGCAACATCAAGGCGATCGTCATAAACCCGAGACCCCCGATTTGAATGAGGGCGACAATGACCAATTCACCAAACAGGGTGAAGGAGGAGCCGATGTCGACTGTCGACAGTCCAGTGACCGTTCCGGCAGACGTCGCGATAAATAAACAATCAATCCAAGAAACCGATTCTTCTTGCGCAAATGGCATATATAAAAGAGTGCCCCCGATAAAAATCGCCAGTAAAAATCCTCCCGCGATAAAACGGGCAGGTTTTTCAAATACGACTCGGTAAAGTACCTCGATTCGCTTCAAGCGCACCTCACGCGCTGACAGTCTATGCCGCATCACGACATCTCCTTCACTTCTATTATTCTAAGCCTCATGTTACTCTTCACCTTTCTAAATGCCAACAAGAAAATGTATCTCTAACGCTTTCTTCGATTTTTTGGTATTATGGGAGATAGACTTTAAGAATGTTGAGGAGGTTGAATGAAACCGTGGACCCTAGTACGGTAGATCATTCGATAGAGGATGTCTCACGAAGGTTAGAGCGTCAATCACAATGTATGCCCGCTCACCTTTATTTTCAGCTAGAAGAGTTACTCAATTGGTCACTCGAGCAAGAAGTCGTGAATCAATTGTACGCATTGTTAAAAAAATACGACGTATTAACCGATATAGAGCGTGAAGAACGAAATATCAGCATTCAAATGTTGATTGATGAAAACGGCGCTTAATCATCGGGAACGCATGTTGCGGGAGACGAGTGGCGTCTCTCGCTTTTTTTGTCCTGATTTATTTCGGAAAGGTGGAAAACAAAGACATGGATGTCGTTACGTTAGTCGGACTCATACTCGGGTTCCTCACCCTCGTCGGTGGAATGCTATTAAAAGGAGCAGGTGTTGCGCCGCTGATCAACCCTGCCGCAATGGTTATCATTTTCGTCGGTACAGCCGCGGCCGTCAGTATCGCTGTATCGAAGGAACAACTTCAGAACGTTCCAAAACTATTTAAAATCTTGTTCAAAAAACAAGAACTACCAAGCAAGTCTGGATTGCTCACGCAATTCGTCGACTTGTCGACACAAGCCCGAAAAGAGGGACTCCTCTCCCTTGAAACGGCACTCGAACAAGTCGAAGAACCATTTTTACGCCAAGGCATGATGATGGTCATCGACGGTCAACCTTCCGAATATATCGCGGAAGTCATGTCACGCGACATCGAGAATATGGAACAGCGCCATAAAGCAAACGCCGATATTTTCACACAGGCCGGGACATATGCCCCAACACTCGGGGTACTCGGAGCCGTTATCGGATTGATTGCTGCCTTGAAAGACTTATCCGATATCGAAAAGCTCGGACATGCCATTTCAGCGGCCTTCGTCGCGACACTATTCGGGATTTTCACCGGATATGTGCTTTGGTTCCCGTTTGCCAATAAATTGAAGCAGTATTCGAAGAGTGAAGTCATCATCAAGGAAATGATGATTGAAGGGATTTTATCGATTCAAAGTGGTGAATCTCCAAAAACGCTAGAAGATAAACTGTCTGTGTATTTGTCTCCAAAGGAGCGAGCTGACTATGAAGCGCAAAAAGAAGCATGATCATGAAGAACACATTCCCGAAGGCTGGCTGATTCCTTACGCCGATTTGTTGACCCTGTTGCTCGCGCTTTTCATCGTACTATTCGCATCGAGTAACATCGACCAGACAAAGCTTGAGAAAATGTCACAGTCTTTCAACCAGGTGTTCTCCGGAGGCGTCAGCGTCTTTCAAGCTTCGACTGCCTCAAACAGTGACATCGAACGTACAGACAAGACCAATACGACCGCCAACCCACGAACGTATGAATTGGCTCAACTTGATGAATTAAAAGAAGATGTAAACAAATACATTAAAAAGAACGGTCTCGAAAGCCAAATCAAAGCGACGATCAATTCAAGCGGTCTCGTCTTGACGATTCAAGACCGTGCCCTGTTCAACTTAGGAGAGGCGACACTCGATGCCGATGCTCGTGCCGTCGCACAAAACATCAGTCAGATTTTAGAGAAGGCGGGCAAGCGAGAGATTGTCGTCTCCGGTCATACGGATAACATTCCAATTAATACGGCACGTTTCCCGTCAAACTGGGAACTCAGTTCGGCACGTGCGACCGCGTTCATGCGTGGTCTTTTGGCAAATGATGCCTTGAACCCGGCCCAATTCACACTCGCGAGTTACGGTGAGTTTAAACCGATCGCGACGAACGATACAGAAGAAGGTCGCTCTAAAAACCGACGCGTTGAAGTGTTGATTAAACCACTCGTCGACCTTTCTGAAGGCGAACCGAAGATGATTGAAACCATCACCTTACCAAACTAATAATCACCCACTCGTTTGAGTGGGTGATTTGTGTTATTGCATTAATTTAAAGTAGCGTCTCGCAAGTTCGGTGAGCGGACTTTCGAACAAACGTTTCCGCCAGTAAAGGTCTGTCACTTTCTTCACGGCCTCACTTCGCGACGGATACGGGTAAATCATACGGGACAGCTTCCCGATTTTGTCGCCACGTTGCATCGCATAGACGACAATTTGCATCCAATCCCCCGCAGATTCACCGACTGCATGAGCTCCGATGATTTTTCCATTTTTCTTCGTAATCACTTTGACAAAGCCTGCTTCTTGACGTTCAGCAATGAAGCGGTCCACTTCGGACAGTTTCGCTTCATACGTCTCAATGTCGTCGCCATAACGCTCGCGCGCTTCTTTCTCTGTCATCCCGACATGGAACACCTCAGGGTCTGTGAATGTGATCCACGGGAGCTTGCTGTAGTCGACCTTGTTCCATAATCCAAAGAGCGCGTTCGCGACAACCGCTTTCCCTTCTTCTCCAGCGGCATGTGTGAATGGGAGCGTCTTGATCGTATCGCCAATGGCAAAGATATGAGATTGTGACGTCCGATATGACGACGAGACATCGATATACCCTTTCGTCACCTGAACGTTCGCCCGGTCGAGACGGAGCGCATCGATTCGGGGAACGCGACCTGTCGCCATCAGCAGTTTGTCCGCTTCATATTCGACCGTTTCGCCGTTCACCTCTGTCGTGACACGAATGCGGCCATCGACTTCATCGACTCGATTGACCTTTACGCCGATTTTTAGGCGCATCGCCATCTCGAGTTGAGATTTCAAATAGGTGGCGACGTCCTCGTCTTCTTTAGGTAGGAAATCATCCTGTGCCTCGAGCACGGTCACTTGTGAGCCGAGTCGGACAAAGGACTGGGCCAATTCAAGTCCGACCGTTCCGGCGCCGATGACAATCAGGCTCTCCGGGAGCGTCTCTTCTTCAAAGACCGTCTCGTTCGTTAAGTATGGGACTTGATCGAGTCCATCAATCGGAGGAACTGTCGGTTTCGACCCCGTCGAGATGACAAATTTTTTCCCGATCAATAACTCGTTCCCTACTTTTAATTCGTGCGGACTTCGGAACGAGGCTTCTCCGATATAGACGTCGACGCCAATCTTTTCAAAACGTTCTGTTCCGTCATGGTCTTGAATAATGGCACGTGCTTTGTCGACACGCGCTTTTGACATTTGATAATGCTCTTGTCCATTGAACTCGGTTCCGAGAACTCGGGCCGCGCGCATCATCGCATTCGCTTCTTTTGAAGCAGCAATCAACGCTTTCGATGGCACACATCCGACATGCAGACAGTCACCACCTAAATGTTTGTTCTTTTCAACAAGCGCGACCTTCGCGCCTAAATTCGCAGCCCCTGCGGCCACCGTCATCCCGGCAGCACCACCACCGATGACAATCAACTGATAGTCCTTCATCGAATCAACCTCCGGTATCGTTCGCTCACATCTTCCATTCGTTTTCGATTCACTCCAAAGTCTGAATAGCCGACACGCGACGCAGATCGAAACTCGACTTGTTGAGTAGCGTCATCAAATAAAAAATCGACATCATCTTTAAATCGCATCACTTTCGAAGTCACTACATAATGAAGTCCTTCATCTGTTTCCTTCACCAATTCAGCCCGCGGCAACTGATTCATCGCCATCTTCATGGCTTCGATCGATTGCCCGCGGCTGCCCGCATACGGCAGTGGGTCCATCCGCAATTCTTCAATTGAAGTTTGGGTTGACACAGCATTCGGACTTCCTTTTAACGGCTTCAAAGATTGATTGGCCATTATAAAAACCTCCCTCAGTCTACATACATCTATATGTAGCCTGAATTCGGGAGGTTTAATCCTATTAATGTAGTTCACTCGGGTCGAGCGGCAATAAGACGGTCACTGTCGTCCCGTGTCCGACCTCGCTCTCGATGACGAGTTTGCCTTCATGCGCTTCGATCAATTCTTTTGAAATCGCAAGCCCAAGCCCGCTACTACCTTCTGTGACATGAGCCTGATAGAACATCTCGGTGATGCGCTGCAAATGCTCTCGTGAAATACCGGGACCTTCATCGATAATGGAGATAAAGGCGACACGTTCCGATTGTACGAAGCGGATGGTCAACGTTCCTCCGTCTGGTGAGAAACGAATCGCGTTCTCGAGAATGTTTAAGAACACTTGTTTCAATCGATTCTCATCAAATAATCCAACCGATTTTTGAGGATAGCGTTCGATGAGTGTGATGCCTTTGTCTTCAAGTGACTGTTTCAATTGCAGTGTCACTTGACGTAACAAAGAGACCAGGTCCAGTTCTTGGCGATACAAGACCAACCGACTCTCTTCAATTTTTGTATAGTCAAGAAGCTGTTCGACGAGACCGATCATGCGCTCTGTCTCCGAATGGATGATGCTTAAACCGAGCTCTGTCTCTTCAGACAGTTTCTCATCACCACCCCGAATCGTCTCGGTCCATCCCTTAATCGATGTGAGTGGTGTCCTGAGTTCGTGCGACACGCTCGAGAGGAATTCGTTACGTGTCGACTGATGCTGCTGGACTTTCGCGCCTAAATACGTGAGCGTTCGAGCCAAGGCTCCAAGCTCATGTTTCTCATTTGACTCAACGGATACATCGAAGTCGCCCTGAGCCATCTCATCCGCCGCCTCGATGATGTGACGAATCGGTCTGACGAAGCGATCGGCAATCCGGATGACGGTGTATAGGGCGAGCAACCAGATCAAGACGCCAATCATGACGACCGTCATCCAAATTTCGCGAATGAGCGTGTCTAAATCTTCAAGCGGTCGCGTGAAACTGATGGCAAACTCGGACGTATCGTTCGTCATAATGGGACTCGTGACTGACAAGTAATGTTCATCCCCGACGTCATAGTCCTGCACGACGGACTCTCCTTGCGACAATTGCTGTAACTGTTCTTGAGAGAATGAGGCCTGCCTTGTTCGTTGTCCCGTCGTTTTGACAATCGAACCGCTCCGGTCGACAATCGTCAAATCAGTTCCAGGATATCCGAATGTCCGGACGAGGACAGAAAAGGCACTCGGCGTCTCAAACCCTACTTGGGCTTGAGGGTATAGATATGCACTCGTGGTCGCATGACTCAGTAACGCTTCTGACTCATACTCGTAATAGTAGCGATACGTCCCGTAAGACAAAACGCTGACGAGTAAGAGCAAGACGATCGTCACGACAATCATCATGCGAATGACTAACTGTTGTTTCATGCCTCATGTCTCCGCCATTTATATCCGTGACCCCACAACGTCTCGATGTAGACCGGATGACTCGGGTCATCTTCAATTTTTTGACGCAAGCGACGAATGTTGACGTCGACTGTCTTTCGGTCACCGAAATAGTTAACGCCCCATACCGCATCGAGTAGCGCATCACGTGACAAGACAATTTCTTCGTTTTGGACGAGATGACAGATCAAGTCATACTCCGTCGGCGTCAAATCGATCGACTGTCCATACTTCGTCACTTGTTTTGCGGCGAGGTCGATTGCGAACGGTCCCGACTTCAAGCGTTTCGAATCTTTTCGTTTCACTTTTTCGACACGGCGCAACAACGCTTGGATGCGCGCCACTAATTCACCTGGACTGAACGGTTTGGCGATGTAGTCGTCTGCACCTTTACCGAGCCCTTCAATTTTATCTTCTTCGAGCGTCCGTGCCGTCAACATGATGATCCCTACATTTTCGTCAAGATCACGAATGGCAGCACATGCTTCGAATCCGTCCATTTCCGGCATCATGACATCCAATAGGACGACATCGAACGGTTCACGGTCAAATGCGGTGACCGCTTCTCGACCGTTCGTCGCCTCAAAGACGTCGAATCCGGCTCGTTTTAAATTGACAATAATGAAGCTGCGAATCGCATGTTCATCCTCAGCTACTAAAATTCGATTCATATCGATTTCCACCTCTTCTAGAGTTCACTTCTCTACATTATAGTTACGTTTTTGCGACAAGGTTGTCAATTGACCTTAAAAAGGTTTAGGATGGAGTCATTAGATTCTGAAGGAGGACCCCCTACTACTATGAGTTACAAGATGATTGTATTGGATATGGATGATACGCTCCTCACGAGCGACCATACGATTTCCCCTAAGACAAAAGAAGCACTTCTCGATGCACAGGCGCGCGGCTATAAAGTCGTTCTCGCGAGCGGACGACCAACGTTTGCGATGTGGGATGCAGCCCGTGAATTAGAACTTGCGAAATACGGAAGCTACATCTTATCGTTCAACGGTGCCTCAGTCATCGATTGTGCGACGAACGAGGAGATTTTTTCGAGCACGCTCCAGCCGGATACAGTCGCCCATCTCCATGATATCAGTGAACGGGAAGGAATCGCGATTCATACGTACGTCGGTAACGAAATCGTAACCGATCGCCCGAACCCTTATACGGATATCGAAGGTGAATTGACGGGAATGCCGGTCATTCATGTCGACAACTTTAAAGATGCCGTGACAGCCCCGGTCGTCAAATGTTTGATGCTTGCAGATGGCGACACACTCGCTCCGATCGAAACAAAGCTACAAACAGAATTGGCTGGAAAATTGGCTGTGGCCCGTTCAAAACCGTTCTTCCTTGAGTTTACGGAAGCAGGTGTCACAAAAGGAACGAGTCTCGCCTTCCTTGCAGATCAACTCGGCATCGCACAAAAAGAAGTCATCGCTTGCGGTGACGGAAACAATGATTTGACGATGATTGAATGGGCCGGCCTCGGTGTCGCGATGGGAAATGCTAACACGACGGTCAAAGGGAAAGCGGACTTCATCACAAAATCAAACAACGAAGACGGAATCGCTCATGTCATCGAAACGTACATGGCGGACGTACTCCTCACGTAATAAGCTTCTGATTGTAGAATGGGAGGAAGGAAGATGAATAAAGGGTTGAAACGAGCTGGAGTCGGATTGATTGGAACTGCGGTCGCAGGAGCGGCTTATGTGTTCCTTTCACCTAAACCAGCCACACGTTTAATCAAAACTTCGTTCGCAGGGGGGAACGAAGTGGAGATGAAGGGATTCGAGGAAGTCGTTCAAAAGACGTCTGTCCGAAAAGACATCGACTACTTGTCTTCTTATGACAACGGAACGTTTGATTTGATTCGCTATGAAGGCGACCGAAAACCTGTCCCAACAATCTTTTGGGTGCATGGTGGGTCGTTCGTCGGTGGGGATAAATCGGATGTGTTAAAATATGCCACTTCGATTGCGAGTAATGGCTATAACGTCGTCAGTATCAATTACGCACTCGCACCTGACGTGATGTATCCGACCCCGCTCAAACAAATCGAAGAGGCGTACTCGTTCATTGCTGAGAACAATGACCGCTTCCGTCTCGATTTGGACCGCGTCTTCTTTGCAGGTGATTCGAATGGTGGACAGCTCGTTGCACAGTTTGTCGGCGTCCAGTTGAATGACGACTATTCACCTTCTGCTGAAGTGGGACAAGTCGTACCAAAATCCTCTATCCTCGGTACCGTCCTCTTGTCTGCACCGCTCGACTTGAAGCGCACATGGCTCGAATCATCGAAATCGGTGAACCGCTTCTTGTTCAAACGAATCGGATGGGCATACTTCGGCACGTACAATTGGGAGACTCTCCCGGTCGTTGCTGAAGCATCGCCACTCGTCAATGTACCGGCCACATTCGCCCCAACGTTTATCGCGGACGGGAATGACCATTCCTTTGAGGAACAGGCCAAAGAATTTGCGACGATTCTTTCAGGACGGACGGATGTCACGACTGTCTTTTATGATCGGAATGAGCACGAGCTCGGACATAATTATTACTTCGAAATGGACCGCCCAGCGGCCAATTCCACGTATCGTCGTTTGATTACGTTCTTACGTGAAACGACAAATCAATCTGTATAACGCACAAGAGGCGACGTTCTCCTACTATGGAAAACGTCGCCTCTTTTCGTTAGCGCAATAGGTCGAACGCGCGACCAATCAATTCATTTCGGGATGGGGAAGTCTGACGCAACGCTTCAAGACGTTCAATCAATGTCTGTTTCAGTCCTTCATCCTTCACCAGTTCCAGACACTCGATGTGTAATAACCAGGCGTCAGGGCGGTGCGTTAAGATCTCTGGGATGAGACCGTCGATTGATTCTCCCCGCTCACGCATGAGATGAATGCGATTGAACATCGGATCATCGTTTGTCCATACACGCTCATCCCGTTCAATGATCACCGGTTTTTCAATCATCATCAACTCGTCTACCGTGGTTCCCGGGAAAACTGATGGAAGTGAGTCGACACGTACCTCAAGTGAGTCGAGAGGAATCGTTCGTCCTTCTAACTGAACGGTCACATCCTTGAGTAAATCAGATGCACATGCGTGACGAACAGTCGTCCCGTCCTCAAAGAGGTCATCGCGACCCAGCGCTGATTCCGTGTCATGGACAACGAGGAGTCCATGACGCTCTCGTTTCGTTAACTGACCATTTTTTACAATGGTACATTCATCCCATTGAATGAGCGTATGTTCTTTCGACTCCGTCATGTGACGAACGATGCCGACACGTTCTGATCCATCTTCAAGTCGAATCGTCGATTGACTTCCCGATGCCAACGCTTTCGCCACAGATTCAATCCCACCTTTTCGAATCGCCATTCTTCCCTCTAGTTCATCTAAGACAGAAGAGAGCGTCTCAAAGTTTGGAATAACGAATAGCTCTTTTTGCATGTTTGTCACGTCTTGCTTCGTCTGTAGCGCGTGCTCCAAGTCGAATGGATGTTTGACGACCGCATCTGTCAGACAGTGACGGCTCTCTCCTACCGATGATAAGAGGCCTGCCCCGTAAATCATCGGGTTGTCGAGGTCACCAATCAATCCGAATTCAACGGTCCACCAAAAGATACGCGCGACCTGTTGTGCTTCAGAAAAGCCAGTCACTTGCGCTTTCGCCTCATGTACGGCTTTCTCCGCCGCCTCGATGTCCTGTTCAGTCGAATTCGCATTCTCCTTCACAATCGTCAAGCGTTTCAATGCGGCGAACGAGGCATGTTCTTCTCGGTTCATGAACGCCTTGGCCCCTAATTGACCGAAGCGTTTGACGATTGCCGAAAACGTCGGGTCCATCAACATTGGCGCATGTCCCGCCGCCTCGTGAATGATGTCAGGGGCTGGACTGTATAAAATATTCTCGACTTTCCGAATGTCTGTCGCGACCGGGAGCATCCCGTTTCCTTGGAAGTCAAAAAAGGCAACGCCGGGGATGAGTCCATCCACTGCGACCGTCGACCATCCTGCCGCCTGCATCTCATCCGTCATCTGTTCGACGTTCGGCAATCGATCCGGCCCCATTCCCGTCCGTTTCAATCCTTCGATGTAAAACGGATGCGCCTTCCCTTCTAACGTGTGCAAGTTCAACCGCAACACGAAACGCCAAACGGCGTGATCCGTTGGTGTGTATTCATTGTAGAACTGCGGTGAAATATGTGGGGCTAGGTGTTTTGGAATCGATTGTGTCAACATGTGAAGTCCTCCTTTGAAATCAAAAAAATCCCTATCGATTGAATCGATAGGGACGACAAAGCCGCGGTACCACCCTGGTTGCTAGAAAAATATCTAGCCGCTTGATCCGATAACGGGGGACCGCTCAATGATGAGAGCTCAGGAACTGTAATTCGATTCATCTTTTGGGCGTGTTCGCAGCACCACACGCTCTCTGGGCCAGGGAAGATGTCTCTACTTCGGTTCTTTCTTCGCTTTTCTTACATATCCAATTCTTTATCTTTTCTGCAGTTATGCTGTTATGCATATATGCTTTTAAGCACTAAAGTAGCGTCTTGTTAGTTACTGTACCAAAGGTTTTTCGACGCGTCAACAAAAAACAGCCTACGAATTTTCGTAGACTGTCATAAACACCATTCAATTGGGGGTTTTCCCCACTCCTTCAATGCATCGTTCACTTGAGAGAATGGCTTAGAGCCGAAGAATCCACGATGGGACGACAAAGGACTTGGATGAACGGACGTAAGCACTTTATGTTGGTCTCCAATCCATTTCATTTTCTTCTTCGCATCATTTCCCCACAAGATGAATACAATCGGTTCCTCACGACTCCCAAGCCGCTCAATGATAGAGTCAGTGAACTGTTCCCACCCTTTTCCACGGTGAGAGCCCGCCTTCCCCGCTTCAACCGTCAGTGCCGTATTTAAGAGCAGGACGCCTTGTTTCGCCCATTTCTCGAGGTTGCCACTCTTCGGGAGATCACACCCAACGTCATCTTTTAGTTCTTGAAAAATGTTTCGTAAAGACGGCGGGAAACGTACTCCGTCCTGCACCGAAAAACTGAGTCCATGCGCTTGGTTCGGTCCGTGATACGGATCTTGTCCTAAAATGACGCACTTCACCTCACTGAATTTCGTGTAAATAAATGCGTTCCAAATATCTTCTCGGGTCGGGTAAACGATCGTTTCTTCATACGCTTGGTCAACGAATTGCTTTAGTTGTTGAAAGTAAGGTTGTTTCATCTCTTCTTGGATAATATCCGTCCAATCTCCAAGTAATCGACTCGATAACTGATCTGCCATTGCATACTCCCCTTTCCCTTTGTATCATACCCAAAATGATTGCATACAAAAAGACGAGTCAGTCGACTCGTCTCTCTAGGTTATACCGTTACTGCGCCTGCAACTTCTTTCGCAAGTGCTTCAGCTTTCGCTTTCGCGTCCGCAACGATTTCTTCGATTTTGTCTGGGTATTGGTTCATTCCTTCAACCGCTACCGTCGTTACTTCAGATACACCGACGAACGCGAGCGCTTGGCGAAGGTATGCGTCTGCGAAGTTAAGGTCCGTCCCAGTGTAGATTCCGCCTGTCCCTTGGATGTGGATCGCTTGTTTGTTTTCAAGCAAGCCGACAGGACCTTGCTCCGTGTAACGGAACGTTTTACCTGCCATGAGCACGCTATCGAGGAACATTTTCATACGTGCTGGGAAGAAGAAGTTCCACATTGGAGTCGCGAACACGTAAAGGTCCGCTTCCATGAATTTCTCAAGCATGCCGCTCATTGTGCCTACCTTTTTCGCTTCTACATCAGTGAGCGCTTCGCCTGAAGCGAATTTGCCCCATGCACTGAGCACATCTCCGTCGATTTCTTGAACATCAACATCGTAGAGTTCGATTGCTTCCACTTCGATTGATGGATTTTCTGCTTGGAGTGTCGAAACGAATGTTTCTGCCACTTGTTTGCTGTATGAAAGTTCAGTTGGTTTCGGGTTAGCCGATACATATAATACTTTAGTCATCGTGTAATCCTCCATTTGTGTAATCTCTAATTTTTCAATAACAGTTAGAACTATATCATCTGTATATCTCATCGTCAATTATTTTAATTTCAAGATATTAAATAAAAAAGCAACGGGCTTTATTTGCCCGCTGCGTTATAACCGACTCGTTTCAATAACGAAATCAATTGTTCCGTCTCTTCATCACTTAACGGTCCATATATATCTTTGAAGATTTCAATATGTTGCGGATAGACGACGTCCATGAGCGCCTTTCCATCGTCTGTCAATGAAGCATATGTGACACGTCGGTCAGACGGGCAGGCGATTCGTTCAATCAGCCCTCGCTTCTCCAACTTATCGATCACATATGTCACGCTACCGCTCGTAATCAAAATCTGATCCCCAATTTGTTGCAACGGGGTGTCTCCTCGTTTATACAGTACGGATAAAACACCGAACTCTGTTGAATTTAACTGGTGGCGTCGTAAATCTTCTTTCACACGATCACTGATGGCATCCATCGTACGCGCAAGAACGACCCACGCCTTCAATTCAAGGGATTCAATCATGTCGGTTTCACCTCAATTCGTTCATCATATATCACTAGTATAGCAGGACTTATGCAGTATAAGCCGGGAAAAATACTTCGTCAAGGAACTTCTTCATTGTCGCCCATGTCGGAAACGTTTAGAATGGTAGTATTGTGATTTTAAGAAAGGGTGGACCGTATGCGTGAGTATTACGAAATTTCATTGACGATTAAACGGGAGTTTTTGCATGCTGTCATCGATTTGTTGAATCGGGAAGGCATCGCACCGGATTATGCGCTCGAAAAAGAAGGCGCGGTCTTTTTATTATTCAATCATTTACCTTGGCCAAACGTGACCCGTGAACCGCATGCCGTGGAACGTTTCTTATTGACGTTGAAACGATCGGACTATTTATTCGTCAAAACGAAGCGTAAATCACCGGTCCCCGATCATGAACCGGTCGCCTGTATGGGGGCTCTCGTCTCCCCGTTCAATGAACATTTGCGCATCGAACTTGCCGTGGACGAGTCGGAAGCAAGTCATTTAGATATGTCCGCATTCCGTCATTATTAAACAATCGAATGCCCAACGCATCCCCTTGAAGATTAGAGCGAGATAGCTAATCGACATGGGGGTTTTTTTAGGAGTATCTGCTTTCTTTGACGGGAATAAAGGACAGTATTCGAGTTGAAAAGGAGACATGTTGGAATGGACACAGTCATGTTAATCGTCAATCCATCCTCAGGGAAAGAGTTGGGGGAACAACACGCAACACATGCCGAAGAGGTGTTGCGCGAACGATATGGACACGTCGATGTCCGCTTCACTGAAAAGGAACAGGATGCGACGAACTTCGCACGTGAAGCGGCACAAAAGCACTATCAGGCCGTCATTGCGATGGGTGGGGACGGAACTTTGAACGAAGCCGTGACCGGTTTAGCTGAGGCTACTCATCGACCTGACTTCGGCATCATTCCACTCGGGACGGTCAACGACCTCGCCCGTGCACTCGGTGTCCCAAGTGACCCTAAGCAAGCGATCGAGGCACTCCGTGACGCTGAACCGACACCGATGGATATCGGCAAATATGAGAACGGTTATTTCATGAACGTCATCGCCATCGGGCTCATTGCCGAAGCCGTCGACGAAGTAAGTGTGGAAGAGAAGACGAAATGGGGACCGTTCGCTTACTTGATTGAGGGTGTAAAAGCGTTCCGTGAGCATAGTCCATATGAGTTGGCACTTGACAGTACAGACGGTCAGTTTAATGGCGAAGCCTATCTCGTCGTCATCGCCTTGACGAACTCAGTCGGAGGATTTGAAAACTTCGAACCAGACGCGCGGCTGAATGATGGGCTTCTTCATGTCTATATCTTTGAAGAACTCGGGTTAAAGGACGCACTTCAATTAACACCCGCCCTCTTCACAGGAAAGTTGAAGGAAACAGATAGCGTCACCTCGTTTTGTACGAAACGGGTTAAGGTGACCTCACCCGAGGCGCTTCCTGTAAATGCTGACGGGGACACAGGGGGCACGCTACCGCTCACCTTTGAAGTATTGCCGAGCCACTTAAACGTATTAAAGCCGGTATAAGAGCAGGAATTTTGACGATTGAATCGAATGTGTTCAAGCGAGAAAGGAGAATGACCTATCAATATCTCGCTTGTTCCATTAAAAACTGCATCCGTCGACATCGTCGATACATTCAATCGTTGGAATAACGATCCTGAGATCGTACACCTTATTCGACCGAGCCGCTCCGAAGAAGAATTGACCGCCCATTATGAGATGACGGTTGGCGATTTAGAAGAACGACTCTTAACGCACGATATCTTCCTCATCTATGCAGATGACCATCTCGTCGGAGAAATGAACGTCATGTATGACCCGCCTCATTTATATCGACAAGAACCCGGTACAGCTTGGCTCGGTTTCGTCATCGGCGAATCTGTAGGTCGCGGAAAAGGCGTTGGCACAGAAGCTCTTCGTTTGTTAGAAGAGCAATTGCGAGCCAAACAAACACCTCGTATGGAACTTGGCGTATTCGCTTTCAACCATGCGGCCCATCATCTCTATACGAAATGTGGATATCAAGAAATCGGCCGGATCGAGCACTTCACCTACTGGGACGGTCAATTTTGGTCCGATATTCGGATGGAAAAACGACTCGACGAAAAACCCTTTCACGCCAAGTGAAAGGGTTTTGACTTAGTTCTTTAAGTTCTCGACTTCGACGATCCGGAAGCCTTTTTGTTCAAGTTTCGAGACAACCTTGTTTTTCATGTCTTCTTCACAGTCCGGTGGTAGTGTCACGAGTACCCGACGCAAGACTTTACTTTTCGCATCGAGCGTCATCAAGCTCGCGATTGATGTATATTTGTTCACGATTTTCGTGATCTTCTCAAGTGCCCCAGCCTGTTCGCTCAAGGCGATTGTCAAGACGTAACTACCCGTGTCGCGACTCCATGCTTCTTCGAGCATCCCGAGCATCTTGCCGTGGGGAAGGATGCCATAGAATTCATTGCTTTCATCTTTCAATACAGCAATGTACGGCAACTCTTTGATTGAGAAAAATACTTCAAAGAATCCATCTGACTCATGGACGTACTTTTGTGTATTCTTGATGAGTGTCATCACATTATCGTCCATGTTTTCCCCGTTCATTCCATGACGATAAATATGCATCTTGTAAATGTTACCGCGGAAAAAATTCCCCGTCTCGTCTAAAACAGGTACACAACGGTATCCTGTTTCTTCAAGCGTATGAAGCGCTTCCCGCAATGTTGCCTTTTCACTGATGGTGACAACATCTTTCTTCGGGATACATAAGCTATGCACTAACATGCGTTTTCCTCCCAGCCAATAATAAAGTGGTCTACACCCTATTCATTATTATTCCCCAATTATGATGAATATCCTGCATACTTTTTCTGAAAAGTTATGAACACGTCTCGTAATCCTTGCATTTGTCGGAATAGGAAAAAGTCGTTATAGTGAAACTATCCAAACAGACAAAGGGGATGGACGATTATGACGATGAAAAAAGCATTGACGATTGCCGGTTCTGACACAAGTGGTGGCGCGGGAATCCAAGCCGACCTCAAAACGATGGAAGAACTCGGTGTGTATGGTATGACAGCCTTGACGGTCATCGTGGCACAAGACCCACATAACGCATGGAATCACGAAGTCTTTCCAATCGACACGACCTTGATTGAGAAACAAATCGATACGGTGCTCGCTGGAATTGGAGTCGATGCAGTGAAGACAGGTATGCTCCCGACACCTGAAATCATCGAACTCGCAGCACGGAAGATTAAAGAATACGGCATCCAGAATGCCGTCGTCGATCCGGTCATGGCATGTAAAGGTGCGGATGAGATTCTTGATCCGAACGTTGCGGTCGCGATGCGTCAACACCTCGTACCAGTCGCAAAAATCATCACACCGAACTTATTCGAGGCGCGTATGCTCGCTGGCCTTGATAAAACACCCGCAACGATGGACGAAATCAAAGAAGCCGCTCGTTTAATCCACGAACTCGGCGCAGAGATCGTCATCGTCAAAGTCGGTGGCAAACTCGGATTCGATACCGCATTCGACGTCTTGTACGACGGAAACGAATTCCGCCTTCTTGAAAGTGAAAAAATCGAGCCTGCGTTCACACACGGCGGCGGATGTACGTTCTCTTCTGCCATCGCAGCCTCACTCGCCAACGGTCACACGGTCGAAGAAGCGATTGAAATCGGAAAAGAGTTCATCACAGAAGCCGTTCGTCATTCATTCCGTCTCAACCAATACGTTGGACCGACGAACCATACCGGATACCGTAAAAAAGTAGCAACACAATCGTAAACAGATGACCCGGAACTACGTGTTTCGGGTCATCCTTTCCATTGGAGGGACAGACGTGAAAGCAATTCAACCTGATCACATTCAGCACTATTTAGACAATCACGTCGCGACACCACTTTTCGTCCATGTCGAGACGACGAACGGTGCCTACGCGACACACAATGACCCGGACTTTCATAACGCCGGGATGTTTATCCGTAATGCCAAAATCGAATACAGCATCGGTCAAATTAAAGGAAATGGTCCCTATCGTGTCGGTTTAAAACTCGATCACGGTTGGCTCTATGTCGAGGGATTGACCGACTATGAAATGCACGAGGAACAGTTGTTACTCGCCGGTCACGATCGTCTCGGTCGTCTCGCATGTGCGCTGCACATCGATATCAAGCCGCTCCCACAAGGCGCATCGGAGGTGGAGAATCAATGAATGGACCGTTACTCGTCATCTTCCCACACCCGGACGATGAGGCGTTCAGCTCGGCCGGAACGATTATCCAACATCGTCAAAAAGGAGTGCCCGTCACATATGTCTGTTTGACGCTCGGTGAAATGGGACGTAATATGGGTTCCCCAATCTTTACGACACGTGAAGAACTACCAAAAATTCGAAAACATGAACTCGAAGAAGCCTGTCGCATGATGGGCATCGAGGACCTGCGCATGTGGGGTCTTCGTGACAAGACCGTCGAGTTTGAGGACGAGGCCGAGCTCGCTAGCCGTTTCCGTACATTGATTGACGAAGTGAAGCCGGAAACCGTGATCTCGTTCTATCCAGGATATGCCGTCCACCCGGATCATGAAGCGACAGCCCGTGCCGTCGTACGTGCACTTCAAGAGATGGGCGAGACGCGTCCTGAGTTCTTAGGTGTCGCCTTCGACCGCCGCACAGAAGAGGAACTCGGACAACCGCACGTCATCGTCGATGTAACGGAAGAGAGCAAACAGAAGAAAGATGCCCTGTTTGCTCACCGGTCTCAGACAGAAGGTCTTCTTCGTGCGATCGATAACGCAGAAAACGCCCACGTCATGGAGTTACTCCAACGTGAGCGCTTCTATCATTATCCGTTCTCATGATTCATAGGCTAGACGAGTCATATAAAGCAATGCCCCAACGGTCCCAAGACCGATTAACGTTCCGAATACTACAACGATTTGTCCCATGTTTTCACCTCTTCTAGACTGTACGAACAATTCCATTCATTGGTTTCAAACACGTGCCATTCGCACGTGTTTTTTTCAGAAGTAAAGTACGTAAATCACAACAGCCAATACGATTCGATAAATCGCAAACGGCATCAATTTTACTTTGTTGATCAATTTCAAAAAGAATTTAATCGAAAGAAGTGCGAATAAAAATGCGCTGACGAAGCCGACGACAAACACGGGTAGCGTATCGAGCGTGAAATACGTCCACTTGCTATAGAGTGACAATGCACTCGCTCCAAACATGATTGGTACCGCCATGATGAACGTAAAATCTGCCGCTGCCCGGTGACTCATTCCGAGGAGAACCCCTCCAGAAATCGTTGAACCGGACCTTGAGAACCCTGGCCATAGCGAAAAACATTGAATCAAGCCGACACCAAGTGCTTGCTTATACGTGATGTCATCGAGCGTAGCGGTCGTCTGACGCTTCACACCGGATAAATCTGCGGCAATCATAAAGAACGCACCGACGACTAACCCAATCAACACCGTCTTGACCGAGAAGAGATGTGTATCGATGTAGTCCTCAAACAGTACACCGAGGACGCCAGCAGGCAGCAATCCGATCAAAATATGTACGAGATTGAATTGGCGTGTGGTTCCGCTTTGCCTTAGAGTGAGCAAAGACTTCGGATTCAGTAACGTTTTGAACCGGTCCCGAAAGACGACCACGACCGCTAAAATCGATCCTAATTGAATGACGATTTTAAACGTGTTCGCTACTTCCTGCCCTAAAAACTGACTCGAATTCAACCAGAGACCATCCACGAGAATCATATGACCGGTCGACGAGACCGGGGCAAATTCCGTCAATCCCTCGACGACACCTAATAAAAATCCTACAAATAATTCATACCATTCCACATTGTTTCTCCTATTGATTCATCAAGATTGTTCTCATCATACACTTCTCGACACAATCTTTCGTCCGTCTTAAGACGTAAAAACAGACATGGCTTATGACCCATGTCTGTAAAGATTAGCGGATAGTCGCATGAACGAACCAAACGACAAGCCCGATTAAGATGAACGCCAAAAATAGCGACGCTGTCGTTCCTACAATAAAGACAAACCCCAACACAAGGATACCGAGATGCCATAGCATCGAGACAGATGATTCGGTCGTCGCTCGGATATCGGAAGGCACCTGATGATGCAAGAGCCCAAAATAGAGTGGCTCCATTGCACCATACAATAGAGCTAGGAGTCCCATCACACCGATTCCAATCGGACTCGGGAACAACCCGACGATGAGAAATCCACCGCCCATTAACCAACCGAACCCGTTTAACCAACACTTGGATGACGCAAATCGTATAAGCGTCCCCGCAAAAAGTTGACCAGGTAACTGAATCAAAAGCAGGACGCTTGAAATGGCACCGAACCAATAGATTGGGATGGATACATCACGTGCATACAGTTGCCAGAACTCATCGATGAAATTGAATGCGGACACGGCTGCCAAAAATCCGATGGTGACGTTACGAATGGATGTGTGCGACCACACAAATTGAAATCCTTTCAACAAGTGCCGCCACGTCAATCGGTCTTCTCCTTCGCCATGAACGGGTTCAACGAGAAATAAGCTACACACGGTCGCCATCAATAAACTGAGAATGGAAAGTCTGTAGTTCCACTCCAATGGAAGGTACTGAGCCAACATACTGCCACTCCATGCCGCCGTCACAGCGGCCATAATCCCAATCGCGTTCAGTTTTCCAAGAACCCGTTCGAACGACGACGCTTCATGACTTTCTTGTAAGGACTCGTATAGCAGCGCATTCTCAGCCCCACTTCGAATGACCGACCCAACGGCCGAACAGCTGATGGCGACAAAAAATCCGCTGAAGGTGAACGAGTATAACAAGATCCAAAACGATAACCACTCCAAGGCTACACCTGCCTGAATCAGCCGACGCCGTGTCGTTCGGTCCGCCCACACGCCGGTCGGCACCTCGAACAAGACGATGATGAGCGCATAGATCATCTCCAAGTAGACGACTTCTTGAATGGTGATGCCTCGCGATTCCCAAAACAACCGTTCAATCACGTATGCGGGAATCAGCCCTTCAAACCAACGAATCCACCCTAACCAAACAATGTTTCGACGAACTTAACTCGGTGAACGTGCTCGTTTTTTCATTTAAATCTCCTCCTTACTTGTCTATTCCCGAATACATATAAAAACCACGAGACGAATCTCGTGGTCGACGTGTTATTTCAATAAGTTGAGCATCTCGCGATTGAATGCTGGAATATCATCCGGCTGACGGCTCGTCACGAGCTGGTTTTGGCAGACGACTACTTCTTTGTCCGCATATTTCGCTCCGGCATACTCCATGTCGACTTTGATCGATTTGTAGCCGGTCGCGTCACGACCTTCTAACGTCTTCGCCGTAATCAACAGCTGTGGTCCGTGACAGATGGCAAAGACAGGCTTTTTCGCATCCATGAAGGCTTTGGCGAACGAGACGAAACGCTCGTCCTCACGCAACAAGTCAGGTGAGAATCCGCCCGGCAAGAGAAGGGCATCAAAATCTTCTGGCGATACATCGTCAATCGATTGGTCGATGTTCACTTTCGCCTCCCCTTGTTTCCCTTCTACCGTATTACCCGCTTTCTTCTCGATCGTCACGACATCATGTCCCGCATCCACCAATGCGTCACGGGGACCCGTGAATTCTACATCTTCAAACATATCCGTAATGAGCGTTGCTACTTTTGCCATATCCTAAACACTCCCTTTGTTTGTTTTATGCACATAGGGACTGTTCCACTGGCATGAATCACTTAAACATCTCAAGTGGCATTCAACGGAATTTCGAGACGTATGGATTGTCGCGTTCAAAGAAGCGATACGGGTAGTCACGTGCCTCGCCCGTGTTCGGGATCCCGATACGGGGACCCGCCTCAATCACTACTCCTGCCTCACCCTCCGCGATGTAGAGTGGGTCTTGTTGAAAGGAATGGCCGTATAGATCCATTGTGATTCCGAGTGCTTTCGTCAACTTCCCTGGTCCGTTCGTCTGGTCATATCGCTTCACTCCGGGACGGTTCGAAGCAATCCATTCATGTCCTTGAATCGGTTCGACGGCTCGAATCAACACGGCTTCCGGTGTACCAACCGGACCACTGACCACGTTCAGGAGCGTATGTGTATGCATTTGATACGTGTATACATGCCCAGGTTGTCCGAACATGACTTCCGTTCGTTTCGTTCGACGCCCTCCGAAGCTATGCGCCGCCCGGTCGATGGCACCGAGGTAAGCCTCTGTCTCGACAATCTTCGCGATGATGTCACCTTCTGGATGTCGCCGCACCAAATATTGACCGAGTAAGGCGCGTGCCAATTCGAGTGTCGGTTGTTCATAAAATGCTAGATCGAGTCGCTTCATGGTTCCACCTCCGTTTCTCCTATTTTCTCAAAAGTCATATGTTGCACACAAAAAAGATGCCCTGCATGGCAGGACACCTCGATATTATGATGCGATTTTTAGCGATTCACGTTGCTTCCCCAATCGGACGTATCCCAAGATGATGGAGAAGACCGGGCTGAGCCAGAGGAAGAACGCAAATGGTGCGTATTCCAATACAGGCACGCCGAGTGTCGCTGCGAAGAACGCTCCGGAGACACCCCAAGGTATGAGCGGGTTGATGACGGTCCCGCCATCTTCAAGTGCCCGTGACAAGTAGCGCGGGTCGATCCCACGATCGATAAACCCTTGCTTGAACGCCTGACCCGGCAAGAGAATCGACAAGTACTGTTCTCCCGCGAGCAAGTTGACACCGATTGAACTGAGGACAACTGATAGGACCGAGCTCCCTGGTGACTTCAAACGCTCGAGCAACGATTCAACGATGGCTTGGAAGATACCGAGTTCACGTAATAAGCCACCGAACGCGAGGGCGATCAAGACGAGACTGACCGACCAGAGCATCGATTCAAGACCACCTTTATCGAGTACATTCGCAATCAATTCATTTTCGACATCTGACTTAAAGCCCGACTGCATGACACCGAGCCAGTTCGAGATGCTCCAGTTGCCTTGAACAAAACCGGCCGTCAACACACCGGCGAACATCCCAACAAGCATCGTCGGCAAGACCGGCATCCGACGGAACGCAAGCACTGCGACGAGCACAGGGGCAATCAACGTGAGCCATGAGAGGTCAAACCGTCCGCTGAGCGCGGCTTGCGCCTCTGCAATTTGTACCGTGTCGGCAGTTTGACCGCTACGTCCGAGGAACGTGAATAAAATCAACGTGATGATGAACGCTGGAATCGTCGTCCCCATCATGAAGCGAATGTGGTCGAACAGTTTGACACCCGCCACTGCCGGCGCAAAGTTCGTCGTATCCGACAACGGGCTCATCTTGTCTCCGAAGAGGGCACCCGATACGATCGCACCTGCGGCGAGCGCCGGCGAGATGCCTAGTGCCGTCCCGATTCCAAATAAGGCGACACCGACCGTTCCGACGGTTGTAAAGGCGCTTCCTGTGAAGGTCGAGACGATCATCGTGATTAATAAAACACTCGGTAAGAACCATTCAGCAGAGATTGTATTTAGACCGATGGAGAGGATCGTCGCGACCGTCCCGGACATTTGCCATACTCCGATGAGCATCCCAATCAACAACAAAATCAACACCGGCATGATCGCTTCACGAATTCCGTTGATCATCGCCGTTTCAATCTGTTTGAAGTCGCGTGAACGATAATACGCATATCCACCTACTATTACCATTGTGCCAAAAATCGCCATATGTGGCGTCGCTTTGGCCAAAAACATCAGTGCGAGCAAGGTAATCCCGCTCATCAACACGACGAATACAGCTTCTTTTCCTTTCATCTGCATCGACGTCCCCTCCTTTCGTTATATCTTCTTTATTTATTATTTCACCTAACCGCTTAAACGCTTTTATGCACAAAAGCATGTCAGCGATGTTTTTTACTATACTCGCTTCCTTTCTCCCTGTCAAACGTCTTTTATGATAAATTATATGCTTGAGGGTGACCTCCGGAGTTCGTAACCTCCTCCGACATCAAAACTAGCGAAAAGGAAGTGTGCTTCATGCAACACGAAAAAGCATTGGTCGTCTTTAGTGGTGGCCAGGATTCAACCACTTGCCTGTTTTGGGCAAAACAACAATTCTCTCATGTGGAGGCGGTGACGTTCGCATATGGTCAACGCCATGATGCGGAAATCGAAGTCGCCAAAGAAATTGCGACAGAACTCGATGTCCCACACCACATCCTCGATTTGTCCCTACTCGGACAACTCACATCGAACGCGCTCACGAGACACGATCTCGACATCGACAATGCGGACGTCCCAAACACGTTCGTCGATGGACGCAACCATCTATTCTTATCGTTTGCGGCCGTCATGGCCAAACAACTCGGTATGCATCACATCGTGACCGGTGTATGTGAAACGGACTTTTCAGGTTACCCGGATTGCCGAGACCAATTCATCAAATCACTCAATGTGACACTCAATTTAGCGATGGATTATCCATTTGTCATCGACACACCGCTCATGTGGCTCGATAAAAAAGAGACGTGGGCACTCGCCGACGAGCTCGGTGCCTTTGACTACGTCAAAGAACGCACGCTCACTTGCTACAACGGTGTCATCGGTTCAGGTTGTGGAGAATGTCCGGCGTGTAAGCTTCGTCAAAACGGACTTACAGCTTACGAGGAGGTGCGCGTATGAAACATGCTCCATTCCTCGCTCCGACCAGTGTCGAATCAAAGCAAGAAGGCTCGCTCATCTACTGTCCGCATCGCGTTCAAATCGTCAAAGAAGTGACGTTCGACGCAGCGCACCATCTCTTTGACTATGACGGCAAATGTCGTGCCCTTCATGGTCATACGTATAGGCTCCAGATGGGTGTCAGCGGCTTTCTCGACAATCGCGGCATGACGCTCGACTTCGGTGACTTGAAAAAGATCTTCAAAGAAGAGCTTGAGCCATATCTCGACCATCGCTATTTGAACGAGTCACTCCCTTATATGAATACAACTGCAGAAAACATGTGCTATTGGATTTTTGAACAGTTGGCGACACATCTGCCAAATGAACGCGACGTCCGTGTCGAATTCGTCCGTCTGTACGAAACGCCGACGTCTTACGCTGAGTTCCGCCGTGAATGGTTGGTGGAATCGTGAAAATCCCTGTTTTAGAAGTGTTCGGACCGACCTTCCAAGGAGAAGGCCGGGCCATCGGACAAAAGACGATGTTCGTCCGGACCGCCGGTTGCGATTATCGCTGTTCGTGGTGCGATTCCGCCTTTACGTGGGACGGTTCAGAAAAACCGGACATGCTGACAGCCGATGAGGTCATCGCTCGCCTGGATGCACTGGGTATGTACGATTATGTCACCATCTCGGGTGGCAATCCGCTCCTTATCGCGGCTATGGAAGACCTGGTCGAGAAGTTGAAAGAACGTGGTGTCACACTCGCTGTCGAGACGCAAGGTAGCCGCTATCAAGACTGGCTCACACAAATCGATGACGTGACCCTCAGTCCGAAACCTCCATCGTCTGGTATGAAAACGAACTGGGAGCAACTAGACGCTATCGTCGAACAGTTGCGCCCGGAGCAGACGACATTCAAAGTCGCTGTCTTTGATGAAGCGGACCTTGCCTACGCGAAAGAAGTGCAGCAGCGCTACTCACCGGACGTCATGTATTTGTCGGCTGGTAACCCGGAGCCTGGTGCAGACGGAGACATCACCGATGCCCAGCTCCGTCGTTTGAAACAACTATGGGAAGACGTCGCACGCGACCCGTCATGGCAAAGCGTCCGCGTCCTACCACAACTACACACATTACTGTACGCCAACGAACGTGGCGTCTAAGGAGAATGAACATGAGACCAGAAGACTTACAAGACCTCTCGCTCCTCGGACAGAAGAGCGTCCCATATATTTTTGAATACACACCTGACGTCCTGGAGGCGTTCCCGAATCGTCATCCGGAGAACGACTACTTCGTGAAATTCAACGCACCCGAATTTACATCGTTGTGCCCGATCACGAACCAACCGGACTTCGCAACCATCTACATCTCGTACATCCCGGATGAGAAACTCGTCGAGTCGAAATCGTTGAAGTTGTACTTGTTCAGTTTCCGTAACCACGGTGACTTCCACGAGAACTGCATCAACGTCATCGGGAAAGATCTCGTGAAATTGATGGAACCGCGCTATCTCGAAGTGTGGGGGAAATTCACACCACGTGGCGGTATCTCAATCGATCCGTACTACAACTACGGAAAGCCAGGCACAAAATATGAAAAAATGGCAGAACACCGTCTGTTCAACCATGACCTGTATCCAGAGACGGTCGACAACCGTTAATTGAAAAGTAGGCGCTCCATCTGGAGTCGCCTACTTTTTTTGATAGCGATGAATCTGTCGCTTGATCGGTTCACGGAAAACGGTCGCAACGAGCGTCAACACGAGCATGATCCCAAATGCCAAGGCGATGAGCGTCCAATCCCCACTGGCGATACTACTCCCGAGAAAATTGTTCGCAAACGCTCCGGGAATCATACCGACGACGGTCGCAAACAGATAGGCGAGTACGTTTACTTTTGCCAAACCAGAAGCATAGCTGACCAAATCGAAATTGACGAGCGGGATGAGACGTAATATGAGGACGTAAAAGAAGCCGTCTTCTTCGATTTTACGCTGAATGGCTTCGTAATTCGTTGATTCGAAGTGATGCAGGAAACGATCGCCGAAAAAAATTGCCACATAATACGCAACAAGCGCACTCAATGTCGCCCCGATGACGGTATAGATGACGCCCGGTAACATCCCAAACGCCAAGCCGCCGGCGACCGACAAGACGGACGTCGGGAACAAGATGAGCGGACGAACGGTGAACAATAAAATGTAAATGAGCGGAGCCAACCATCCGAATTGAATGATGTAGTCCCGAATATCGCCTGGGCTTACGTCAACCCACTGATAAAGGAATGTCGCCGTCCCGAACAGGAGTAGGACGAGTGCAATCATCCATTGTATCTTCCACTTCTTCATCGTCCTCCTCCTCTCTATTTGCTTTTATTCCCGTAATCGAGGATGTCATCCACCTTTTTTCAGCCATCTCGATATGGTACGGTTAGAAAAAGCAGAAGGAGGAAATCGATATGAACCTTGCAGATGCCCTAACATTGAAACAGTTGCTCCATGAGCAAATCGATACATTGACCGAAGAGATTGAGCATGTGGCGTTCATCTCGCTTCAAGCGAATGAATCCATTCCGACCATTCAGTCTCGTTCCCTTCAAGACATCGAGATGGAACTTGAACACATTCGTCTAGACTTACGTCAGCTCGACCGTCTCATTCAAGAGGCGAACGTCCAAGCCGTTGTCGAGACGCACGACGGTCCGCTTCCGCTCGTCGAGGCAATCGAACTTGCCATTCAGTTACGTGTCCAAGCACGACTTTATGAAAAATTATCGCTTCGTCCGAAGAAAGACTATGTGCATGGGGTTGCCGTGATCAAACACGCCTTATACGATCCGGAGCTGTATCGCCTGAAAGCGCGCGATATTAAGAAGCGTGCCATTCGAATCGAAAGTGCGATTCAAGCCGTCCGTTATCAGACTGACATTGAATTTGATGCATCACGATATATGTAAAAAGCGAAGGGATTCCTTCGCTTTTTACATATGGTCATGGTGATGGTGGTGGATATCATGATGACTCGATGAAGAAGAACGTCGACGTGGTGGTGCCTCATCGGCAAATTTTTCTCCGTCTAAAATCCCGAGACGCTTATATTGACGATCGACCCGCTCTTTCGTCTCTTCGCGAACAGCGTCAGACTCCATCACCAATTGATAGCATCCGAGCGCGACACGGAACGGCTCCATGCGTGTCCGTTCAATCGAGAAGGAATCGATGCCCCGTAAATAGTCTGCTAAGCGCTCAGCCGTATCGTCGGCCGGGACATCGGCGAGCTGCGAGGCGAATTGTTGTAAGTCCTTCAATGTATTTGATGTTTTAGAGTAACTTCGACTTGATTTGATGACACCAAATGCGATAAGTCCAACAATGGTGAAAAACATGAGTGGAAAGAATAAATTGATGATCGTGAAAAATGGGTCCGCCCCAAATTCTAAAGTAGACATTTCAAATTCCCCCTTTTCTTTAAGTACGTTCATTCAGTCGAATCGGTTTCATCAAAAAAACCGCGATCACACGACCGCGGCATCCATTCAACTGTTCAGTTGTTTCTCCATCATGATGCGCGGCTCGCCATCTTCTGTGTAAGCGCCCATGATGTCATATCCGCAAAGGAGGTTCAAGATGATGACCCCTTTGTTCGTATTGCGTGCTTTCGTCCGAATCGAATGGAACCCTTGCGCTTCGACCCATTCGAGTTGCGTGTCCATCAGCTTGCGACCGATGCCATGCTTTTGGAAGTCCGGATGTACGCCGCCCGCCCAGCTATAAAACCGATAAGGCTCCGCCTCATAACCAATTTTAAAGCCAACTAGCTGCTCTTCAGAGAAAGCCAGCAGCACTAACGGATTGGCGTGCCGATACAGGCGCTCTTTAAATCGCAACTGATCGAGGTCACCGTATAACGTGCGGTACAGCCGGAAGAAGTCCTCTTCAAAATCCTTAAAGTTGTTCGTCACATCTTTTACGATAAATGAACTCGTCGTACTCATCGTGCCATCCCCTTTCAGTTTCTGGACAAAGATTCCGTACGTCTGTTCATTTCGCCGTTCATTCTGAATTTCCTGTCTCCCGTTCAAAAGCTGTGACACCTTTTTGTTTATATAGTCCTAGCGTACGCTTCGGCAAACTCTTGACCATCCAGTCTTTGAAGATGCGCGCTTGATCTTCGACCGGAAGCTCGTAGCCATCCGTCACGATATGTCGTGACCGTGTCGTGACATCGTACAAGGAAATCGCCGCCGCCACGGAGATGTTCAAACTTTGTACGTATCCTTGCATCGGAATAACAAAGTTCCCGTCCGCCTTATGAAGTGCTGTTTCCGAGACACCACTATGTTCATTCCCGAATAGCAGAACGGTCGGCTTCGACACATCCACCTCTTCGAGCGGAATTGCTTCCTCACTCAATGCCGTCGCATATACTTGATAACCGTCTTCTTTTAAAGCGTCAATCGCCTCTTCGATGGAGCCATGCTCCACGACGTCCACCCAACGGTCGGCGCTCTTGGCGATAATCGAGTTCGGTTTGAACTTCGCACGCCCTTCGACGACGTGTAACGTCTGCACCCCGAACGCATCGGCCGAACGCAATACGGCAGATTGATTGTGCGGATCGTCGACACCTTCCGTCAAAATCGTGATATGGTTCGTTCGTGTATTCAATACTTCATACATCCGTTTGATTCGATCTGGCATGAGCATCTCATATAGAGGAAGATCGTCTTCCTGCAATACACCCTTCCGCAACAACTCTTCTTTTAATTCAATCTGCTCGTCTTTCGTCAAAGCAGATGTTGTCTGTCTCCAACCCATCTTTCTCGCTCCCTTCAACCTATCATATTGTAGCTAGATTCGATTCGACTGACAAGTTCGCCTCACATCTGCTATTCTCACTTCGGAAATGAAAACAAATGAAAATAGCGAAAACGGTTGCACGAATTTATGCAATCGATTACAATTATTTATGCAAGCGATTGCACTATTGGTAGACACAAAAATAGATAAAACTCCCTCATAGGAAGGAAGCGTATAGCATGAAACAATTGATCTCATTCGATTTCTGGCAGAAACTCGGTAAGGCTTTGATGGTCGTCATCGCCGTCATGCCAGCTGCCGGTTTGATGATTTCCATCGGAAAATTGATTGGAATGTCAGCCGGAGATGTCGGTATCTTATTAACAACAGCTCGTATCATTGAAGATTTAGGTTGGGGCATCATCGTCAACTTACATATCCTCTTCGCAGTCGCGATTGGTGGTTCGTGGGCAAAAGATCGTGCCGGCGGTGCATTCGCAGCACTTCTCGCCTTCATCTTGATCAACCGTGTCACAGGTGCCATCTTCGGTGTCAACAGTGACATGCTTCAAGATCCAGAAGCGACAATCGAGTCACTCTTCGGTGCGAACCTTGTCGTCGCTGATTACTTCACATCTGTACTCGGCTCACCTGCCCTCAACATGGGTGTGTTCGTCGGGATTATCGCCGGTTTCCTCGGTGGTGCACTATATAACCGTTTCTACAACTTCAACAAGTTGCCGAACGCTCTCTCGTTCTTCAACGGGAAGCGCTTCGTACCATTCGTCGTTATCCTTGGTTCAGTCGTTGCTGCCCTCGTTCTATCGATTGTATGGCCAACCATCCAAGGTGCGCTCAACAGCTTTGGTGAATGGATTGCCACATCACGTAACACGGCGCCAGTCCTCGCTCCGTTCATTTATGGTGCACTCGAACGTCTCCTCTTACCGTTCGGTTTACACCACATGCTCACAGTACCAATGAACTACACAGAGCTCGGTGGAACATACACGATTTTAACAGGTGCGACAGCTGGATCGGTCGTTGCCGGTCAAGACCCACTCTGGTTGGCATGGGTGACGGATCTCGTCAACTTGCGTGCTGCTGGTGATACGGCCGCATACAACACGCTTCTCGCTGATGTCGTTCCAGCACGCTTCAAAGTCGGTCAAGTCATCTTGTCATTCGCTGCATTGATTGGTGCCGCGTATGCGATGTACCGCAACGTCGACGCGGATAAGAAGGCACAATACAAGCCGATGTTCTTATCAGCCGGACTCGCTGTCTTCTTGACAGGTGTCACAGAACCGATTGAATTCATGTTTATGTTCGTCGCACCAGTTCTTTATGTCGTTTACGCACTCATGGCCGGTGCTGCCTTCGCATTGGCAGATATCATCGACTTACGTGTACACGCTTTCGGTGCAATCGAACTCTTGACGCGCATTCCGATGATTGTCAAAGCAGGACTTCTTCAAGACTTGATCAACTTCGTGCTCGTCTCTGTCGTGTTCTTCTTCCTCAACTTCGGTGTCTTCAACTTCTTCATTAAGAAGATGAACCTACCGACGCCAGGACGTAACGGGAACTACATGGAAGAAACGACAGAAAAATCATCCGTTACAGGTAACGAACAAGTCATGGGGATTATCGCACTTCTCGGTGGGGAAGAAAACATTGAGGATGTCGACGCATGTATGACTCGTCTTCGTGTGACCGTTAAAGACGTTACACTCGTCTCTGACGAACAAGAATGGAAGAAAAATGGCGCTATGGGTCTTATCGTGAAAGACCGTGGAGTCCAAGCCATCTATGGCCCGAAAGCCGACGTATTGAAATCAGACATTCAAGACGTCATCGGTGCATAATCTACTGGCCAACTCGCTCGAGAGTTGGCCTTTTTCTAAAGGAGGACTATCGTGAATATTTTAACGCTCAATTGTCATGCCTGGTTAGAAGACCGCCAACAAGAGAAAATCGACGCGATTGTCGAACGTATCGCAAGCGAAGAGTATGACTTCATCGCGCTTCAAGAAGTCAATCAACATAAAGAGGCCCCCCTCATCTATGGGAACATCCGTGAAAACAACTTCGCACACGTCCTCGTCGAGCGCCTGAAAGAGTTAGATCTTCACTATCACATGACATGGGACTTTGCCCATTACGGATATGACATTTACGAGGAAGGCGTCGCCATTTTGTCACGGACACCGTTTCTATCGACCGAGTCGTTCTTCGTATCCAAGACGACGGACCCTGACAATTACAAGTCCCGTAAAATTGTCAAAGCCGTGATTGAAGGTCTTGAAACGCCGACGACCGTCTACTCGTGTCACCTCGGATGGTGGCATGACGAAGAGGAGCCAGTGAAGCATCAACTCGACGAACTACTGCGTCGCGTCGAGCATGACGACCATGCGCTCCTACTCGGTGATTTCAACAACGATGCCTTCATTCGAGGCGAGGGATACGATTATTTGATGGAGAATGGGCTTCAAGACTTGTTCCATCTCGCAACGGAACGCGAAGGTGATGCGACCGTCCAAGGGAAAATCGCCGGATGGGATGAAAACAAGAAATCGCTACGCATCGACTTGATGTTGACGAATGCACCCATTCACGTCTCCCGTCATGCTGTCGTCTTCGACGGCGAAAACGGACCTGTCGTCTCCGACCACGCCGGTGTCGAAGCCACAGTGTTTTGGCGTTGATGCACCTTTTTCTTCCGACTTGGGAGAAAAGGGTTTTTCTTTTGGGGAAAATCTTGTAACGTGAGAGGAGACTGATGTCTAACTACTAATGAATGAAATAGAAAGAAGTGTTTGAACATGAAGACAAGCTCGCTCAGTCGAAGCGACTGGACTTTAGTTTTATCCCTATCCTTATTAACCTTCGTTCTCGGAACGAGTGAATTTGTCATCGTCGGCATTTTGCCTGATATCGCAAGCGGTCTATCCATTTCCATCGCGACAGCAGGAAGTCTCGTATCGGCATTCGCCATCAGCTTTGCCGTCGGCACGCCAATCACGATGTCCTTGACGAGCCATCTTCCAAAACGTAAATTGATGCTCGGCTTGACGATTCTCTTCACCGTCCTGAACTTATTAAGCAGTCTCGCTCCCATGTATGAGTGGTTACTCGTCTTGCGCATGCTGACGGCCGTCGTCACAGGTGTCTTGATCTCGCTTGCCATGCTCGTCGCCAGCGAGAGCGTCCCTCCGGCAAAACGGGGCGTGGCCGTGTCCTTTATTTTCGGTGGCTTTACAATGGCCAACGTGTTCGGGGTTCCGATCGGAACGTTCATCGGACAACAGGCAGGATGGGAGTCCACGTTCTGGTTGACGACTCTGCTCGGTGCAGTCGCCTGGATTGCCATTTATCGTGTCTTGCCGAATCAATTGTCTCAAGAAAAAGCATCACTCCGTGAACAAATGGCACTCCTGACGAATCCACGTATCTTGATCGCCTTCTTAATTCCGGCGTTCGGTTTCGGGGCGACGTATGTCGTATATACGTATCTCGTACCGATTTTAAAAGATGTACTCGGTGTACCGGTCGCTTGGGTCAGTCCGATTTTATTCGCCTACGGATTCATCTCGATCTTCAGTAATATCGCTGCCGGAAAGATCGCCAGTCACAATCCGATCGGACGCTTACGGTTCGTCTTTCTCGTCCAGGCATTCGTCCTGGCCGCGTTATTCGTGACGACGTCGAATGTGACGCTCGGTCTCCTCAATATCGCCCTCATGTCGTTCATGGCGATTTTATTGACGACATCGACTCAGATTTATTTGATCGATTTGGCGGAGAAGTTCAATCCGAACGCCAAAGGTCTCGCCTCATCACTTATGCCTGTGGCGAGTAACGTCGGAATCGGACTTGGTTCCGCTCTTGGTGGTGTCGTCTACGCGACGAGCCCTATCATGACGCTCGCGCTCGTCGGTGGTTTGGTCGCCCTCGTCACAGCCGGGTTGACCGCAGTCAGTTATTCACTCGATCAACGCTAAAACGTGCACACCTCGATGAAGGTGCGCACGTTTTTTATAACCATTCGAGAATCGCCGATAGGACTTCGTCGAGTTGTTCTTTCGATGTGAGCGGACTTTCCTGATCGCCTTTTTGTGGACCATACATTCCGAAGTTGGCATGATTCCCGCCTTCGATTTGTACGAATTGACTATCGGCAGGTAGGTCGCTTCGACTCGCCTCGATGTCTTCCGGGACAGCCAATCCATCCAACTCACCCGAGATGGATAGCACGCGTAAGTCACTATCGACCATCGAGCTGATCGGATATGATGCGAGGAAAATGACACCTTCTACCGACTCTTGATGCTCAAGCGCGTAACCCGACGCCGCCGAACCTCCGAGTGAATGACCGGCTACGATCCAGCGTTCAATCTCCGGATGTGCCTCGATGATTGGATCGGCTGCGTCGATATCTAAAATGCCTAAGTTGAGTCGAAGCGACGGAATGGCGACGAAATACCCTTCCTCGGCTAAACGTGTTCCATAATACGCATACGCCTCTTTCTCCACTTTCGCCCCTGGATAAAGAATGATTCCGACCTCACTCGTCGGATCTCCAAACTCGAGACGGTTGTCGACCACTTTCCCCTCTTCGGCATACCGTGTCGCTTCATCGGTCGGTTCGTACGTGAACTGCGTCCAAATTAAAAAGCCTGCTACCGCGATGATTAGCAATCCTACGATTGAGAGTGCGGTCCACTTGAAGAATTTCTTCATTATATAGCCTCCATTTGCATCCACTTCATCATAACGTTACACTAATAAGAAAAAGCATGATCAGGGGGACACCATGACCAGAAGTAATATAACCACGACGATTCAGTGGTTTATTTTTATTTTAGCTACAAATATTGTACCACCACTCTCCATCGCCGCCTTGTTTGAACTGTCACCAGATGAGACGATGACCTTTATATCCCGCTCACTTTTCATCTTCGCACTCTTCAGCATCATTCAGACGTTGCTCGGCCATCGCCTCCCGATACTCGAAGGACCTGCCGGCATTTGGTGGGGTGTCTTCACCTTATACGCCTCCATCGGTCCCGCTCTATATGGAAGTCAGCAAGAGACGCTGCAGGCACTCGGATTCATGCTGTTTTTGAGCGGAATCCTCGGTGTGTTGTTGACCGTCACCGGCATCTTAAGACGCATGCTCGCCCTGTTTACACCGCAAGTGCTCGGCGTCTATATGATTTTGCTCGTCCTTCAATTATCAGGGGCCGTCATTAAAGGTGGATTTGGGGTGACGGAAGACGGAATCAATATCATTCAGGCCGTAGCGACGGCTGGGCTCGTCTTGTTCGCACTCACGCTCGAGCAAAGTCGCTTTAAACAATATGGACTCGTCATGACGCTATTCGTCGGGTTCGGCTTGTTCCATTTACTCGACCTTGGAAATCCAATCGTTCGTTCGGAATCCTTCTTCCTCGTACCCGAACTTCTTCCGTTCGGAAATTGGGTGTGGGATTGGAACTTGTTACCGACGGCTTTCGTCATCACCCTACTTCTCATGACGAACGTCCTTGCGAACATCAAGTTGATTGAGCGCATCGTCAGTTCTCGCGAAAAACGAGAAATCAAAGGAAACGTTCCCGCATCGGGTGTCGCCAGTGGCGTCAGTCAAATCGTGGCTGGTCTGTTCGGCACACCGGGTCCTGTCGCCATCTCCGGGACAGCTGGTTTCCTCTCTTCGACGGAGAGCGTCCAGCGTGCTCCGCATTTGGTTGCCCACGCCCTCATGATGGGGTTAGCACTCATCGGTCCATTCGTCTCGTTGATTGCGAGCATCCCGGCCGCTGTCGGTTATGCAATCGTGACACCGCTCATTGCAACGATGATCATCATCGGAATCAATGAGGCGGCCTTTGAATTGAAGCAGTCCACGGCATCTCTCACAGTCGGACTCCCGCTCGTCATCGGTGCCGGGGCGATGTTATTACCACCCGGTTCAATGAATGACCTGCCACCGCTTCTTGCGACCGTCTTCTCTAACGGGCTTGTTCTCGGAACAATTGTCGCCTTAACAACTGCCATCTTAAGTAAAATCAAGGATTGAAAAAAAGAACTGGCCATATTGGTCAGTTCTTTTCACGTACATGCATATGGTAACGGGCATCGTGCGGTAAAACAGCGCCTTCTTCTTGTTCGAAATGCGCACGGTCTTTCCAATAACGAACGACTGACGAAGTATCACGATGCAGGGCGCGTTGTAGCGCTTGTTTTGCCGTGACAGGCGTTTCGTCATCGTTTGTCAATTCAAGTCCCATCAGTTTATAACCGATTGTTTGTCCACCCCGACTCATTTGCCAGGCTTCCATGGCATATGTCAGTAGTGTCGGTGTGATGACCGCATGCACGAACTCGCTCTTTACTTTCTTTCGCACGAGCTGTTCTACGCCCACGCTGACAAGACCTGCAATGACACTGTCAATCATGACTGCTTTGGTTCGTTTTTTTGTCAATGGATTCATCGGCTCATCCTCTGCATCATCCCTGACGTCAACACTTCGATTCCTTCGCCTTCTTCAGACGCCATAATCAAGGCACGCGCGACATGAAGCGCCTGAATCGGTGCGACTTCCGGTGTCTTCTCAAGCAAGATTGACTGGAACGGTCGACTGATGACCTCGGCCGCCTTCTCCCCGAAGCGGAATGAATCACGCTCTCCGAGTAACAGAGAAGGACGGGCGATAATCAAGTGATGGAAGTTGAAAATACGTAACGCGTTCTCAAGCTCCCCTTTCACACGGTTGTAAAAGAAAGTCGAACGCAACGATGCGCCTTGTGCCGATACGACCGCATAGCGCGTCGCACCGTGTGCCTTGGCGACACGGGCGACTTCAAGTGGTAATTCTAAATCAACTTGTTTGAACGCTTCTTGCGAGCCAGCTACCGCAATCGTTGTGCCGAGCGCACAGTACACGTCGTCGATCTGTGGAAGGGATGAATCCATCTCCTCGAAACCGACGATCTCATGTAACTTCGGATGTCTCCAACGCTTCGAGCGACGGACAACGATCCAGACAGCATCATAACGGTCACTCTCTAACAACTGTTCAACCAATTCGCGGCCAATCAAACCGGTCGCGCCTACGACAAGTGCAGTTTTCCCCATTCGTGACTCCTCCTAGACTACTATTTCCTTCAGTCTAGCTGACTTGCCGTTCCTCGGCAATGATTGTCCCGGGACGGAATCGGTCCATCATACTGAAAAATCCGTTCAATGCGAGCGCCGTGAATGAACCTGCCACGATAGCACTATCCGTGAACAACTGCAGCCACTCCGGCATGTTTGCGACGATGGCTGGATTGGCGGTAATACCGAGCCCAACACCGATTGAGAGGGCAATGGTGATCAAGTTCTCGTTTTTCGAAAAATCGACCTGGCTCAGAATTCGAATGCCGGAAGCAGCGACCGTTCCGAACATGACGAGCATCGCTCCCCCAAGCACAGGTTTTGGAATCAATGTCGTGAACGTAGCGACTTTCGGAAGGAAGCCGAGCAAGATGAGCAATCCACCTGTCCAGAAGATGACACGGCGCGATTTTACACCTGACAATTGAACAAGTCCGACATTTTGACTGAACGTCGTGTACGGGAAGCTGTTGAAAATCCCTCCGAGAATCGTTGCGACACCTTCCGCACGATACCCTTTCGTCAATTCGTTCGCACCAATCGGCTTTTTCGTGATATCGCTGAGCGCCAAGAATACACCTGTCGATTCAATCATCGAGATAATGGCGACGAGCGTCATGACGAGGATCGCGGACACATCAAATGTCGGCATCCCAAAGTAGAACGGTTGAACCATTTGGAACCAACCCGATTCCCGGACAGGACTGAAATCGACGAGACCGAGCGAAGCAGCAACCCCTGTTCCGATGAGGACGGCAAAGAGGACAGCAGCGGCGCGTGTGAAGACGGTCCCGACACGGTTCAAGACGAGAATGAGTAAAATCGTAAAGCCACCTAATCCTAGATTCTGCATCGATGCGAATCCAGGCTCACCTGGCATCCCGCCACCGATGTCATTGATGGCGACCGGAATCAGTGAGAGACCAATGATCGTCACGACCGAACCGAGAACGACCGGCGGGAAGAAACGTGCGAGCTTCCCGACAAATCCGGAAATGAGGATAACAATGATTCCACTGGCAATCAACGCGCCATAAATGGCCGTAATTCCATTTGCGCTTCCAATCGCGATCATCGGACCGACCGCCGTGAACGTACATCCGAGGACGACCGGCAATCCGACACCCGTAAAGCGTGTCGTCCATACTTGTAATAACGTCGCCACCCCACACATGAATAAATCAATTGCGACAAGATAGGCGAGTTCGGTTGGACCAAGCCCGATGGCACCCCCGACGATGAGTGGAACGATTGCCGCTCCCGTGTACATGGCGAGCAGATGCTGAAATCCGAGACTTGCTGTCTTGAATGTATTCATCGAACGACCTCCACGAACGAGATATGGTCTTTCTCTAATTTCGCGACGCGCGCTAGCGATTCGACGCGATAACCACGCTCAATCAATTTATCGCGCCCTGGTTGGAACGATTTTTCGATGACGATGCCAACACCTGCGATTTCTGCACCTGCCGCTTCGACGAGTTGTGTCAGTCCGAGTGCCGCTTCCCCATTCGCGAGGAAGTCATCGATGACGAGAACACGTTCGCCTGGTAAGACGAAGCGTCTGCTCAAGCTAATCCGATTCGTCTCCTGTTTCGTGAACGAATAAACATCCGCTTCGACGAGGTCGTCTTGGAGCGTCAGCGATTTCCGCTTACGCGCGAATACAAACGGGACGCCCATCTCAAGCGCCGCCATCATTGCTGGGGCAATCCCACTCGATTCGAGTGTGACGATTCGGTCGATTTGAGCGTCTTTGAAACGTTCTGCGAACTCTTTGCCGATGGCTTGCATAAGTACCGGGTCGACCTGATGATTCAAGAAGGCATCGACTTTCAACACTTGGTCGGAAAGGGCCCGACCTTCTTCACGGATTTTGTCTTTTAACTGCTTCATTGTTTTCCCTCCAATAAAAAATGCGATTCGTCACCCCTCATCGGGAGGCAACGAACCGCATGGAAATCAACGATAGCATACGACAAGCGCCACCCGTAGTCGAACCATTTACGGTAGTTCGGTAGAGACTTGCGGACCATATTTCCGCTGATATACGAGTGCGAATCTATTTATTTAAGATAAACTTTATTGTAGACGAGCTGACGAGAAATGCAATAGGTTGCAATCAAACGGCGAAATGTTCGATTTTTCTGAAACTGCTGTATACTGTATGTATTGGATATGAGAGAGGAGCCTTGCCCTTATGAAGTTATTCGTATTAGGCGCAACCGGTCGGACCGGACATCAATTCATCGACCAAGCCATCGAGCACGGTCATGACGTCACCGCGTTCGTACGTGAACAGAAAAAGTTGATTCGGACCCCACAACTTGAAATCATCGAAGGCGACTTATATGACATCGATGCGTTAACAGAAGCGATGCACGGTCATGATGCGGTCATCAGCTGTCTCGGAACGGATTTGAGCGATCCGGACTTTTTAGCGAGTGTCACGGACAAGCTCGTCCCAGCGATGAAGACGAATGGCATCTCACGCGTCGTCTATTTGGCTTCAGCCGGGATCGACAATGAGATACCGGGACTTGCCGGGAAAGCCATTACGTTCATGCTCCGGAAGCCGCTCCGTGATCATCGGGCAGCCGTGGACTTGTGGCGAAATTCGTCATTCGATTATACGATTGTACGACCGATGCAATTGACGGACGGCCCCCGCACCTCGACGTATCGAACGGCCATCGATGAAGTGCCAGAGAACGGGAAACACATCTCACGGGCAGACGTCGCCCAGTTCATGCTTCATGCGATTGAAGAACAGGAACACGTACGGGAGTCAGTCGGACTGGCGTACTAATTTGATCCAATTCATGCTACAATATCGGGTAGTTTACTTTGAAAGGAACGAAAACGAATTATGAGTATATTAACGGTACAAAACTTGAGCCACGGCTTTGGTGACCGCGCTATTTTGAACGATGTCTCTTTCCGCCTCTTAAAAGGAGAGCATATCGGTCTCGTTGGAGCGAACGGTGAAGGAAAATCGACGTTCATGAACATCATCACACGCAAACTGCAACCGGATGAAGGGAAAATTGAATGGGCGAAAAACGTCCGTGTCGGTTACCTCGATCAACACGCGGTGCTTGAGCGCGGGATGACGATTCGTGACGTCTTGAAAGGTGCTTTCCAATACCTGATCGACATGGAGACGCGCATCGGCGAACTCTACATGGAGATGGGCGACGCGACACCGGAACAGATGGAAGACATGCTCGCGGAGGTTGGTGAGCTTCAAGAAACGCTCGACTCGAACGATTTTTACATCATCGATGCGAAAGTAGAAGAAGTCGCACGCGGTCTCGGTATTTTAGACGTTGGTCTCGACCGTGACGTCACGGACTTGTCAGGTGGACAGCGTACGAAAGTATTGCTCGCAAAATTACTTTTAGAGAAGCCAGATATCTTGCTCCTCGATGAGCCGACCAACTATTTGGATGAAGTGCATATCGAGTGGTTGAAACGCTATCTTCAAAACTATGACAATGCCTTCATCTTGATCTCCCACGATATCCCGTTCTTAAATAGTGTCATCAACTTGGTCTACCATATGGAAAACCAAGAGTTGAACCGCTATGTTGGGGACTATGACAAGTTCATGGAAGTGTACGAGATGAAGCGTTCGCAACTTGAAGCCGCCTATAAGCGTCAGCAAGCCGAAATCGCGGATTTGAAAGACTTCGTTGCCCGAAACAAAGCGCGTGTGTCGACACGAAACATGGCGATGTCACGTCAGAAGAAACTCGATAAGATGGATGTCATCGAATTGAGTGCGGAACGTCCGAAACCAGAATTCCGCTTCTTGCAGGCACGTACATCGGGGCGCCTCATCTTTGATGCGAAAGGTCTCGTCATCGGATACGATGAGCCACTCTCACGTCCGCTCGACCTTCAGATGGAGCGCGGTCAAAAGATTGCCCTCGTCGGAGCGAACGGAATCGGGAAGACGACGCTCTTGAAGAGCTTACTCGGCTTGATCAACCCGCTTGAAGGGACAGTCGAACGCGGTGAGTTTCTTGAGATGGGTTACTTCGAACAGGAAGCCGCATCAAGCAACAACACGTGTATCGAAGAGATTTGGAGCGAATTCCCATCACTCAACCAACAGCAAGTACGCGCGATGCTCGCGAAATGCGGTCTCATGACGAAGCACATTGAAAGTAAAATCTCTGTCCTCAGTGGTGGAGAAAAGGCGAAAGTACGTCTTTGCAAACTCTTAAACAACGAAACGAACTTACTCTTACTCGATGAGCCGACGAACCACTTGGACGTCGACGCGAAGGAAGAGTTGAAGCGTGCGTTGAAAGAGTACAAAGGAAGCGTCCTCCTCATCAGTCACGAACCAGAATTCTATGAGGATATCGTCACAGACGTCTGGAACTGTGAATCGTGGACGACGAAAGTATTCTAATTCAGTAAAGGACGTGTCGTATGGCTGGCCCAATTCAAACGAATGAACGGATTATTTTGTATGACATTATCCGAGGGTTTGCCCTCTGCGGCATTTTCCTCGTCAATATCCCGAGCATGCTCGGGAGCGACTGGATGTTTGGTCGTCCCGACTATTACGGGAACGACTTGTTCGTCCGCACGCTCTTTGACTTGTTCGTGCAGACGAAGTTTTATACGATTTTCTCCCTCTTATTCGGGATCGGCTTTTCGATTTTCCTCGAGCGTTCTTACGCTCGTGGCGAATCGGTCAGTCGTTACATACGCCGTATTGCGATTCTTTTCTTATTCGGTCTCGCGCATTTGGCGATTTGGTCAGGTGACATCTTACATACGTATGCGATGTGGGGCTTATTGCTTCCTCTCTTTTATGGGTTGAGTAACCGCGCGATATTGACATGGGCGTGGAGTTTATTGATTGGAAGTTTCTTACTATTCAATGTTGCCCCTATCTATGTAGAGTGGGCTTTTGGATACATGTATTTAGGAGAGTCGTTCCCGAGGGTCTTTAATTCAGGCTTCGGTCCTTGGCTAGACTATCGATTCGACAACGAGATTTTTACTATGATTCAAAATTCACTTTTTGTCGGAATCGAGATTCTCGGTCTGTTCTTACTCGGTCTCTTCATCGGACGGGAACGAAAGCTTCTGACTTGGAGTATCCAAGGATTGACCCGGACTGCTGCTATCTGCGCAATAGCAGCCATACCATTCTGGGGAATCATCATCTGGCATCATTACGGTGATGGCGCCTCTTATATGTCCACGAACTCAGCAGCCGTATGGATTTCCGGAAAACTGCTCGCTACAACGTACATCTGCCTGTTCACCATCGCCGTTCGAAAAGGTCGGACGTTCGCCCCGCTTCAAGCACTCGGACGAATGGCACTCACGAACTATCTGACACATACGTTGATCATTGTCTTGCCAGTGATCGCACTCGGGGCGTACGGGGCGCTTTCCTTAACCGAAGGTCTATTCCTCAGCATCGCCATTTTGATTGCGCAGTCGTTCTTCTCGATGTGGTGGCTAAAGACTCACCGCTACGGACCGTTTGAGAAGCTATGGCGTCTCGGAACATACGGACGACAAACAAAATCATCCTAAGATCGGACTTCATTGTCCGGTCTTTTTTAAACAAAAACTGCAGACGAATGAACGTCTGCAGTTCCGCTCGAGGCCACGGCTTCGAGTTTTTATTTTGTTGCCGCTTCCGTTAAGAATGGCACGATTTGCTTCTTACGTGAGACGACGCCAGGAAGTGTCGCCAATCCGTTTTGAAGGGTCACGTTGAACGCTTGTTCGAAGAGTTCGGGTTTTGGTCCGACAACGATGGCTTCCGAATCGTTCGTCAAAATGTTCGTGATGGCGAATACGAACAAGTCTAAGTTTTTCGCCGCAACCGTTTTGGCAATCGCCGCCTCGACTTCCGCTTTACGGTTCAAGACATCGTTCGCATCGACCGTGTTCACTTGTGCGATTTCGACACGATAGTCGCCCATCGCGAATTCTTTCGCATCGAGTGAGATGAGTTCTTCAATCGTTTTTTGGCTAAGGTCCGCACCGGCTTTGAGCATCTCAAGACCGTATGTTTCTGCATCGACGCCAGCAATCTCCGCAAGTTCTTTCGCTGCTTTGATATCTTCACCTGTGCATGTCGGCGATTTGAAGAGAAGCGAGTCTGAGATGATGGCGGAAAGCATTAAGCCGGCCATATCCGCTGCGATTTCGACACCATGCTCTTTATACAACTTCAACAAGATTGTCGCCGTACATCCGACTGGCTCCGCACGATAGTAGAGCGGGTCTGCCGTTTGGAAGTTTGCGATACGGTGGTGGTCGATGACCTCAAGGATTCGCACGTCTTCAATCCCGTCCGCACTTTGTTGGAACTCGTTATGGTCAACCAAGATAACTTCTTCCGCCTCACCTTTCACGCTTTCAATCAAGCGTGGTGCTTTCACACGGAAGTGATCGAGCGCATATTGTGTTTCGCCGTTCACTTCACCGAGACGGACCGCTTCTGCGTCCATCCCTAATTTCTTTTTCAACTCGGCATAGGCGAGCGCTGACGTGATTGTGTCGGTATCTGGATTTTTATGTCCAAAGACTAGTACTGTACTCATGTCTCATTCTCCTCACTAAATAGTTTTCCCCTATCCATTATAACGTCCACGGCATTTCTTTCAATTCCCAAACAAAAAGAGCCGTGTCGGCTCTTATGCTTGTTCATCTTCATCTGTCTCTTCGAGGTCGGAATGATCTCCTTTTGAATCTTCTTCATGGGAGATGTCCGGCTGATCTCGCTTCAACTTTTCTTTTTCTTCTTGTTCACGCTTTTCTTTGTCTGACATATCGTGTCATCCTTTCGAAAATCCGACTTGTCATAATCTGTTCCCCAAGCCAGATTTCGTCAAACGACATTTCACTAAACGTAAACAAACTGAAACGTCAGGCCTGCACGAAGACGATTTCTTCTCCGCGAAGTTCGACTTTCACGTCTTGTCCTTGGAACAACCACTCATCTTGTTCCGCCACGACAAAACGAATGCCGTCTTCTTCGGTCTCAACAGCCGCATTGTTCACGTCTTCTGTGATGACCCCGACAGAAAAACCGTGCGTCAAGTCTGTCGAACCCCCATACTTTGCAAACAAACGAACCGTTTGGCCTGCTTCGACTTCCATTTCTTCTTTAAACCATTGGAGCGCTTCTTCTGTTACTTGAATCTTCATAACATCTCCTCCTCTCGACTACTCCTTTCATTCTAAACGTTTCAAAAGAGTCGAGCGAGGAAGTTGCCTAAAGTGTTGTGCCAACTTGATAGCTCACCGTCATGCCATGCGTCTCCGGTTGCGCACCATTCATTTCAGCGAGCGTCGTTTCAAATAAACGTCGCCCGATTTCTTCATTCGGTGAGAGCATCGTCGACAGTCCGAATGCATGACCGATCGGATGTCCGTCAAACCCGAGCATGGCGACTTCCTGAGGAATCTTGATGTCTCGCCGTTGCATCTCTCCTAAAAATCCGAGGGCGACATAATCGGACGAGAAAAAGAGCGCTCGAGGACGCTCTTTTTGAGAGAGGAACGTTTCAGCTAGCCGAATACCGTCCTCACTCGTCAAATAGCCCGTCCAAATCCATTGCTCACGCGCATGCGCTACTTCATCGAAATAGGCTTGCTGACGCGCAAGGGAACTCGGACTATGGCTTCTTGACAAGATGATTCCAATCTCTTCGTATCCGTATTGCTGTAACACACGAATACCTGATACGAACGACGCGTAATGATCGACATGGATCGACGAAATTGTCTCCGGTGCACCGACGGTCGCCACAGCAATCGGTCCGTACACGCGATATGTCTCCATTTCCTTAAAGGACATCTCATGAGACAAGACGATCGCCCCATCGACTTCACGGTGCTTCAATAAATCGAGCGCTTGTCGTTCCTCGCTCATTTTATACTCCGTCTGCCACATGACGAGGCGATAATCGTGCTCGAGCGCCGCCTTGGCGAGCCCATTAACGAAGAAACCGTAATAAGGATGATTCATATAAGGTAGGATGACGACGATTCGTTGCGTCTTCCCTGTCGACAACGTCAACGCTTGTTGATTTCGCAAATACCCGAGCTCCTTCATTGCCGCATGTACACGGGTTCGTTTTTCTTTCGATACGTACGGATGCTCGTTCAGGACGCGTGAGACCGTCGTCACCGAAACGTCAGCGTGCTTCGCGATATCTCGAATGTTTGCCATTCATCTCACCTCAACTTGTAAGCCTTTGCATATAGTGTACCCACTCTGCTTGCTGACTGTCACCTCTTTCGACGACTTGACAACGAATCGCTTGAACGAGACGGAAGCGCTCCTCTAACGGCAGATGAAGAAACTCTTCACGGAAACGAGTACACAACATTTTCCCAAACGGTGTGTACAACTGATTGATGACGAGCTCGTATACGATTCCACAGCACCATGTTTTCCACGTTGTCGGTTTCATATCGGTTCCCCTCCCTTTGTCTATACCGTATCTTCTGAAACGCGTTTCAGAGCAAGCATCTTTTTTAATAAAGTTTATTTCCGAACATTATTTGTCTTCAAATTTCATTTTTCATGTTTTTTACTCAAAACAATTGACGGGAATCAAACATTTTTGTATAGTCATCAAGTTGAAAACGTTAATTTAAGAATTTTCCTCAATTAATGTTCGGAAATAGACTGAAATAAGGAGTTTTATCGATGAATATCTTTCAATTAAAACAACATGGTACGAATGTTAAACAGGAAGTGACTGCTGGGATCACAACGTTCGTGACGATGGCGTACATCTCTGTCGTCAACCCAGCGATTCTATCTGACGCAGGGATTCCGTTCGCACAAGCATTCACGGCGACAATTATTGCCATCCTCATCGGAACAGGCTTGATGGCGTTTTATGCGAACTTACCGATCGCTGTAGCACCCGGGATGGGGCTCAATGCATTCTTCGCTTACACGCTTGTCGCTCAAGAACAGATTGCCCCGTCCGCCGCGCTCGGTGTCGTCTTCGTCTCGTCCGTCTTCTTCTTGATTTTGTCGCTCTCTCCAATTCGGACGAAGTTGATTCAAGCGATTCCGACTTCGTTGAAGCATGCCATCACGACCGGAATCGGTCTTTTCATCGCTTCACTCGGATTAAAACTATCAGGTTTGATCGTTGCTGATGAAGCGAACTTGGTGCGTCTCGGTGACGTGTCTTCTCCAGAAGTACTACTTGTACTCGGTGGTTTGATCGTCTCGGCACTCCTCTTTTCACGAAACGTACCCGGTTCTTTACTCATCGGGATGGTACTCACGGGGATTGCAGCATACTTCATGGATATCTTAAAAATCGATGGTGTCACGGCGATGCCAACACTTCCGGAAGGGCTCATGGTCAACCCCGTGACGGCATTTAGTGATGTCATTCAATACGGTTTGTTCGGTGCTGTCCTCTCGTTCTTCCTCGTCACGCTTTTTGATACGACAGGTACGCTTGTCGGTGTCGGAAAACAGGCAGGTCTCTTAAAAGAAGATGGAACAATTGAGAATGGTCACCGTGCACTCTTTGCCGATTCACTTGCCACAATGGGTGGATCACTCGTCGGAACGAGCCCGTCTACGGCATACATCGAGTCTGCTGCCGGTGTCGCGCAAGGTGGACGTACAGGGCTCACGACGGCCGTCGTCGCCGGATTGTTCGGATTGACACTCTTCTTCAGCCCACTTATCGGCGCCATCTCTGGCGTTGCGGCGATTACGGCTCCTGCACTCATCATCGTCGGGGCACTCATGTTGACGAACGTCCGGTACATCGACTGGAGCGACTTCAGCGAATACTTCCCCGCGTTCATGACGATTTTGATCATGCCTTTGTCAGGAAGCATCGAACGCGGAATCGCCTTCGGGTTCATCTTGTACCCGATCTTCAAAGCAATGAACAAAGAGACGGTTCACCCGCTCATCTATTTGTTCGGCGCACTCTTCATCTTGGAAATGTTCTTCCTATAAGTTAGACAGAAGATCCTCGTCATGTGTCGAGGATTTTTTTCTGTTATACGTACTTACTACCTGTTTTATATCAGAAACGAGATGAATATCGGTTCAGTGAGATACGTTATCAATTAGACAGGATTTTACAAATAAATCAGTTTTTCTCCCCATTTTTCTGTCACTTTCCTACGCTTTATGAAATAATGACGTTGAAATCGTTATCATCAGAAGAAAGAAGGAATGGCTATGCCGAATGTAGCTTTATTCGTCACTTGTTTATCTGATACGTTGTTTCCATCCGTCGGACAAGCGACAGTCGAACTACTCGAACATTTAGGGTGCGAGGTGACGTTCCCCTTTGAGCAGACATGCTGTGGGCAGCCTGCCTACAACAGCGGCTATCATGAGGAGACGAAAAAGGTTGCCAAGCACATGATTGAAACATTTGAACAAGCAGATGCAGAATATATCGTCGGACCATCGGGGTCGTGTGTCATGATGATGCGCGACTACCCGCATTTGTTCCAAGATGATCCTGTGTGGGGTCCTCGCGCTGAAGCGCACGCCGCCAAAACGTTCGAACTGACACAGTTCATCGTCGATGTGCTCGAAGTCACTGATGTCGGTGCCAAGTTTCCCGCCAAAGCGACCTATCATGCGTCTTGTCACATGACCCGCCTCCTCGGAATCGAAGCAGCTCCCGGAAAGTTGCTCGGAAACGTCGATGGACTGACGATGGTCCCCCTCGCGAACGTACATAACTGTTGCGGGTTCGGTGGGACCTTCTCCGTCAAGATGCCAGATGTGTCGGTGCAGATGGTAGATGAAAAAGTCGATTCCATCTTACAGTCAGGCGCAGAGGTGTTGATCGGAGCGGATGCGTCATGTCTGATGAACATCGGCGGACGTCTTCATAAACAGGGACATCCGATTAAAGTGATGCATATTGCCGAAGTGTTGAACGAAGGAGTGAAGCAAGCATGAGCATGGGGATTCGATTGGATGAGAAGTTTCAAGATCGACGAAAAGATGGAATCGAAGATGCGTTCATGCGGCAGGCCGTCAGTTCGGCTCAAAACCGTCTACGGGATGGCCGGTTGAATGCTGCAGGTGAACTCGGGGACTGGGAAGCGTTTCGCGACCATTCGGAAGAAATTCGTCAACATGTGCTGGAACATCTGGACTATTACTTATATCAATTGAGCGAGAATGTCTCAAAACGTGGTGGAAGCGTCTTTTTCGCGGAGACACCGGAAGAAGCGAACCGCTACATCCGAGAAGTCGTCCGGTCGAAACAAGCCAAACATGTCGTGAAATCGAAATCGATGGTCACGGAAGAAATCGGCTTGAACGAGGCACTTCAGGAAGAAGGATGTACTGTCGTCGAATCCGATCTCGGTGAATGGATTTTACAACTCGACGAAGATCCACCGTCTCACATCGTCGCCCCGGCCCTGCATAAAGACCGCGACGCTGTGCATGAGACGTTCACTGCCCACGGCTACAGCGGGTCGAACGATCCGACTGAACTTGGACGCTATGCACGACAAGAACTACGAAAAGACTTTTTGAAGGCAGAAGTCGGCATCACCGGCTGTAATTTCGCCATCGCAGAGAGTGGAGCCGTCGGGCTTGTGACCAACGAAGGGAACGGACGCATGGTGACGTCGCTCCCTGATACGGTCATCTCTGTCATGGGCATGGAACGCGTCGTCCCGTCTTATGAAGAGTTCGAGGTGCTCGTCAACATGCTTTGTCGAAGCGCGGTCGGTCAGCGACTCACGTCATACATCACGACGTTCGCCGGGACGCGCGCGGTCGGTGAAGTCGATGGACCAGAAGAGTTCCATCTTGTCATCGTCGACAACAAGCGTTCTGGTATTCTCGGGACACAGTTCCAATCGGTGTTGCAATGCATCCGCTGCGCGGCCTGTATCAACGTCTGTCCCGTCTATCGCCATATCGGTGGTCACGCGTACGGGTCAATCTATCCAGGTCCGATTGGTGCCGTCTTGGCTCCGCTTCTTGACGGATACGAGAACTATAAAGAACTCCCCTATGCGTCGAGTCTCTGTGGCGCCTGTACGGAGGCGTGTCCTGTAAAGATTCCGCTGCATGAGCTGTTGATTGAACATCGACGCGTCATCGTAGAGGAGAAAAAGCAATCACCTTTCGTGGAGCGGATTGCGATGAAAGGATTTGCCGTCACCGCTTCGAGTCCATTCTTATTCGAAGCAGCGGAACATGTCGCACCGTTTGCGACATCACCGTTCGCCACCTCGGGTCAGATTGAGAAAGGGCTACCGGCTTGGACGGACTCGAAAGACTTGCCGCAGCCGAACAAACAGACCGTCCGAGATTGGTTCAAGAAACGGGGGAATGCCTGATGAATCCTGGTACAATCACAAACCGTGAGGACTTTCTACAACGAATCGCCAAGCAACTCGGTCGTGAGGTCAAGCTCACGCCGCCAAAACGGGAATATACACATCGTCCGCAAGATGAGGTGTTGAAAGACGCGAGTGAAGAAGAGCTGCTCGAGACGTTCCGCATGGTCGCGACCCGAATCCATACCGATTTAGTGGAATGTGAATCTGCGAAGCTTGATGATACGCTTCGCCTCTTGATTGAACGCTATCATGGCGCACGGATTCTCGCAGAAAACGATGAGCGAATTTCCGCTTGGGCACCTACAACAAGTGAGACGTTTGATTGGTGGGATTCGTCACAACCCGAAGCGAGTCGAGAGCTTGCCATTCGAGCGGACATCGGCATCACGATTGCGGATGCGGCATTTGCGGAAAGTGCGACAATCGTCCAATATGCGAAGCCTGGTAGATCACGGACAATCAGTCTGTTACCACAAGACCATATCGCAATCATCCCGAAATCTGTCCTTGTCCCACGTATGACGCAAACGGCACAACAACTTGCCACACTCGACCGAGACGGTCTCCATTCCCCGAACGGTGTCAATTTCATCTCTGGTCCGTCGAACTCGGCCGACATCGAGATGAACCTCATCGTCGGCGTTCATGGTCCTGTTCGAGTCGCCTATGTGTTGGTACATGATTTATAAGTATAGCCCCTCCATCGATCGATGGAGGGGCTATGTTCATCCTGATACGGTGACGCTCCCATTTGAGCTCGTTAATTTCACTTCAATCGATCCGTCTCCAAATACGCACTCTTTCGACCGCTCTCCCAACACATCAACTTTCCCGTTTCGTGACTTCGCACGAATCGTCACATCTTCCGGACGTTCATCGACATGTAAGTCAATCTTCCCGTTGTTCGTCTTCAAGCGAATCGGTGCTTGAATCGCTTGTACGGAACAGTCTATCCGTCCATTAGAAGTTTTGGCATCGACCGCTCCCGTGACGTGATCGACATCGATTCGACCGTTCGAGGAATGGATGTTGATCCGCTCAAGCTGAGAATGTTTCGCTTCGACACGACCGTTTGAGGAATGAAGCTCCCAATCGTGCCCGTGACAGCTTGATGCGAGCACTTTTCCGTTCGATGTGCGCAGGACACCATGACGTGCTTGAATGTGATGTGCGACGATTCGACCGTTCTCACTCTCCACGTGGAAGCGTTCCGCTTGGAGATCTTGTACATCACTCGAACCGTGACGATTTTTCAATTGAATCTGATGATAGGCGTGATGAGGCAATTCAACCCGAAGTACAGGTGCCTTTGACCCGAACCATGAAAACAGGTCCGAAAGACCGAAACGACGTTCGGATTCAATCCGTATCTCTAGGGTGTCCCCGACGATATCCATCACGACCCCATGATCGGTCTCCGTCTCAAGCGTCGCATACGCATAACCGTCTTGTGATGGGGTGACGAACACTTGCGCATTTTGAACTTGAATGAGGACGCTTTGGAAGGCTACGTTCGAACTTTTGACCACCGCAGGCGGTCGCGTCGAGACCGATTCTTCAATATCGACAGAGGCGAGCAATTCCGATGCGAGTATTCTCGGTTCCCCTAACTCACGTGCCAATTCTTCGTCACTTCTTCCTTCTAATCGACCACTCGTGAAATATTCCGATACGTCTCGTAAAATATCAAGCCGATCTTTCACCTTCACGTTCATCAATAATTGTTCGAGCTCTGACAAGTACTGTTCTTCATTCATCTGTCGTCTCCCCCTCGGATTAAGTCATTGACACCGTTTGTGAATACGTTCCATTCCGTTCGCAATTCAACTAAGTGTTTGCGGCCCTGTTCCGTAATTTGATAGTACTTCCGTGGAGGTCCTTCTCCAGACTCCATTAAATACGTCGTGAAATAGCCCTCTGTCGTCAATCGACGCAACAACGGATAGACCGCACCTTCTGAAATGGCCACTTTGGCCGAAATCGCCTGAACGAGCTCATACCCATAGCGGTCTTGTTCCGCGACGAGTGCTAACACACACAGGTTAAGTACGCCCTTTTTGAATTGAGGATTCATCATCCCACCCCCTACTATACATAGAACAATAGCATACTATCCACTACTGTTCAATAAACAATAGCGTTCATTTCCTTGATTTCTCAATATCTAGCATCTGAAGAGTTGAATCTGTACAATGAAAGAACGACACTCGTAGGATATTAGTCACAGTCGGAATGTTCATCATTCTAGGAAGGAACGGTCTTTATGAAGTCATGGATTGACCAACGGATCGGGAGACAATTTTTATTCGTCTTCTACTTATTCATCGGACTGATCCTCCTCACGTCGCTTGCCGTATATGTGTATACGGAAAACCAAATCGAACAGACGACGTCATCGCTCGAGAACATCAGTGAACGACGCACGAATGCGACCGAGTTGTTCGAGACATGGCAGTCGATGCAATATGAAATGCGCGGATATGTCCTCCTTGGGGATGACGCGATGTTAGAACGTGTGCAAGATAAACAAGTCTTGATTGACGAACAGACCTCTTGGTTCGAACAGAACGCAGTGACCGAGAAAGAAAAAACGTACGCGAGCGATGCACGTACGCTGTTTGTCGCGTATCAGGAACGTGTCATGCCGAGTCTCGAACGTTATGTAGCACGAAAACGGGACGGTAGTGTAACCGAACCCTTCTTAAAGATGCCGACGCTCGGGAAAGTGAATCCACAACAAGAGCCACCGGCAGATCGTAAATTCAAAATCAATTCAAAAAGTGCCGCAGATATGAGTGCGAGCATCGTCGATATGGAGAGCGTCTTCACGGAATACCGGAACTCACTGAACGCAGAAGAGGATGCGCTCCGTGCTCAGCTTGCGACCCATACGAAGTGGGCACAGGCCTTTTGGCTCCTCTCTTTACTCGGTGTCCTCTTCATTCTCTTTATCGTCGCCCGTCCATATGTGAGACGCTTAACGGGTCAACTGCAAGAGTTGATTGAAAACAGCAAGCGCCTTGCCGGAGAGCGACAGCCGATGACACCGGCGGCCGCCCAATCTAAAAATGAAGTCGGGCAATTGACAACATCATTCCGGCAAATGGCTACATCTCTCACGGCACAACGCTATCGGATTGAAGAGGAGCGTGAGAAGACAGCGCGCCTCCTTCACTCGATTCGCGATGCCGTCATCTATGTCGAACACGCAACAAGTGAGAAAGTAGCAAACCAAGCGTTGTTCGTCTTATTCAATCAACCGATTACGCAGCGAAATGAAGTCGATTTATACCGTTTAGACGCTAGCCTTGAGGAGCTCGGACTGCAGGTCGACCAAAAGGATGCCTTTTTCGCGTTCATGGAACGATCATTCGATGGACAGTGTAAAGAAGAGAGCGTCACGTTCTCGATGAATCAGGAAGAGCGCTTCATTCAAATGTATGCGGAGAAGATTTACTTGCGAGGGACACGTCATGGGACGATGCTCGTTTTCCGTGACGTGACGCACGAGACCGAAGTCGACCGTCTGAAAACCGAACTCGTTTCGACCGTCTCTCACGAACTCCGGACTCCGCTCACAAGTATCATTGGATTCACTGAACTTCTTCGTTTCCGAAAACTTTCATCTGAACGTTCCGAAAAATATTTAGGAATGATTCATCAAGAGACATTACGTCTTGAAGACTTGATTTCGAACTTGCTCGATGTACAACGGATGGAGTCTGGACAACAGACGTACCATAACGAACCAGAGCGTCTGTCCGCTATTCTTGAGCAAGCGATTTCGGTGCATCAAGGCTCAAGCCAACATCATCACATCACGTTTGATTGCACGGAAGACGTCTATGTATACGGAGACCGGACGCGACTCAATCAACTCTTCATGAACCTCCTGCACAACGCCGTGAAGTATTCGCCTCGTGGTGGCGAAGTCCATGTCCGTGTCACATGTGAACGACCGGATTGGATTGACATTTCAATTGAAGATCACGGCATCGGGATTCCCCAAACCGCGCTACCAAAATTGTTTGACAAGTTTTATCGCGTCGACAATTCCGCCAGTCGAAAAATTGGAGGGACCGGTCTCGGTCTCGCGATTTGTAAAGAAATCGCTGAAGGTCACGGTGGAACGATTCACGCTACCTCAAACATCGGCAAAGGCTCCATTTTCACTGTCAGCCTTCCCAAGTCGGATATGACCAATCAAATGAGTAGCTAAACGAAAAGAGGGTGCATCATCGCACCCTCTTGTTTATTGGACTTTGTTCTCTGGACCAAATGACGGATAGAGCGAAAGCCCACCGTCCGCAAAGATGGTTGTCCCCGTCACATAGGACGACTCATCCGACGCGAGCCAAGCGGCAACGGCTGCGATTTGTTCCGGCTTCCCGATGACGTGAGATGGGATAAGCGCTTCTAATCCCTTCTTCTCTTCCGGGTCGCTCATCGTCTCTTCGTTGATTGGTGTATCAATCGCCCCAGGTGCGATCGCATTGACACGAATATGGTTCGGTGCATATTCGAGTGCGACGGATTTCGTGAACATTTTCACGCCACCCTTGCTGGCTGCGTAATGTGTATAACCTGGACGTGGGATGACTTCGTGAACAGAAGACATATTGATGATGTTCCCCTCGATTTCATGCTCCACGAAGTATTTTAAAGCAGCACGGACACCAAGGAACGTCCCGTTCAAGTTGACGTCGATAATCTGCTTCCAGTTATCAAACTCCATTTCATGCGTTTTTGCCTCGACTTGAACGCCGGCGTTATTCACGAAAATATCCATCTTTCCAAACTCAGAGATGGCTTTCTCAATCATCTTCTCCGCGAGTCCTTCTTCTGCGACGTCCCCTTTCACGGCGACGGCTTTCCCACCAGCTGCCTCGATGCCACGGATGACTTCCTCCATCTCTTTTTCACTGCTGCGGTAATTCAGGACAACGCTCATCCCTTCTTTTGCGTAACGTTCCCCGATGGCACGACCGAGCCCCTTCGAGCTGCCCGTGATGACCGCGACCTTACCTTTTAACTCTGGATAGTTTGCCATGTCAATTCCTCCTTCATCTTCTCGGGTTTAGTTCCCGCATTCCCCTCTTCATCAAACATGATTGGCTGCATTTTGAATATTTGAAACAAATCAACTATACTGAAACAAACTATTCGTTTTCAGGAAACGCCTGAAAGACGTTTGATCTTATACTCAATGGAGGTGACTCCCCGATTTTAGGGGGAATTGTTGGACAGTCCCATGTTACTCAGCTTACTCGTCGTCGCACTTTTAATCTTTTTGACTGCCTTTTTTGTGGCAGCCGAATTTTCAATTGTGAAAGTGCGTGGCGCTCGACTCGACCAGCTCGTGCTCGAAGGAAATAAGAAAGCGGTCAGCGCGAAAAAAGTCATCGAGAATATCGACGACTCCCTTTCTGCCTCACAGTTCGGAATCACGCTTTCTGCACTCGGTCTTGGGTGGATTGGTGCCGATCAAATCGAAACGTATATCCACACATTGGTCGAACAATTGAACATATCGCCTTCTCTCGTGACATTCTTGTCGTTTTTGATCGCCTTCTTATTGATTGCGTTCGTCCATGTCGTCATCGGTGAACTCGTGCCAAAAACGCTCGCGGTTCACGAAGCGGAGAAGTTGACGCTGCTCGTCGCACGTCCGCTCTACGTCTTCACAAAAATCTTCTATCCGTTTATTCGAGCATTGAACAGTATGGCTCGAATCACACTCCGTTTATTCGGGGTACAGACGACAGCGCAGGAAACGGCACACTCTGAAGAAGAATTGAAAATCATTATGACGGAAAGTTTCCGTAGTGGTGAGATTAACGAAAACGAATTGGCATATGTTCAAAATATCTTCTCCTTTGACGAACGGATCGCCAAAGATGCCATGGTACCACGAATGAACATGGTGACAATCGATGAAGAAGATACGATCGAAGAGATCATCGCCGTAGTGGAAGAGCACCAGTATACGCGTTATCCCGTCACACGAGATGGCGATCGCGATGACGTTCTCGGATTCGTGAATGCGAAACAACTCTTCACTGCCCAACTTTCAAAAAATGATGCACCGTTCGAGTCGTTCATTCATCAATTGCCGCTCGTCACCGAGTTCACACCACTTCAAGAAGCGATGGTGAAGATGCAAAACGCGCAGACGATGATGTGTCTCGTCATCGATGAGTATGGTGGGACGGCAGGACTGTTGACGATTGAAGACATTTTAGAAGAAATCGTCGGCGAGATTCGAGACGAGTTCGATCGAGATGAGCAGGCTGAAATTACAGAAGTCGCTCCGAAACATTACCGCCTTTCAGGACTCGTTTTAACGCAAGAACTGGAGGAACGGTTCGGCATCGAAATCGAGGATGACGTCGATACGGTCGGTGGTTTCGTTTTATCACAAAAAGCGAATGCGCGAACGGGGGAACGCTTCCTTCTACCTGGCAACCATGAACTGATTGTCAGTGAAGTCGATAACCACCGCATCGTCTTCGTCGACTTGATTCTCGCCTCTCATCAAGAGGAAGAACCACTGTCTGAATGATGCATCTTTCAAACCCTTCTCTAAAATATGGAGAAGGGTTTTTCACGTTTGCACCGAACTGTCGCTATATTTTCGCCTCTTCCCGTGATATACTGCACATATGTTGCTTATTTGAGTGTCACCCACTCAATGACACAACATCACCGAAACATGGCGAGATGTTCGGTTTAAACAGAAAGAAATAGAAAGAAGGTTACGCATGGAACGCAAACTATTTTTGATTGACGGTAACTCCATGCTGGCCAGTGCTTATTATGGTGCCGCCGCGAGCCGAACGAAAAAAGGACGCGAGGTATCTAAAAACGATCGGAGTGCCGTCATCGGAATGACCGGCCTCATCCGGACGATTCTACGCAGACATCGTCCGACTCATTTTGTCGTCGTCTGGGACGTCTCACGTGAAACATTATGGCGTCGAGAACTGTACCCGGGCTACAAACGTCGCAGACGTCAAACACCGCCTGAATTGAAAGCGCAGATGGAACTCATGCGCCAACTGCTTGAGGATAGTGGAATCCCACAATTCCAAGTAGAAGGGTATGAAGGGGAAGACTTGATTGCCCACATCGCCCGTAAATTCAGTTGCAGTGCCCCTGTCGTCATCATGACAAAAGACAAAGACTTGTTACAGCTTGTCAGTCCACGAATCACCGTTTGGTTACAGACACAGGAGCTTCAGCAAATGCAGGCTCGTTGTGACATTCGTGATAATCGTCCGTTGCCGCTCAAGCGTCATTTAGAAATTCGACCAGAAGAGATTGCAGCGTTATACGAAGGATTGAAACCGAAGCAACTGTCAGCCGTCAAAGCATTGACAGGAGACCGTTCTGACGGAATCCCTCCAGTTGCCGGGCTCGACGAAAGCCAATCGGTTCAACTCATCAAACGATTCGGTTCGCTCGATAAGCTGTATTCTGCCTTGAGCATCAAAGGTGAAAAACGACAACAAGTAAATGAAACGATCGCGGCACTGACGTCAGAGGAGGTGCCCCGTAACTTGAGACGAACACGCAAAAAAGCAGAGCGCAACATGGAGCTCGTTCGACTCGATGTCACGGTGCCGGCACTTGAACATTTGAAGTTGGCTCATCTCGAGCTCAGCCTCAACCCAAAACGAGTCGAGCAAGCGTATCAAAAACGCGGACTTCGTCTCTCGTTTAACGCAGGTCAGAAGAAAACATCCGCACGTTAAAAAGAACGAACGCTCAAGCGTTCGTTCTTTTAATATGCACGGTAATCCCGTCTTCATCGGTCAACGACCATTCAAACGATGTTCCGCCTAACGCCTGGTTCGTCTCTTCATTGACGAGAAGCGTCCATGCTTCGATTCCGGTCTCCATTCCCACAGGATCGCTCGGACGGGCCCACACGTTCGTTCCGATGTGATGGTGGTAGCCATCAGCTGCTAGGAAAAGTGCGCCTGGATAAGAATCCGTCGTAATGGAGAAGCCAAGCCGATCATGATAAAAACGTTTCGCCGCCTCGATTGAGCGTACTTTAAAATGCACGTGCCCCATCATCGTTCCGATCGGTAAACCAGTAAACGACCGATTGGCTGCCGCTTGAAGCATCGATTCATAGTCGACAGGCTCGGTCGCCATTTTCACATGGCCGTTTGCCTCGTACGTCCATTGGTCCTTCGGGCGGTCGGCATACAATTCAATCCCGTTTCCTTCTGGATCGCTCAAGTAGAAGGCTTCACTCACGAGATGGTCGCCTTGCCCCACTTCGATGCGTCGCTCAATGAGATGTGCCAACATGCTTCCTAACTCTACACGGTTCGGGAACAGAATAGCTAAATGGAACAAGCCTGCCGCCCGTGGATTGGTTTTCGCTTGCGGGACACTGTGCAAGATGACAAGCGGACGTTCCTTCGTACCGAGTGTAATGAGCTCTTCGCTCTCTTCTAAAATACTCATCCCAATCACGTCTACGTAAAATCGTGTCATCTGTTCAATGTCACGGACTCGAAGCGTTACCGGACCGAGTTCGATTTTTTCGATTTTCATATATTATCACCTCACCTTCACTATACCCGCTCGGTCGATGTTACAGAAGTAGGCACAAAAAGGTGGTATAGTTACTTCAACGATACTATTGGAAAGGAAGAGCGACGTGACTAACATAACAAGCTGTGAAGTCGATACGGCACTCGAACTGATTACAGGAAAATGGAAACATTCCATCCTCCTCGTGTTGATCAATGGAGATACATTGCGTTTCAGTGAGTTGAAACGCGCGTTACCAAAAATCAGCCAAAAGATATTGACCGCACAACTCCGCGACTTAGAAGAACAGGATATCGTCATCCGGACCGTCTATCCAGAAGTTCCGCCCCGTGTCGATTATCGTTTAAGTGAGTACGGAAAAACACTGATCCCGATTCTCGAAGCGATGAACGAATGGGGAATGCGTCATGCCGAACGGATGCGCTCTAATTAGTTGTCCACATGTGGATAACCCATTTTCTCTATTGAACACATCACTTATCCACAGGAGGTTGTCATGATTCGTTATCCACAGTTAACCGGTTATCAAATCGGTGTCACCGCCCCTTCGTCAGGTATACCAGAAGAATTACACCATTTATTGCATCAAGCGGAACAGAAGTTTTCCGATCGAGGGTTCACGTTGCAATTCACTCCGAATGCGTGGAAACAACGATTTGGGAAATCCGCTCCGGCTCGGATCCGTGCACATGAACTGACATCTCTACTTCAAGATGACAAAGTCGACTTGATCATTCCGCCCTGGGGTGGGGAACTCTTAATGGAAATCCTTAATCACATCGAGTGGCAGTCCTTGCCCGCAAAATGGATGCTCGGTTATTCAGATACGAGTTTGTTACTCTTCGTCTATACATTAAAAACCGGAATCGCCTCGGCCCATGGTCCGAACCTGGTCGATTTGCGTGCCGATGTGTGGGACGAGACGAGTTCACGCTGGCTCGATGTGTTGTCGACGCGGACCGACGAGACGGTCATCCAACGCTCGTCCGAGAAGTTCCAAAACGAATGGCAGCATGATAATCCGACGCCACATCTGTTTCATCTGACGGAGACGACCGAATGGAAAGCGATCGGTAGTCAAAACGCAACGGGGCGCTTGCTCGGTGGATGTCTCGATGTGCTCTTACATACAATCGGGACACCGTATGGAGACGTCAAGACGTTCCAACGCGATCACCTGAACGATGAACCGATTCTTTGGTATTTTGAGAACGCTGAGCTGAACGTCCCAGCATTAAAAAGGACCCTCCTTCAAATGAAGTGGGCCGGTTGGTTCGATCATACGTCTGGTATTCTGTTCGGACGGAGTGACGCCCCCTCTGTGCATCAAGACTATACGGTCGAAATGGTATACGAGGAGCTTCATCATATGTTAGAAGTTCCTATCTTTTTTGATATCGATTGCGGACACGTACCCCCTCAGATGACACTCGTCAATGGGGCCCACGCTTCTGTACAAGTCGAGCATGGCAAAGGAACATTGATTCAAACGTTCAAGGGCTGATTCGTCAGCCCTTGATTTGTTGTAGCAATGTCTCTAAACGTTTGCGAAACAGTCCTTGCGGGAATTCAGCTACTTGTTCTTCGATGACTGGCACCCAGTCATCCCCACATCCGTTCAATGTTCCCCTTAATAAACCTTCGTAGTAAATCGCGATATCGACTAAGCTATGTGTTTTCCACTCATCTCTGTTTTCCCATAATGCCAATAAACACTCTCTTCCCATTTCCGTTTCCCCTCGAAAAGCGTAGTACACACCTTTCGCCATCGAAATCGCTGCAATAAATGGTTCGACATCTGTCGTGAGAGATTCCATCAATTTGATGTTCTTTCCTAATAGTTTGACATGTCGATATTCCATCGCATAGAGCGCTTCAGAAAGTGCCACTTTGATTTCAGCCAAACGATCTTCCGTGAATTGAATATATTGCTTCGCCTTTTGTAACGACTCATGAATTTTCTTCTCATCGTTCAAATAGAGCGCGCAAATCGAAATGGTGCGATACACGTCGTCCGCACGGTAGTAGATTCTTGTCCGTGTCATATACTCGAGCACGTCTTCAAGCTGTCGAATTGCCCCTTCTAAATCCTCATCACAAAGAAGATTCTTAAATACAATTAACATGGCATATTCAGTTCGTGTCTTTGTTTTCATATATTTTGCATCAAGTAGTTCTATCGCTTCAATCCGTTCAATCGATTCCTCGTAGCGGTTCCACATCAATAAATAATAAGCCTGGCTAATTCGTCCCATCGCCAATTCTTCGGACTCACCTAGCTTCTCAAAAATCTCAATCGCGCGGTCATAGTAAGCTAGTACTCTCTCATTCTCGCCCTCTTGAAAGTACGTATCACCGTACAGCATATATGCTTTTCCTTGCCACACGGAGTTCATTTCTTCCTGTAAGTAAGGCTTGAGCATTTCCCGAATTTTTTGATCCGGTAGTGAAATAAGTTGCATCTCCTCAAATTCTAGCTTTTCCACCAGCGACTGTAGTTCGACCTCTTTTGGATCGGTCAATAATTGTTGCATCGAGACATCTAATCGACTGGCAAGTTCTCGTAAACTGCGCATCGATGCCTCTGCTTTTCCGTTCTCAATCATACTGAGCATCGATTTTGTGACAATCCCTTCCGCCAGCTGCGTCTGAGTCATTTTTTTCTGTTTTCGCAATGCTTTAATGCGCTCACCAATCATATGTCACCTCTAAAAGTTAAATTATATTGAACTTTATATTTACAATTCACTTCGTTGCCTTTATGATAATGTTAAATCACATTTAACTAATTTGCAAAGGAGTGTTTCTATGAAGTTTCTCTCTTCAAATCTATCAATTTTACTGCTCGGTAAATTCATGTCGTTATTCGCATCCAACTTATTTACGTTTGTGGCGGGACTCACGGTGTTGACGACGACCGGATCTGGGCTCCAATTCGCCTTCGTTCTCCTCGCAGGTACATTACCCCGTGTGCTTCTATCCCCATTCGCCGGCGCTTATGCAGACAAACTTGACCGAAAGCGAGTCATCATTAGGATGGAGTCTTTGAACGGAGGATTATTTTTACTCGCAGGTGTTGGAAGCTTACTTTGGACGTTTGAAGCACCCGCTTTTTACGTCATCACATTCTTCTTAGCGATCGTTTCCACTTTCTTATCGGTCACGTTATCAAGTTCGATTCCTCTTTTATTTGAGGAAGATGAACTGCAACGCGCCAACTCTCTCATTCAAAGTATCATCTCCATCTCAAGCATCGGTACCCCGCTTCTTGCCGGGGCACTGTTTAAGCTTATACCGATTCCTGTCTTTTTGTTCAGTTCAGCTCTATTCTTTATGATTGCCGCACTTCTCGCCTCTCGACTTAAATTTCATCAGAAAGAGGTCGCACCCACCGAACAATCGACTTGGGAAGACGTACGGTCCGGTCTGTCTTACTTGAAACAACAAAGAGTCTTGTGGACAGTTGCTGTCCTCGCCGCATTTTTGAACTTCTTCTTCGTCGCATCGGAAGTGTTGTTCCCGATTGCAGCGTTACAGGAAGTCGGTGTGTCCCCGTTTCAATTCGGACTCCTTGAAAGCATGGTCGCCATTGGTTTTTTAGTCGCTTCCTTACTTCATGCCTTACCGTTATTCAAAATCAAACATCGCTTAGCAACGATGCGATCCGCGTTGACCATTCTTAGCGTTCTGTTCGTCGGACCCGCCATTCCATTATATTTTCACTTCAACGTCCTCACGTCAATTTTCTTTTTCGCGGTCTTCGCTTTATTGAGTGGTTTCTTGATCGTACGTGTCAACATCCCGATTCAATTGTTCCTCCAAACGAATACGGATCCGAACTATTTAGGGCGCGTCATCGGTGTGCTCGAATCACTCGCGATGGGGATTACGCCGATTGGATTCATCCTATTCGGGGTATTGAGTGATCTCGTCTCTGTTGCCCATCTCTACACCGCTTGCATGGTGGGTCTACTCATCTGCACGTTCGTCCTCACGTACCGAATACGTCAAGACATTCGAGCAGAACGAGATTCAGCTCAGTCAATGGATCGCGTATCATAAAAAAAGACATCGAACGAATCAGTTCGATGTCTTCTCTGTTGACGGGAGTACCCGTTTTTCTAATAAGAATGGTCCGAATGGGATGACGGACGCCATGACAGCAAGCGTCAAAACTTTGAATCCCCAGCGCAAGCGCCATGCCATGTAGATCGCCGCGAGCACATAGGCCACAAATAAGAAACCATGTGCTGCACCAACGATACTGACCGCGAGTGGAATGCCGGCCATATATTTCAACGGCATCGCGATGAACAGTAACAACAAGAAGGATACACCTTCTGTGTAGCCAAGCCATTTAAAATGAGTCGTAGTCATATGCGTTCTCCTTTATTTCTGTAGGCTATGTCTATCGTAGCCGAAACGTGAGAGGTTTGTCACAAGAGAACGCATAAAAGTTACGAGGCTATTTGACGATTTGGTGAACGATGCAATACTTTCGTGTCGACAAAACGGCGAAGGAACAACCCGTCGACCCCAATTTTTCCAGCGTTATGACCGGCAACTAAAATCAAGACAGATACGATCAACATCGTTGGGTTCGTACTGACTGTTCCTGATAGTAAGAACGCCATGTTCATGACGAGTCCGAAGAACGCTGCGCTACGTGTGAGGGCACCGAGCAATAATCCTAAGCCTACCAAGAATTCACCGTAAGGAATCAAGACATCGAATAGCCCGGCGTTTGGGATCGCAAAGTTTTCGAGGAATGCAGCCCACCATCCAGCGACGGCCGGATGTTCTCCAGAAGCGAGTGTCACCGCGTTATTCAAGAACCCTTCTGTTCCAAAACCTCCCGTGATTTTCCCCCATCCTGCCGTTAACCAATGATAACCGAGCCATACACGTAACACCGTCAAGATCGCTGTAGCGACATTATGATTTTGCCAAAATTTCGTGAACATCATAATTCCTCCCTTTCAAGAAGTTAAATAATTATATAATGTGATTACATTCACAATATACCATTCATGTTCACTATTTCACATATGTATTTTCCTTTGTTCATGATTCGTCCATATGTACGCCATATTCTATTCACATTCATCCACAAAAAAAGACACCTAATTTAGGTGTCTTTGAGGAGATTATAGTGTCACTTCTTGTGGCGGTTGACCTTTCTTGTTCATCACGCGCATCGATTCCGGTTCGATTTTTAGGATGACAAGCTTTGGATCGTCCGGACCATCGAACCATCCTTCGAGTTTCTCGTTCCATACTTTCTCTTTCATCGATTCATCATCCGACACGGTCGCTTTACCGAGGATCTCTAAGTAAGTGTCGCCCACGCCATCTCCATCATAGCCGATTAAAATATGCGTATATGGATTCTTTTCTAACTCTTCTACTTTATCTGTGTCGTTAGAGGTTGCCGTGTAGAGTGTGAAATCATCATGGAAAAATGTCATGTAACGACTGTGGGGTTTCACCTTATACACGGTCGCCATCGTCCCGACATTACTTGCATCTAGAATCTTTAACGCTGTGTCTTTTGCACTCATTCCAAATTCCTCCTTCATGATTTGTCGCTCGTATACTGTTCCCTCAAACTATGGGATTAAACACAAAAAAACCTGCTCGCCGACGCGAGCAGGTATCATATTCCTTAGAAAGGAAGATTAGATTTTTTCAACGTTAGAAGCTTGTGGTCCACGAGCTCCGTCAGTGATTTCGAAAGTTACTTCTTGGCCTTCTTCAAGTGTTTTGAAGCCGTCGCCTTGGATTGCTGAGAAGTGTACGAATACGTCGTCTCCGCCTTCCATTTCGATGAAGCCGTAACCTTTTTCTGAGTTAAACCATTTTACTTTACCTGTGTTCATGAATGAACCCTCCTGAAATAAACGCTATGCGTTATAGTAGTGCCTTACTAGAAAAAACTTGACCAAAAAAAATACAAGCCTCTGGATTATCTAATGAAAAATAATCCCAAGCACTTGTGAATTATGATTCCAGCTATTCTTAATTAAGCACATATTGAATATAACACGACTAGATGTTTCTGTCTAGTAAATACTTCTGATTGCTAAAAAACAAGGTGAAACGGGTACATGCTAGAGAAGATGATGCTAGGAGGATTTATAATGAAAAACGTAAAGGACCCACAATCAATCGCATCGATGATTGCCTCTTACTCCGATTGGTCGGAAGAAGACCTCATCCAGCAAACACTTGAATGGCACCGTGCTACACGGGAAGCTTCTTACTTTGAGCAACAACAATCTATCCCGTGTCGAATTCCATTGACGGAACGGATCACCCCTGTCCGCACGTCCTTTCCGCTCGAGCAAGTCGACGGCATCGTTCGTCCCGTCTGGATGCGTCGGCTCGATGCCGAATATTTGAATTTACTGCAGACGACGAAACAATGTGTTGATGTGACGGACTATGGTGCTGTCGGAGATGGAAAAACGGATTGTACCCTCGCCTTTCGACTCGCCATCCGCTCGAACCGTCGTGTCTTTGTCCCAGCAGGCGTTTATATCGTTCGGGGGATTCGTCTACCTTCCAACTGCGTGCTCGAAGGCGCAGGACAAGACGTCACGATTCTCAAACTGTCCGATCGTGCACCGAGACATCGAAGATTGTTACGAAACGCCACCCCTTTCGCAGGAAATCATCATATCGAGGTATGCCACCTGACGCTCGATTGGAATGTCGCACGATTAGGCGATGTGAAACGGACGACGAGCGGTGACACGACATCGAGCGCCTTGACGTTTGCCCATGTGACGTATGGATGGGTGCATCATGTGACGGCTAAAAATGCCGGTCTTCATGCGTTCGACATCACGTCTCCACACTATCATTACTTAGGGGATGGACTCCGCGCGGCAAACGGCAGTCGGTATATCCATCTCGATCACCTCGAGGCGACGAATTATGGGGATGACGGAATCACCACACATCACAGTGATGCCATCTACATCACGAACTGTTATTGTCATCATCCTCACGGCCGAACACACGCCCTCGGATTCTCAAATTCGAATGGAATTGAGATCGATGATGGATCACGGCATGTCACACTCGTTCACAATAGAACGGAAGGTTGCTTTGGAGGCATCGAAGTAAAAGCACATGGGACCTCATCTGCCGCACACGACGTTCATATCTTCGGGCATCTTTCGGTGCATGACAATCGTTCATTTAACTTTCGTCACATTGGTCATCATTTAGTAGACGATCCGAACTCGGAGACGGCACGCTTCCTATCTGGTACGAACTTAGTGTCCGTCGAGCCAGTCCGCAGTTCACTCTATACAAAATCTTCACCACGAAGCCTGGTCGTATCGGCCTACCAGGACGTCTTGATTCACGGTTTGACTGCGATCGGCGACCCGACCTACGATTACGAACAGCATCCGGCAATTGCGATTCAATACAAGTCGAGACGCGTTCAGCTGAAACGAATCTCCGTGCGCGGGTTTACCACAGCCCGAGCCGACCTCGAACTATTTGGCGGAGATAACCGCACCGATGAAGTGACCATCGATGCCTTACGATGCCAAGAATCTGCACCCATCGCTCTAAAAATCGGTCGTCACCTCGAACACCTTGCTCTTCATCAGATTGAAGGGCAGAAAAAAAGCGGAGATGTACTCATCTCCACGAAAAGCCCGATTGAGGCGCATAATCTACTCGCTCAAGGATTTTCAGACCGGGTGCGCTCAGACGTTTGAGCGGTTTCCACGAGTTGATTCAGTTTGGCGTCATCGAGTTGAAGTGAACTCTCTTTTTGTTTGGCCATCATGCGAACGATTGCTTTGTCTAAAAAGCCCATTCGTTCAAAGTCGTACCCGCTCCCGACGACCTCGACGAAATAGGCATGTTCGCGCAGCGTGTCACGATAGGCTTCTTCTAGCTCGCGAATCCGTTCCGACTCTGTCGGTGTCCCGGCACACAAATATAAAGCGAGGGGATGCTCAAGCAAGTGTGCTTCGTGAAGCGTCAACCATTCCTTCATCTCGTCTTGGATCGTGCCCATTCGAATTGAGCTCCCGACGATGACGTGATCTACCATCTCCCACGTGACGTTCGGCTCTTCTACGATATTTTGGACACGAACGTCACCCGATAGACGTTCAGCGAGTAAAGCCGCCACTTTTTCACTCGTTCCATATCTGGAAGAGTACGCGATTAAAGTACCCATGTCGTTCCCTCTTTTCATGTCAGACGTTACTTACACTATTCCCGAATCATCGAGAGAAGATACGTTTGCACTTAAAAAAGCTCGCCGTCTGGCGAGCTTTTCGTCACAGTTTATACACTTGTGCTTCATAAGGACGAAGGGTGAACGCTTCTATCGGTTCCATGTTTCCGATGACACGTTCTTTCACGTCATATGGTAGCTCTCGTTGTTGTGTCTCGTCGGAGAAGTTACAGAGCGCGAGCCATGTCTCACCTTCGAATGAACGTGTGAATGCATAGACCGCCTCATCTTCCGGTAACAACAGCTCATACTTTCCATAGACAACGAGCGGGTTCGCTTTACGTAGCGCAATCAACTGACGGTAGTAATGGAAGAGTGAATTCGGATCTCTCCGTGCCGCTTCCGCGTTGATGTCGACATAGTTCGGGTTGACCTCGATCCACGGCGTCCCTGTCGTAAATCCACCATGTGCTTCGTCTGACCACTGTACCGGTGTGCGTGAATTGTCACGTCCTCGCTCATGGATGCCACGGAAAATCTCGTCGTGCGTTAACAACCCTTTTGATGTGTAATCACGGTAGGCGTTCAACGTCTCAATATCTCGGTACTGATCGATTGAATCAAACGCGACGTTCGTCATGCCGAACTCTTCCCCTTGATAAATGTAAGGTGTCCCTTTCAATAGATGAAGAAGTGTCGCGAGCATCTTCCCGGAACGGACGCGATATTCAGGCGAATCGTTTCCAAAGCGTGAGATGGCACGGGGCTGGTCATGGTTACTCCAGTACAGGCTGTTCCATCCTTCCTCTTCGAGCCCTTCTTGCCAACGCGAGAAAATCGTCTTCAGCTCAGTCAACTTCCAGTCTGTCGGATTCCACTTGCCGAAGCTCCCGTTCCCGACGTCCACATGTTCAAAATGAAAGACCATGTTCAGTTCGTTGCGGTCTTCACCCGTATACAGTTTCGCTTCCTCCACACTCACCCCTGGCATCTCCCCGACCGTGATCGTGTCGTATTTCGATAAGACTTCACGATTCATCTCCTGCATGAATTCATGGATGCGTGGTCCGTTAAAGAAGAATGGTGTCCCGTCTCCATACCCTGTTCCTTGCGTTTGACCGTCTGGATAGCTCGGGTCTTTTGAAATCATATTGATGACGTCCATCCGGAACCCGTCGACCCCTTTATCGAGCCAATATGTCATGAGGTCGTACACTTCACGACGAAGCGTCTCGCTTTCCCAGTTCAAATCCGGTTGTTTCTTACTGAAGAGGTGGAGGTAGTACTCATCACTCGCCTCATCATACTGCCAAGCGCTGCCGCCGAAGAAAGCCCCCCAGTTCGTCGGAGGTTGACCATCTTTCCCTTTTTTCCAAATGTAATAGTCACGATATGGGCTGTCTTTTGAAGAACGTGACTCCATGAACCATTGGTGTTCGTCCGAAGAGTGATTGACGACGAGGTCCATCATGATTTTAATCCCGTGACGGTGTGCTTCTTCAAGCATCGCATCGAAGTCATTCATCGTACCAAACTCGTCCATGATGGCACGGTAATCACGAATATCGTATCCATTGTCGTCGTTCGGTGAATCGTATACCGGCGAGAGCCAGATGACGTCGATCCCGAGTTCTGCCAAATAAGACATCTTCTCCGTGATCCCTTGGATGTCACCAATCCCATCACCGTTTGAGTCATTGAAGCTACGTGGATAAATTTGATATACGACCGCTTCTTTCCACCATTGTTTCATGTTACGTCCTCCTTGAAGTTCATTTCCGTTTCAACGCTTTCATCGTACTGTCTTCAAGGATTCATGACCATCCATGATATGATTAAGATATGTACAATTTTGCTATAAAATGAGGAGACTATTATGGAAATCGGCTTTTGTGGCTATTCATACCATACAACGACTTATACTTTTCCATTTGCTAATCGACTCGATACGTATCTGATTCGCTTACAAACGGCAGGAACGGCTCGGATTGTGGTCAATGGGGAAACGATGATCACACGATCTGGTGACGTATTGATTGTTCGTCCGGGTGACTTCTATGAAATGCATGTCGATACACCCGCGAGCGGAGACTATCATATCTTTTGCACCGGACATTCGATCGATACATGGTGGCATGCGACTCCACGGGGGCGATTGAATACCATCGCCATCGATTCACGCCTTCTTTCGCTATGGCAACACATTACGGAAGAAGTGCGCCGTCCACCGTCTGAACAAAGTGCCGTTTTAATTGAAACACTCGTTCAAGCACTCCTGCTCATGCTCGATCGTTCGATTCAAGATGTGCATTCCCAAGCGCGACCTCCAGTCGTCTCTCGTATGATGCGCTTTATCGAAGCACACGTTACGAGTGACTTCAAAGTTTCAGACGTCGCCGACGCCGTCGGACTGAGCGTTTCACGGACCGTTCATCTCTTTAAAGAAGGAACCGGGATGACAATCATCGAATATGCACAATCGATTCGCTTACAGCTTGCCGAAGAGCAAATGCGCTATACAAAACATTCGTTAGAAACGATAGCGGAACTGTCTGGATTTCGAAGTTATCCATATTTCCACAGAATTTTTAAACGAAAATATGGCGTAGCACCAGGGGTTTATCGTACTCTTCAACAAAAAAATGAAAAAAAATAAAAAAAGAGTGATCCATTTTTTGAACTGCTCCGTTAGATGGGTGTAAATAACGACAACACTCACTTACGAAAAGGAGCGATTACCCATGAAGAAGAAGACGTTAAACAAAATCGTAGCACCGGCACTAGCCTTAGGACTACTCGTACCAGTCAACGCACAGGCAGCGGATCACACGCCGACAGCAAGTACACCAGCAGGTGACCTTCGCGCCACACTCGATCAACTCTTATCTGAGCATTACGTCTTAGCCGTCACATCGATGATGAAAGGATACGACGAGGCAGCAGATGCTGAGGTCGCGGATCAAGCTCTCGATCAAAACGCGCTCGACATGACACCAGCCATCGCTTCCATCTACGGTGAAGAAGGCGCTGCACAATTTGAAGAAATCTTCCGTGGTCACAACGACTACTCAGCTGATTTCGTAGAAGCAGCAAAATCAGACAACCAGGAACTACGCATGGAAGCTGAAGCGGAAGTTGATGAGTTCGTAGAAGAATTCTCAACATTCCTCGACGCAGCGACAGAAGGGAACTTACCGAAGGACGCAGCAGCTGATGCACTCGAACTTCATGAAGACCAAGTCCTCTCTGTATTCGATAACTATGTCGAAGGAGATTACGAAGAAGCTTACATGACGTTCCGTGAAGGCTACAAGCACATGTTCAACATCAGTAAAGCTCTCTCGGGTGCAATCGTCACACAAATGCCTGACAAATTTACGACTGGAGCCGACACACCAGCTGTTGAACTCCGCTCAACATTGAACAGTCTTGCAGGTGAGCACTTCGCCCTCGCTGCGATCGGTATGCAAAAAGGGTACGACCAAGCAGAGGACTATGACTACGTGACATGGGCAGAAGACCAGAACACACTCGACTTCAAAGCAGCCATCGCATCCGTATATGGTGACGAAGGTGCAGCACAGTTCGAGAAAGTATGGAACTCAGATCACATCACAGCACAAGGTGACATCGTTGCCGCTACACTCGAAGGAGACGAAGCGATGATCGAAGATGCGCGTATGCGCCTCGACCAATTCGCTGTCGACTTCAGCACATTCCTCGATGCAGCAACAGAAGGTAACTTACCACAAGCTGCCGGTGAAGAAGCAATCAAACAGCACGAAGCGCTCGTACTCGACACATTCGATCAATATGTCGCTGGCGATGCAGAAGCGGCTTGGATGTCATTCCGTGAAGGATATGCGTTCATGTTCGGTGTTGGTGAAACACTCGGTAACGCGATCGTGACACAAATGCCTGACAAGTTCGAAGAAACAATGATGCCTGAAGAGATGCCTGAAACAGGTCTCGGTGGTGCACAAGAACAATCAATGAACACTCTCTACGCTGGATTAGCTGTACTTGGCGGAATCTTACTCGCCTTCGTAACGCTTCGCAAACGTAAAGTATCTGAACAATAATCAATAAGGAGGGAGTCCCATGAACAAGCGCCTTTTGTTTCTGGCGCTCTCTCTCTTTTGTTTTAGCTTCTGGACGTGGACGAGCGCCCAAGAATCGTCGTCACCACCTGTAGAAGAAAAACAAATAGAGGAGAGCCCGGATTTAACGGCTGAATTCTCACTTCTACAGGAAGAGGTGAAAAAGCTACGCTTAGCCGAGGAAGAAGAAAACGCCAAGGCCGTCACCCCTGTTCAAATCCAGATCCCTAAAATCGATGTCGACACCGCCATCGAACAAGTCGGGGTCCTCGATAATAAACAGATGGGTGTACCAGAAGATGAGAACCAGGTCGGGTGGTTCGAACCCGGTGTCACACCGGGTAGCAAAGGAAATGCTGTGATTGCCGGTCACGTCGACAGCAAGACCGGCCCGGCTATCTTTTATCAACTCGATCAACTGACAAAAGGCGATGACGTTCTGATTCAAGATGAAGCGGGTAACACACTCCGGTTCCGCGTCACAAAAACAGAACGCTATGATACGAAAACCGCGCCAATCGAAGAGATTTTCGGTGCCACAACAAATCGGAACTTAAATTTGATTACCTGTTCGGGTACGTTCGGGGACGGGGGCTATGATGAACGATTCGTCGTCTATACAGAGCTGGTGGATACCGAACTGAACGAAACTGTCGATCTCGAGACACCGACGGCAGTCGAACTGAAAGGTAACTTATTGACATGGCACGCCGTTCGTCAAGAGAGCGTGATTGGATATCGGATCTATGAAGTCATCGACGGAAAAGCGACTCATATCGAAAGTATCCCATCCCATGCACGAAAAAGTATCGAGGTCACAAATGAGAACAATGCATCCTACTACGTGACTGCGATTGACCAACTTGGAAATGAGTCGAAACCGTCTCAGACAGCGAAGTAGGCACGAAACGTCCTTAGATAAACGCTAAGGACGTTTTTCTATTTCCCATGTATAGTGAAGGTAGCAACACATACATCAACTTTAGGATAAGGAGTTTACACGTCATGAGGACTCAACTTTCATCACCTCTCGCCAGTCAAGTAAAAAGAAGAATTCGCGCCATTTGGGGTGTGACCGATTCACATTATTGGTACCCTCTATCGACTGCTGGGCGCCCCGATGTGATCGCATTCGATAGTGACTATATTGAAGAGGATGATCAAAAAATTAAGGAAATCCAACAATGGATATTGCGTCGAGGCGCGGATGTCGTCTTTGAACTACATGAGGACCTTACGCTCTGGCAAATCGATACCGATTCCTTGGATCCTTGTTATGACGGACGTTATTTAGAACGTTATTGGTTTGACCGACACATGAACTGGGTCATTTACGCATCTCACGAAAGTACGATTAGCTTTGGGGGGAACGAATTGATTACATCGCTCCAGTCCTCTTGGCCAGATTGGCAGGAACATCTATCTGTTATAGACCATCGCTTCATTGAATGATGGACCCACAAAAAAACGCACCCATTCATCAATGAGTGCGCGGAACTTATACGAAGCAAGGAATTTGCGGATTGAACGTCTTGTTGTTCTCCGTCATGACCTGCTTTTTAATTTTGCCTTCTCCGAGATAGACGATGCGATCGGCAAGCGCCTCAGCATCTTCTTCATCGTGTGTCACAAAAATCGTCGTCGTGCCCGTCTGCTTCAAGAGACGACGCAAATCGTCGCGAATCCGGTGTTGAAGTGACGTATCGAGATTACTGAACGGTTCGTCTAGAATCAACAGTGACGGTTTCGGTGCGAGTGCACGCGCTAGCGCGACACGCTGTTGTTGTCCCCCACTGAGTTCGTACGGATAGCGGTGACGGAACTCCGTCAAGTTAACGAGTGCGAGCATCTCTTCGACGCGCGCATTCCGCTCCTTGCGGTTCAGTTTATGGAGACCGAATCGAATGTTCTTTTCAACGGTCATGTGCGGGAAGAGTGCGTAGTCTTGAAAGACCATCCCCACCCCACGGTCTTCTGGCGGCATGAACTGGCAATCGTCGCAACAGACACAGTCATTCACGACGACGACGCCCTGGTTCGGCATCTCGAGTCCTGCAATCAAACGGAGAATCGTACTCTTTCCCGATCCGCTGTCCCCTAGAAGCGACACGATTTCACCTTTTGTGATCGAAATCGAGAACCCTTTGATGGTCTCTTCATGCGCACCTTTATAGCTAAAATGTAAATCGTTGATTTGAACGAACATTAGTCGGCCTCCTTATCAAGCACCTTGTGGGAAACGAATATCAACAGTCCACTCATGAGGACGATGACGATGGAAGCGAGTGCCGCTTCGTGAATCTTCTCATCACTCACGTATTTGAACGCCTGTGTCGCAAGCGTCGAAAAGTTAAATGGTTGTAAAAAGAGCGTCAATGGCAACTCTTTCATAATATCAATAAAGACGAGGATAAACGCGCTCATGATGGCGCCTTTGATCATCGGGATATCGACGCGGAAGAACGTCTGGACCGTGTTCCACCCCAGCATACGGGATGCTTCCGTGAATGACTTCCCGACCTTCTCAAACCCGCTCTCGATTGAGTTGTAGCCGATGGCGAGGAAGCGAATGACGTAGGCAAAGATGAGCATGATGAGCGTCGTCCGGAACACGAATGTCTGACTCAAGTCGAGCGCCCGTGCCAAATCGAGCACTTTGTCATCGAGCCACAAGAAGAGCGTGATGACCGCAATGGCGATGGCCGCTCCCGGAATCGAATACCCGAGTGTCGTCACTTTCGAAATGACACGCGTCATGTTCGACGGGAAGAGTCGTGTATAGTTCGCAATGATGAGTGCGAACAGTAAAATGATCACGGTTGCGGTAAAGGCGACTCGTACCGTATTCCAAACGAGTTGCCAAAATTCTTCCGTGAAGACCGTATCGAACGTCAGAAACGTCCAGGCCGTCAACTGCGTGAACGGAATGACGAATGCAATGGCAAAGACGATAGAAACATATGCGAATACCGCATAGCGATGCCAGCCTTGCAGCGGTCTCGGTTTGAGCGGCTTTACTTTCGTCGAAGCGTAACTGAACTGCTTCCGTCCCCGGACGAGTCGTTCCATCGTCAAGATGGCGATGACGAGAATCATGAGAGTGCCCGCAAGCTTCAGCGCCGACGACGTATCCTTCATCCCGAACCATGTACTAAAAATAGCGGTACTGAACGTCTGGATCCCGAAGTATTTCACGACACCATAGTCGTTGAGCACTTCCATCAAGACGAGACTGACACCGCCGATGATGGCGACTCGAGAAATCGGAATGACGACGGTGAAGAAGATGTCCCATGAGCCGCGACCGAGAATCCGTGCGTTCTCAATCATCGAGGATGACTGGTTATGCAGAAACGCTCGTGTAATCGTATAAATGTATGGATAGAGGAACAACGTGAAAATAAACACGGTTCCTTGAATCGACATGATGTTGAAGTACGACTGATCGACGGTGATCCCGAACTGATTCCGTAGCGTCGTTTGGATCACCCCGGTGTAATTTAAAATGCCGTGATACGTATACGCCCCGATATAAGGCGGAATCGCGAGCGGCAGGATGAGTGCCCATTTAAAGAAGCGACGGAACGGGAAATCATAAACGGTCACGAACCAAGCGAGACTCGTCCCGATCACGGTCGTCAAGACACCGGTAGCCACCATAATGAACAACGTGTTTCTCACGTAACGGGGCAACAGGTACTCCTGAATGTGCTGCCAATTGTCATTGACCGGGGCGAACAATTCGACGAGCACGACAATTCCCGGCAAGACGATCAATAAAATCGCGAGAAAGCTAAGGATCGCCCATCCATTCAGTTGTCGTTTTACTGCGTGCCAGTTCATGTCGTACCGCTCCCGTTCTGTAAACTATCAATTCCTGTCCCATCATATCAGTTTCTGTGCATCCCGTGTAGCGCTTAGGGTGTGAAGAACGCAAAAATCTCCGGCCTGAACTCTCGTTCAAGCCGAAGTCATCTTACTTCCAACCCACTTCGTTAAAGATGCGGATTGCTTCTTGTTGGTTTTCTCCAAGTGCAGAGAGGTTGATGTCTTGCTCTTTGAACTCGCCCCATGATTGAAGAAGTTCGTTCGGCTCAACCGACTCGTTGACTGGATATTCGTAGTTCACACTCGCAAACTTTTCTTGTGCTGACGGTTCTGACATGAACTCCATCAATTTTTGAGCGTTTTCTGTATTCTTCGATGCTTTCGTCATGGCGATACCCGAAATGTTCACGTGTGTGCCTGTTGTATCTTGGTTCGGGAAGAAGACACCGAGCTGTTCAGCGACTTTCTTCTCTTCCTCGTCTTCAGAATTCAACATGAGCCCCATGTAGTACGTGTTCATGATGGCCACGTCCCCTTCACCGGCGACGACCGCTTTCGCTTGGTCACGGTCGTTCCCTTGTGGGTCGCGTGCCATGTTGTTCACTAAGCCCTTCGCCCACTCTTTCGCTTCATCGACCCCGTTCACTTCGATGAACGATGCGAGGAGTGAGATGTTGTACATGTTTTCCGATGGACGGACGAGTACTTTGCCGTTCCACTGTTCTTCTGTCAACGCTTCATACGTCGACAAATCTTCTGGTTTCACGCGATCTTTTGAGTAGACGATGACACGCGCACGTTTCGTCAAACCGAACCATTCGTTGTCCGTGTCACGATATTTTTCAGGAATGTTTGACTCAAGCTCATCGCTATCGACCGCTTGAAGATGTCCTGCTTCTTTTGCCTGATACAAGTTTCCGGCATCTGCTGTGATGAAGAGGTCTGCTTCTGTGTTTTCGCCTTCCGTGTTCAAACGCTCGAGAAGTTCGTCACTCTTTCCTTCCACCACGTTGACTTTGATGCCTGTTTCTTCTTCAAACTGCTTGTATAATTGTTGATCGACATCGTAGTGGCGACTCGAGTAAACATTGACGACGTTCGAATCGTCTGAGCCTTCATTTGAAGCTGTCTCATCTGTGCTTGCACAAGCGGCAAGGAGCGATGTCGTTAACGCTGCTGAAATTCCTAAAGCTGCATATTTTTTGTTCATCTGTCATTCCCCCACGTTCGGTTATTTCTCTCTCTGGTAATGATAATTACTCTCAGTACCTATCATCACTGATAATCATTCTCAAGTCAAGACTTTTTTGCAATCGCTATCACACTAAATGTGTACTTGGTGACAGTTTTGAGGACATCATTTCTTGACTTCAAAAGAATACGAACGATATAGTAAAATCAAACAAACCGTCTGGTCGGTACAGAAAGAGGTGAAGATATGTCAAACCGATCGAACGTTACAAAGCAAAAGCTGTTGGATGCGGCAACCGACATCATCATGAACCACGGCGTGCACCAACTTACCTTAGATGAAGTCGCCAAGACTGCGGGTGTATCTAAAGGTGGACTGCTTTATCATTATCCTTCAAAAGAAGCGTTGATGACGGCGATGGTCGAGCGATTACAACAAGAACAAAACGAGCTATATGCTTCATTGCAACAAGAAGGTCATGGACCTGTCGAGGCATTCGTTCGTCTATTTGATGAAACGAAGTTGCATCCTGAGCGTGCTGCCATCCAAATCGACGTCGAGAAAATGATTGCATTTCTCACGTTGTTCGAAGTCGACCAAGAGTACGCCAATCGTTGGAAACATGATTTAGATACGTTCTTCGCACAGTTCCAACAAACGGCCGACCCGGTGGAAACGATGATCATTCGTTATGCACTCGAAGGTATGATGATGTCCGAACACTTCGGTGTCGGTGTTCCCCCTGCCGAACTCAAACAAGCGATTATCGCACGCTTGATTGAACGAGCCCACGACATCGATCGTGAATCATAAAACAATATATAGAGGAGATTAAAAACCCATGCAGAAAATCACGTCCTTCTCCGTCAACAACAAGTTCGCGGTTTGGTTGATGACGATCATCTTGACGGCCGCCGGTCTTTTCGCCGGTCTGACGATGAAGCTCGAGACGTTACCGGACATTACGACACCGACCGTCTCGGTCACAACCATTTATCCAGGTGCATCCCCTGAGCAAGTGCTCGAAGAAGTCAGCACCGTGTTAGAAGATCGTCTTCAGAATTTAAATGGTGTGGAACAAGTCCGTTCTTCGTCATTCCAAAACGCTTCAAACATCCAAATCGATTACGATTTCAGCACCGATATGGATGAAGCGGAACAGCAGGTCAAAGATGCGTTAAGCAACGTCGAATTGCCGGAGTCGGCACAAGAACCACAAGTGTCGCGTCTCAGTTTCGATGCTTTCCCGGTAATCGGGGCTGCCATCTCGGATGAGAGTCTTGATTTGGCCGAATTGACAAAACTCGTCGAGGAAGAAGTGCAGCCTGCCCTTGAAGGAGTGGAAGGTGCGCAAACCGTCCAAATTGCCGGGCAAGAGATTCGCCGCGTCGAACTTCAATTCGACCAAGATGCGCTCGCAGAATACAATTTGACAGAAGATACGGTCAAACAATTGATTCAAGCGAATGACGCTCGAATTGCGCTCGGGTTATATGAATTAGGTGATACGGAGCAAGCGGTCGTCATCGACGGCAAGTCGGAGACGCTCGAAGCGTTCCGCGACATCCAAATCCCTTACTCACCGGCACAATCAACGCCGACGACACCGTCTGCCCCGACGGAATTGCCACCTGGTCAAACGCCAGACGTGCCAACAGAGGTCCCGACGGAAACACCATCGGCATTACCACCGAACGTTCCGACGACGGTTCCGACTGTCGCGTTGAGTGAACTTGCGACAATCGAGGACAAAGGAATCGAAGAATCGATTTCTCGCTCAAACGGTGAACGTTCAATCGGCGTACAAGTGACGAAGACACAAGATGCGAACACGGTCGATGTCGTCAACGCCGTCAAAGAAGTATTGAATGACTTCGAAGCTGAAAACGATACGGCGAATGTATCGATCACACTCGACCAAGGACAACCGATTGAAGAGTCGGTCGAAACGATGTTATCGAAAGCGTTGCTCGGTGGCCTATTCGCCATCCTCATCATCTTAGTGTTCTTACGTAACTTCCGATCGACGATCATCGCTGTCATCTCGATCCCGTTATCGCTTCTCATGGCACTCATCGTCTTGAAGCAATTGGACATCACGTTGAACATCATGACGCTCGGTGCAATGACCGTTGCGATTGGTCGCGTCGTCGATGACTCCATCGTCGTCATCGAGAACATTTACCGTCGACTCACGCGTTCGAACGAACCACTTCGCGGTAAAGAGTTGATTATCGCGGCAACAAAAGAAGTATTCATCCCGATCGCCTCGTCGACCATCGTCACGATTGCGGTATTCTTGCCGCTTGGATTTGTCACAGGATTTGTCGGTGAACTGTTCTTGCCGTTCGCATTGACGGTCGTCTTCGCCTTACTCGCTTCGTTACTCGTGGCGATCACGGTCGTACCAATGATGGCCGACTCGTTCTTTAAAAACCGCGACAAGTTGAAGCCAGAAGAAGGTCCAGGCAAGCTCGCCGAATGGTATCGTGGCGTCTTGAACTGGTCACTGAACCATAAACTCGTCGTCTTCGGACTCGCGACTGCCCTATTGATTGGTAGTTTTGCCCTTGTCCCAGCGATCGGGGTCAACTTCTTGAACCAAGATTCGGAGAAGACGTTGTTCGTCACGTTCGACCCAGAACCGGGTCAAACACTTGAAGATTCGATTGCCGCAGCAGAAGTGGCAGAAGAATATTTCATGGAAGAACAACCGAACGCAACGGATGTTCAGTTCACGGTCGGTGGAGAAAACCCGCTGAACCCTGGAAACAACAAACAAGGAATCTTTATCGTCCAGTATGACCCGGATACGGAAGACTTCGCCGATGTGAAGTTGGCTGATATCGAGAAGTTGAATGAACTTGCCTCAAATGGGGAATGGAAAGAACAAGACTTCTCAGGTGGCGGCGCAACGAGCGGTGTCACATACAACGTCTATGCCAACTCGCTTGAAGATTTAGAAGCCATCGTGCCGACTTTCATCGAGGCGATTGAAGAGGAAACGGATTATGTCCGTCAAGCGACTTCTGACTTACGTGAGTCCTATGTACAATACACGTTCAACGTCGACCAACAGGCCGCTGCAGAAGCCGGTGTGTCGGCGGGACAAATCGCGCAAGTCATCAGTCAGTTCCAGGCACCAGAAAGTCCACTTGCGAGTGTCACAGTGGATGACAAACAGTTAGACGTCGTCATCCCGAACGAGCAAGTGACGTATGACAGTGTCGATGACCTGCAAGCACAAGAAATCACGACACCGTTCGGACCACGCCCGATTTCAGACTTCATTGAAATCGAAGAAGGCACAACACCGGACACACTCGTCGAGCGCGACGGAAAACTGCTTGCGCAAGTAAGTGTTGAACTCAGCACAGATAAAGCGACAGAAGCGTCTGCTGCGATTGAAGAACGCGTTTCAGAGATTGAGCTTCCGTCTGGCGTATCGTATGATGTCGGCGGTGTAACGGAACAGATTCAAGAATCGTTCACACAGCTCGGTCTTGCGATGCTCGCCGCGATTGCCATCGTATACTTGGTTCTCGTCATCACATTCGGTGGGGCACTCACGCCATTCGTCGTGTTGTTCTCACTTCCGTATGCGATTATCGGGGGACTCGTCGCCCTTCTCATCACGGGTGAAACGATTTCGGTTTCTGCCTTGATCGGGGCACTCATGTTGATCGGGATTGTCGTCACGAACGCCATCGTTTTGATTGACCGCGTCATTCATAAAGAAGAAGCTGGTTTATCAACACGTGAAGCGTTACTTGAGGCAGCGGGCACACGCCTTCGCCCAATTCTGATGACCGCACTCGCGACAATCGGTGCACTCGCACCACTCGCACTCGGTCTCGAGGGTGGCGCCCTCATCTCGAAAGGTCTCGGGGTCACCGTGATTGGCGGACTCACAAGTTCGACACTTCTCACGTTGCTCATCGTACCAATCGTCTATGAGTTCTTCGCACGATTCCGTAAGAAAAAACAAGCATAATCAAAAGAGAGTCGACTCATTCGAGTCGGCTCCCTTTTTTGCGTTCAATAACACTGCATAATGATTTCGGTTTCTCCAAACCGTTTGGCACGGAGAGCATCTTCCGGAATGAGAAAATAGAGAATACCTGCATCCCCGAACATGACGTCTAACTCTTCAGACGTGTCCATTTGAAACAATAGGAAAGGATGATCGAATCGTTCCCCATATGTTTCTTGTATCTCTTCAAAAACGTCACCTTGCACTTCACTCGGATGTCCACCGATTGCATGAAGTTCTTCTTGTTCGAATCGTTCGAGTAACCGATCGTACATCTCTTCGTCGAGCAGCTCATATAAACTGTATTCATTCTCTGCATAGCTTTCTTTAAAGGAAACGGCACGTTCATTTAATGCTTCCCCAACTCGCACTCGCTCAAGTTTCGATTCTTCAGTAAACAGAACACGCCAAAGATGACGTTCATCCACATCTCCCCAAGGTTGTTCTTCTAAATCATAGAAGAAAGACAACACCCCTTCTTTCGGGAGTGCATCTACGGATTCAAACTCAGCTAAATCACTTAAACGAAACTGAGCTAAAAACGTCATATTCTCTCCAGGATGCAAGTCTGCGTGTGGTAAGTCAGGATATCCGCCAAACTTAGAATGGCCAACCGCTACTTCTTCCCTTGTTGTCCGTGGCAAAGTTGTCAAATTGACCCGCTTTGTGAACGCATGTAAAATGTCTTCCCTGTTTTGTAATCCATGCTCTTGAATAAATTGCTCAATCGTTTTTAGTTCCATCTCGGCACCCCGCTTGTTTATGATAGATGTAGTATAGCATCCCGAACGTATGTACCCCTTACCTTTTTTGTTATACCCTTTTCTTGACCTCTCTCGTTGAATTTGAGAAGATTCATACGTTTTGAATGACGTGAAAGGAAGTCATGTATATGAAATTATTAAAATGGATTATCGGGCTCTCACTCTTGTTTGGGTTGAGCACGCTCGGAAACTGGATGGTTGAGACGTTCTCGTGGAAAGTACCAGGCAGCGTCATCGGCATGGTGCTCTTGCTCGTCCTCTTGTTGACAAAAGTCATTCGCGTGGAATGGATTGAGGACAGTGCCGGATATTTAACGAAGCATCTCGCTTTCTTTTTCATCCCCATTGCCGTCGGCCTTATGGCGTACGGCACGTTGTTAAAAGCTGCCGGTATCCCGCTCCTTATCACGTTACTCGCCAGCATGGCGGTCGGGATGGTCGTGACGGCGTTTGTTTCCGGGAAAGAAGGTGAGATATCATGACATACGTTTGGATTGGATTGACGATTCTCGTGTATTCGCTCAGTCGTCGACTTTCCATGAAGTGGGCATCTCCGTTCACCAATGTCGTCTTCTTAAGTACAGCGATTTTGATTCTTCTGTTACTCGTGACAGGACAGTCCTATGATGCGTATAAACCGGCTACCGATATCATCACCATCTTACTCGGACCAGCGACGGTCGCCCTCGGGTTACCGCTCTATCGCAACTTACCCGTGTTACTCGCTCGGGCAAAACGGGCCCTGAGTGCCATCGTACTTGGGTCACTCTCTACGATTTTTGTGGCTGTACTTTTCGGCAAGTTATTTTCTTTCACCGAAAACGTATTGATTGCACTATCGGTCAAATCGGCAACGTCCCCGATTGCCCTTGAATTGGCTCGACAACTAGAGGGGGATGCAACACTTGCGGCCTCGATCGCCGTTGCCTGCGGTATTTTAGGGGCGATGCTCGGACCGGTCTTATTGACGTGGATTCGTATGGACGACCCGTTCACGCGTGGACTCACACTCGGCACAATCAGTCACGGGATTGGGACCGCTCAGGCGGCAACGGAACATCCGTTGTCCGGTGCAACAGGTGGTGCCGCAATGGGATTGACCGCAATCTTCACCTCGTTTATCTTGCCGATTCTATATCCGTTTCTCTTTTGAACAGGTCGCGTCCATCGATGGGCGCGACTTTTTTGTTTCGACTTCGATTGCGCGTGATAAACTAATGAAGATGAAACTTATTAGAGGAGGGCAATCCATGCAAGCAAAATTAATTGAACGCTTAATGACGTACGCGAAGATTGATACACAGTCGGATTTCACAAGTACGACAACACCATCGACGGCCAAACAATGGGATTTGATTCGCCATTTGGAGAAAGAATTAAAAGAACTCGGTCTGACAGACGTCGAGACGGACGAATACGGCTATCTCTTCGCCACACTTCCGAGTAACGTCGATCATGATGTACCGACTATCGGCTTCCTTGCCCACGTCGATACGGCGACCGATTTCACAGGAACGAACGTCTCCCCTCAACTCGTCGAGCATTATGAAGGTGGCGACATCGTCTTGAACGAGTCGCTTCATGTCGTGTTATCACCAAAAGACTTCCCAGAACTGGACGGGTATGTCGGGCATACGCTCATGACAACGGACGGCACGACACTCCTCGGTGCGGACGATAAAGCAGGAATCGCTGAAATCGTCACAGCGATCGAATACTTATTGGCTCATCCTGAGATTCCACACGGGCCGGTCCGCATCGCCTTCACACCGGATGAAGAAATCGGACGTGGACCACATAAATTCGATGTCGCCCGATTCAATGCGGACTTCGCTTACACGATGGACGGCGGTCCACTTGGAGAGTTGCAGTATGAGAGTTTCAACGCAGCCGGTGCGACCGTCACCTTCCACGGGACGAACGTGCACCCAGGTAGCGCCAAGAACAAGATGGTCAACTCGATGAAGCTTGCGATGGCGTTCCAAAACCGTTTGCCTGCTGATGAGGCACCGGAACGTACGAGCAACTACGAAGGATTCTTCCACTTGAACGGCTTCAATGGGGACGTCGAGAAGACGACGCTTCAATACATCATCCGCGATCACGACAAACAGAAGTTCGAAGCGCGTAAAGCGTTGATGGAGAAGCTTGTCCTCGAATGGAAACAAAAATACGGGGAAGAACGGATTGAACTCCAGATGGAAGACCAGTATTACAACATGGCCGAGAAAATCGAGCCGGTCAAACACATCGTCGATACCGTCGCTGATGTCATGCGTGGTCTTGGCATCGAACCGAAGATCGAACCGATTCGTGGTGGGACAGACGGATCGCAACTTTCTTACATGGGCCTTCCGACGCCGAACATCTTCACAGGTGGCGAAAACTATCACGGGAAGTTTGAATACATCTCTGTGAACAACATGGAAAAAGCAACAACGGTTATCATCGAAACACTTCGCACATTCGCGAAGCGCGCACAAGCATAACACATGCGCCTCCAATCGTTCTCTTTTACACTAGAGACATTGGAGGCGATTTTTGATGAAGCATACATTTAGCATGAACCTCGGCTGGGATGGCGGACGAAATGACGTCGGTACCCTCGAGGCCGAGCGATTAAAGACACAGATTTCGATCCCACCCGAGATGGACGGTCCCGGAGTCGGCACGAATCCGGATGAGATGTTACTCGGGGCAGCGGCCACGTGTTATATCATCACCCTCGCAGCCGTACTCGGACGGAGTGACCTGACTCACCGTGGCATCACGATTGATGCGGAAGGCATCGTCGATGTGACGAACGGCATCTTCACTTACGAGACGATTCGCTATGCGACAACGATTCAAGTACCTACAGAGATGACGGATCGAGAGATCACACTTGTTGAACGCATCGCGAAAAAAGCGAAAGATCAATGTATGATTTCACGCGCACTCGCAGGAAATGTAGCATTTGAGTTGAATACCGTCATTTCACGTAAAAGTGGCAATGATTTTATTTGAAGAACCTTTGAAAAAAGCGATAATTGTAAACAGACGTAATCGCTTTGTCATGGACGTACTCGTTGATGATTTGCTCGCGCCTTGCCATTGTCCTGTAACAGGAAGGATTGGAGATATTATATTTGAAAACATCCCCTGCCTCGTCTCAGAAACCTATGACTCGAATCGTAAAACTCGCTTTACAGTCGAAGCCATTTCAGTCGATGGTGAACAATGGATTGGAATCAATCAAGGTCGTGTAAACGACTATGTTGAAGCTTTCTTACTCGAGAACCAGCTTGATGCTTTCTCAACCCCGAGGGGAATCAAACGTGAAATAGTAACTGACGGTGCACGGATCGATTTTCAGATTGATGGAATCTTCATGGAAGTGAAGGCTCCGCTCAGCGAACTACTCACTATTCCTCTCCCACACTTTAAACGTAGACGAGTGAAACGACCCATCGAAACAGAACGTTTGATTCGTCATCTCTACGCTCTGATTTCCACTCTACCCCAAACCGGAAGAGCAGTCCTCTTATATGTTTTTTTATATGACGCACCAATTTATACCGGTAATCCCAACCGAAAACAAGACCATCTAATTCGTCAATTGATTAACGATGCGATACCTTCCGGATTAGAAATATGGCAACTGAACTGCACTATTTCCCCTGAAGGAATTCGTTTACTTCGTTGCTTTGACACAACGTCTCACTTCAAGTAACCAAATGTATTAAGTGAAACGTTATGTTTTTACTAAACATATGATATGTTGGGAATTACCGAATAGAGTCATTTTTCACTTCCACTCTTTACGCGACTGCGCGTTTTTCAAAAACGTGATACAATACACGTCGTAAACTAATCAGAAAAACGAGGGATACCATACATGATTACAGTAAATAACGTCAGCCTACAATTTGGCGGTCGCAAGTTGTTTGAAGAGGTGAACATCAAGTTCACGCCAGGCAACTGTTACGGATTAATCGGTGCGAACGGTGCCGGAAAATCGACATTCTTAAAGATTTTATCAGGTGAACAAGATACGACGACGGGTGATGTCAGCATCACACCGGGCGAACGTCTCGCCGTCCTCAAACAGGACCACTACGCGTATGAGGACAGTGCAGTTCTCGAGACCGTCATCATGGGTCACGAGCGTCTCTACAAAGTAATGAAAGAAAAAGACGCCATCTACATGAAAGAAGACTTCTCAGATGAAGACGGGATGCGCGCAGCTGAACTCGAAGGAGAATTCGCTGAGTTGAACGGTTGGGAAGCAGAGTCGGAAGCCTCGATGGTCCTCCAAGGTCTTGGTATCTCTGAAGCGCTGCACCAGAAACAAATGAGCGAACTCACAGGTGGGGAGAAAGTCAAAGTCCTTCTTGCCCAAGCGCTCTTCGGTAAGCCAGATATCCTCCTCTTAGACGAGCCGACCAACGGACTTGACCTAAAAGCGATTCAATGGTTAGAAGAATTCTTGATCAACTTTGAAAACACAGTCATCGTCGTTTCCCACGACCGTCACTTCTTGAACAAAGTCTGTACGCACATGGCCGACCTCGACTTTGGAAAAATCCAATTGTACGTCGGGAACTACGACTTCTGGTATGAGTCTAGCCAACTCGCTACACGTATGGCGGCAGACCAGAACAAGAAGAAAGAAGAGAAAATCAAAGAGCTTCAAAACTTCATCGCACGTTTCAGCTCGAACGCATCGAAAGCACGTCAAGCGACGTCTCGTAAGAAGTTGCTCGATAAGATCACACTTGATGACATCCGTCCGTCGTCACGTCGTTATCCGTTCGTCGGATTCACGATGGAGCGCGAGATCGGAAACGATGTTCTCTATGTCGATAACGTATCGAAGACGATCGATGGTGTAAAAGTACTCGACAACGTCACGTTCTCACTCAACAAGACGGACAAAGTCGCATTCGTCGGTCGTTCGGACGTTGCCATCACGACACTCTTCAAAATTCTCATGGGTGAGATGGAGCCAGACACAGGGTCAGTCAAATGGGGCGTCACGACAACTCAGTCATACTTCCCGAAAGACAATTCGGAGTACTTCGAGGGCTCAGAAAAGAGCATCCTCGACTGGTTGCGCCAGTTCTCACCTGCCGATGAGTCAGACACGTTCCTTCGTGGATTCCTTGGCCGTATGCTCTTCTCAGGTGAAGAAGTCATGAAGAAGGCGTCTGTCCTCTCAGGAGGAGAAAAAGTACGCTGCATGCTCTCGAAGATGATGCTCTCGAACTCGAACGTACTCGTCCTTGACGATCCGACGAACCACTTGGATCTCGAATCGATCACAGCACTCAACAACGGTCTCGAGTCGTTCAAAGGCGTGCTTCTCTTCAGCTCACATGACCATCAGCTCATCTCGACGATCGCGACACGCATCATCGAAGTGACTCCGAATGGCATCGTGGACAAAGAAGCAACATACGATGAGTACTTGGAGAACGAAGCGCTTCAACAACAAGTTGAATCCCTTTACCAAAATGCATAATAAAAAATCGGCTCAACGTGAGCCGATTTTTTATTTAACGTTTACCGTCTCCATGACGTGCTCATGAATATCATGACCTTTCGTGACATGGACTTGAACGTTGTATGCGCCTGATTCAGCAAAGGTGTGTGCACCTTTATACATCCCAGCATCTGCTTCCTCTAACTTCACCCACTCATGCTTCTCTGCCCCGTCTTGGAAGATTTCGAGTTGTACTTCCGCCCCTGCGAGCATCTCGTCTTCAATCATGACGTGTACCATGAATGGTTGTTCTTCCCCTGCTGTCGCCTCTTTCGGGTCAAGCGTGATATCCGCTCCAGCGTGGTGATGATGCTCACTCTCTTCTTCATTCTGCTTCAGCAGCCGTTTCTGGATGTCCAACCGTCACGTTTGTCGTCGGCATGGTGTGCATCGAACGCGCTGTCACGTGAACCTGAACCGTATAGACCGCTTCTTCCGCGAACGTCGTCTCCGCTTCATAGATACCGTCTTTCGTGAGTGACGCCTTGATCATCTCACTTTCTTCCTTCGCACCATTCTTCCATACCTCGAACTTGATTTCATCCGCATCGTCTACAGGTTGACCATCTTGCGTGACTGTTACTGATAAAGGTACCGCCTCTCCCTTTTTAGCCGTTGCCTCTACCGTCAACTCTGCCTCGACCGGTTCCATTGACTGTGGAACAGCCGCGCTCTCCGCTTCTTTCTCCGTACTACACGCACCGAGTACGAATAACCCGATGAGTCCAAACACGACCCCAAACCGTGTCATCATCTTTTTCATCATAAGTCCTCCTTATAAATCGCTTACATCTTTCACACATTGTTCATGATACCATCTCTTTCCAAAAAGAGTGTGAGCATTCTGTGATATATCCCGCGATACATTCTCACAAATTTCACACATATAGTTGAATCAAAATTTATTGAGTACATTTCCGAATTTTAGTCCATCATTTCTAAAAAGGGGTATATAAAATATATCAAGGTCAATCATTTGGAAAGTCTTAACATCAAGAGAGTTACATCATGAATGGAGGCGAATTCAGATGAAACGTAAGGTCATTCGTGGGGCGATGGCGCTGTTCATCTTATTGGCGATGGTGATCACACAATCGATTTCCGTCAGTGCCGCCGCTTCAAAATTTGTCACGAGCGTGAACACGACGAGCAAGGTCGTCGCATTGACGTTCGATGACGGGGCAGACGGGGCGAACACGAACAAGATTTTAGACATTTTAGCAAAAAACAATGTCAAAGCCACTTTCTTTTTAACGGGGTCGGGCGCAAATAACCATCCACAGTACATTAAAAATATCGCCGCAAAAGGACATCAACTCGGAAATCACTCGTATACACACCCTGACTTCACCAAACTGACTGCCACGCAGATGAAATCCGAACTCGACCGCACGGAAGCTTTGATTAAATCGTTGACCGGAAAAACGACAAAACCGATTTTCAGAGCCCCTTTTGGTGCAGTGAATAGTACCGTATTGAGCGGTGTCGGGGCTTCAGGATACGGATACACGATTCAATGGAACATTGATACGGTTGACTGGAAAGGATTGACCGCGAGCCAAATCAACACGAAAGTTCAGACTAACATCAAACCGGGTTCAATCGTCTTGATGCATACCGGAGCCGGGGCCCCGGGTACACCGCTCGCACTCCCAACGATGATTTCACAACTCAAAGCAAAAGGGTACAAATTTGTCACGATCTCACAATTACTTGCATATCAAAACGCATCGACGAACAAAACGTATACCGTGAAGTCAGGTGATACGTTGTACAGTATCGCACGGACATACGGAGTCACCGTCTCGGCGCTTGCTGCCGCCAACAACATTACGAACTACAGCTTGATTTATGTAGGACAAGTGCTCATCATTCCAGGAACGACCGTTACACCACCTACGACGACCGTGAAATACACCGTGAAATCGGGCGACACACTCTACAAGATTGCGACGATGTACAATACGACCGTCGCAAAAATCGCAGCTGCCAATAACATCGCAAACGTCAACTCCATCTATGTCGGACAAGTGCTCGTCATCCCAGGTACGACGGTCACACCACCGACAACTACGGTGAAATACACGGTCAAATTAGGGGACACGCTGTACAAGATTGCGACGATGTATAACACAACTGTTGCGAAAATCGCGGCCGCCAACAATATCACGAACGTCAGCTTAATCAGTGTCGGGCAAGTGTTGACCATTCCGAAATGATTGCCTCGTGAATCTTTTCCTCAGCTTGTGACGTATCGTATACAAACAGGAAAAGAGGAAACGCTATGACTCGAACCGTAATCCGTGTCAGTACTACCGCATTCATCGGACTTTTGGTTTCAATTGCCACATTCTCGATTTTGATTTGGCTCGGTTATGAACAAGCACTCACATCCGGTGAGCCGATCCAATTCTTAACACGTGAGATTTATCAATTCGAGAAGGGAATCGGGGTCGCCAACCAGAATCAAATGGCCATCCTCGGTGCCGGATTTATGGGCATTGCCGTTCTCATTGGAGAGATCGGGATACGTCTTAAACGAAAGTAACCGCTGCATACGCAACGGTTACTTTTTTAATGCTGATGTTCACCACCATGGTCGTGTGAGTGAACGATTGGTTGCTGCAATTGGTCGATTTGGTCTTGCGGTACATCACCGACAATCATCCATGCGGACGGCGTATAGACCTTCTGCCCTTCATGGACCATGCCGTTCACTTGGTAGATTCCCTGATCGAGTTTCACGCTCGTCACGAGATAGCCATCCTTTTCTGTCACTTCATACGTCCGGGTCTCTTCCGAATCGTAAGGCGTGACTTGAATATGGCTTTCTGTCACACGTTCATCATTCGATATTTTCATCGCAAGCGTCGTCGAGCCAACTTCTACACGTTCAGGTACGATCAGTTGAATGCCAATCGGATCAACGGTGCGTTCTACTGGCTGAAGTTGACACGCACCTAACCAAATCGTCGCTAGGATGACAGGAAGGACTGCTTTAAATCGTTTCATGCCGCCACCTCCGCTTTCAACTTCCGGCGCCCGACTAACCAATCAAATAGGAGAACGACAAGAATACTGATCCCTGCGAGCGGTAATGTCACACCAAGAAGTAGAATCAAAATACCGACGATTCGTTTGATCCGTTCGTCCTCAAACCGCTTCATCTGTTCGATCGATCCGATTCTCCGTTTGCGCCACATCACGAACGAGCTGATGACCACGAAAATGAGACCTAGACAAAGTGCGACCCCAACCAATTGATTGAGCAAACCGAAGAGGCGACCTTCATGGAAGGCGATTCCGACCGTAATCAGTTTTCCGAGAACCCCGTAATCTGCGTATGTCACAGAGCTGAGTGTTTCACCACTGTATTGATCTAAGTTCACCGTCGCTTCTTTAAATGGATGTCCCGCTGCCGATGTGATAGTATAGACGCCTGTTTCGCCTTCCGGAAGCGAGATCGTGTACGGTCGATCAATCGTGGACTTGTTAACCACTTGATTCAAATCAATCGGCAACAGCGTACTTGGAGAAGAAGTTGGAACGAGATCTGCTTGGGTCGCCCAAGGTACGTCTTCTGCCACATCTTTTGTCGTCACGGTCGATTCCGGCTTGGTACCAAACGCATAGGCATACATCGGTGCTCCCGTGTTTGTCGACGAGGAAACCCACTGCAACATCGCACCCGAAACGGATGACCAGGCAAGACCTGAACTGATGATGATGACGAGACCTAGCGATGACCATAAGGCGACGCTACCGTGCATCTGTTTCCACCACTGCCGGCCTTTCCCGAGCTTCGGCACAAGCATCCGAATCGGATTCTTTCCGCGCGGCCAGAATAAGAAGGTCCCTGTAATAAGAAGAATGATTGCCCAGGATGCTGCGAGTTCGACGACCCAGTTTCCGATTTGACCACCTAATAGTGTGCCATGAATCACAACTAATAAATCCATGCTACCTTCAGCAGACCGTGTTCCTAAAACTTCTGTCGTTTCTGGATGAATATATGTATACATCATCTCGTCTTCGTTCATCCAACCGATTCGAGTCGATTCACCTTCATCCGGCAAACGAATCGATGTGATCATCGCATCCGGATATTTTGTCATGAATGATTCCTTTTGGACTTCTATCGGCTGTTCTTCCGTGAAAGATGCCGTCATCATGTCTTTGTATTGCATCTTTGTTACTTGCGGTTCAAATAAATAAATGCTTCCTGTCACAGCCAAGATAATGAAAATCGGTGCAAATATGAGACCTGCATAAAAATGCCAACGCCACACCGCTTGGTACCAAGCGTTACGTTTGTTCAACCGTTCCCCTCGCATGATGCTTCCCCCTTTATCATTGTGTCCAACTTGTGAACAGATTGAGTATACAAAGAATGGAAACGGTTTATTCTTACTATTTGTGACAACTATTCGTCGAATTGGAGAAGTGAAAATGAACTTTGATTCATCTTTTTTTCACATATTCATCGAACTGATTCACACACTTTCACATAAAGAAAGAGACACCAACAAGTTGGCGTCTCCAAAATATGATCAATTTGTGAACTGCTCTGCTTCTGTCGATCCAGCCAGTGCAGTCGTAGATGATTGCCCACCCGAGATGACGAGCGAGACTTCATCGAAGTAACCCGTCCCGACTTCACGTTGATGACGTGTCGCCGTGTAACCGTGTACTTCAGCCGCAAATTCTGCTTGTTGTAACTCCGAGTACGCTGCCATGCCGCGATCTTTGTACCCGCGTGCGAGCTCGAACATGCCGAAGTTGAGCGCGTGGAATCCAGCGAGTGTGACGAACTGGAACTTGTAGCCCATTGCACCGATTTCTTGTTGGAACGTGGCAATCTCTTCGTCTGACAACTTCTTCTTCCAGTTGAACGATGGTGAGCAGTTGTAAGCGAGAAGTTTGCCTGGATACTTCGCATGAATCGCTTCGGCAAATTGACGTGCCTCTGCTAAATCTGGTTCGGACGTCTCACACCAGACGAGATCTGCATACGGTGCATAAGCGAGACCGCGAGCAATTGCTTGCTCGATACCAGCTTCCGTACGATAGAAGCCTTCCGGCGTACGCTCTCCAATGATGAACGGATGATCGATTGGGTCGATGTCGCTCGTGATCAAGTTCGCCGCGTGCGCATCTGTCCGCGCTACGATGATCGTTGGGACGCCCATGACGTCTGCCGCGAGTCGCGCCGAAATCAAGTTTTTCACAGCCGTCTGCGTCGGGAGCAACACCTTCCCACCAAGGTGACCACATTTCTTCTCAGACGAGAGCTGGTCTTCGAGGTGAACGCCGGCAGCCCCCGCTTCGATCATCGCCTTCGTCAATTCGAATACGTTGAGTACCCCACCAAAACCGGCTTCCATATCTGCGACAATCGGTGCGAACCAATGCGTGTCGCCTTTCCCTTCTGCCGTTTGAATTTGGTCGGCACGTTGAAGCGCTTGGTTGATTCGTTTGACGACACTTGGCACCGAATTGGCCGGATATAGACTCTGGTCCGGATACATGTGACCTGACAGGTTCGCATCCGCCGCTACTTGCCAACCACTCAAATAGATGGCTTCGAGTCCTGCTTTCACTTGCTGAATCGCCTGGTTCCCTGTCAACGCACCGAGTGCATGGACGTAGTCACGCTCGTGCATCAATTGCCACAGGCGTTCCGCTCCCTTTGTCGCAAGCGTATGTTCAATCACGATAGACCCTCGTAATTTCATGACGTCTTCTACAGAGTATGGACGTTCTACCCCTTCAAATCGTTCTGACTTCCAGCTGTTCAACAATTCTTCGCGTTGTTTCATCAATAAACCCTCCTGTATTATATTAATTTTATAAAATTAAATTTGTTATATAACAGATGGTGCGAACGAAATGATTTAGTCGAGGTAAGCGCAGCATTCTAACGCTGCCTTAAACGTCGAATGCTCCATCCCGCAGCAACGACAGACATTTTCTTCGTCACGGTCCTCCAGTTTGCGGAAAACGACGACTTCATCGATCGGCTCTTTCATGATTTGGAGCGAACCGTCTGCACGATCCAAGACGAGGCGCATCAAGTCGTTTCCGTATACGAATGCCGTATTCGCAAGTGATGCTGTCGATTCTCCAGATATGATGCGGCGGACGACCCAACGTTCAATCAACTGTTCGCTTTCCATTTTTTTCGTTGTCATGATGAGGTTCCTCCTTTTAAATTGAACTCCACAGTTTGTCGTTTCATAAATTCACGGCGGCGGCGATGTAAGATTGGTTCCGTATACCCGTTCGGCTGTTTCAACCCATGAAACACGAGTTCGTGGGCGGCTTGATAGGCGATCGACTGATCGACGTTCGGCGTCATCGGTCGATAATTCGGGTCTGACTCGTTTTGCTCATCGACGACTCGTGCCATCCGATAAAGGGTGACCTCGACTTGTTCTGCTGAACAGATGCCGTGATGCAACCAGTTGGCCACGTGTTGGCTCGAAATCCGGAGTGTCGCCCGGTCTTCCATCAGTCCGATATGGTGAATATCCGGCACTTTCGAACAACCGACACCTTGTTCGACCCAACGGACGACGTACCCGAGCAATCCTTGCAAGTTGTTCTCAAGCTCTTCATTGATCTCGTCTTGCGAATAGATGCGTGTCGCGAGCGGAATGTCGAGGAGTTGTTGTCTCTCATGTTTCGAATGAGGTTGCTTGATCAATTCTCGCTGTACATCAAAAGCATCGAGTTGATGATAGTGCATCGCATGGAGCGTCGCCGCGGTCGGTGAAGGCACCCATGCCGTCGTCGCCCCGGACCGTACATGTGCCATTTTTTCACGCATCATGTCCCGCATCCGGTCAGGCATCGCCCACATCCCTTTTCCGATTTGTGCTTGATGGTGGAACCCACTCTCGAGACCGGTTGATACATTCAACCGTTCATATGCAGCGAGCCAAGGTGACGTCTTCATTTCTCCCTTCCGACGCATCGGTCCGAGTGTCATCGAGGAATGAATCTCGTCTCCCGTCCGGTCGAGGAAGCCTGTGTTGATGAAGACGACTCGCTCTTTTACTTGCGCGATACAATTTTTCAAGTTGAGCGATGTTCGTCTCTCTTCATCCATCACGCCGACTTTTAACGTATAGCGAGGAAGGTCCAGCAGATTTTCCACGGCATCAAACAAAACATTGGTGAATGCCACTTCTTCAGAGCCGTGCATTTTCGGCTTGACGATGTAAATCGATCCTTCCCGAGAGTTGAGACGACGATGAAGATGGCGACTTGCAATCAATGAAGTAAAGATGGCATCAACGATCCCCTCTGGTACCTCGCGACCTTCTGCATCAAGAATCAAGTCCGTCGTCATCAAGTGTCCAACGTTCCGAATGAACAAGAGCGCGCGTCCTGGGAGGACGACTTCCACCCCACCTTTTCCAAGCAAACGCTTGTCTTCGTTTAAACGCCGAGAGAGTCGCTTCCCGTCTTTTTGGAACGAGGCTTCAAGCGTCCCATCCATTAGACCGAGCCAATTACGATACAGATGAACTTTGTCTTCCGCGCAAACGGCTGCGACCGAGTCTTCACAATCCACGATTGCGGATAGGGCTGATTCGAGCTCGATGTCCATCAGTCCAGCAGGATCAATCTTTCCGATCGGATGCTCGCGGTCGAATTGAAGTTCAACGTGCAAGGCATGGTGTCTGAGCATTAACGTCTTCAACTCGTTCGGTTCCCCGGTGTAACCGACGAAAGAATCATCTGCGAACGAATGCTCGTCGTCCCCGATTACCGCATAAGCGACATCGTCACGAACGACGTATCGTGTCACTTCCTTGTGCGACCCTGATGGTAGCGGGAACGTGTCATCCAGAAACTGTTTCGCTAACCGAATGACCTCATTACCGCGAACGGGATTATATGCTCTCCCCTTTTCCATACCATCTGTCTCGTCAATCATGTCCGTCCCATAAAGAGCGTCGTAGAGACTTCCCCATCTGGCGTTGGCGGCATTGAGTGCATATCTGGCATTGTCTAACGGTACGACGAGTTGCGGTCCCGCTTGATGAGCGATTTCGCGATCGACATTCAACACGTCGATATTAAAATCTTCGACGACCGGTTCGATATAGCCGATCGACGTTAAAAATGTCTCGTATTCGATTGGATCGACTTCGTCTTGCCTGCTGTACCATTCCTGTAACAATCGCTCGAATGTCTTGCGCTGCTCTAGAAGTGTCTGATTCACTGGAATGAAACGCTCTAGAAGCGATTCGACCCCTTCCCAAAAATCATTGATTTCATGAGGTTCAAGAACGTTTTTATTCACAAATTCGAGCAGTTTCTCATGAATATGATACTTATCTAGTCGTTCATAGTGTTCCAAGCGTTCACATCCTCCTTTAATCATTGTTATATATCAGTTGGTTATAATATAGACTATTATATAACAGTTTGACAACCTATTTTTTAAAACTTTTTATTTGAAATATCGTCAGGTTGGGTTTACTATACATTGTGTGACCCATCAATGATTGAGTCATCAATGATTTGAGGAGGCGATGTGCATGCGAGATTCTTGCTCGCTTCGTGATCAAATTCTCTATCACATCATCACTGTACAAAAAGAATTAGGGCAATTATTCGACTCTGAAATGGACGGGCTCAGCTTGAGTCGCTATGACATTTTGAGCAACTTGTATCACGTCGGTCCATTGCGGCAACGTGAATTGCAACAGCGCGTCGATGTCGACCATGCCGCCATCACCCGACACTTGAAACAGTTAGAGACACAAGGACTCATCACGCGGAGACGCTGTGAACAAGACAACCGTGTCATCTATGTTGAGTTGACAGACGATGGTCGTGAACAAGTTGCACATTGGACTGAGCAAAAAGAGTGCTTAACGGACCGACTTTTTGTCAACATGAAGGTAGAGGATCAACAACAGTTATTAGCATCACTCACGATGTTACAAGATACTATTGACCATGAAAGGAAGACTACAATATGAACACTGCCACACAAAAAGACTTTATGGAGATTGTCAAAGGACGCCGCTCGATTCGTGTATACGATGAGAACGTCAAAATTTCAAAAGAAGAAATGACACAAATTCTTGAAGAAGCGACAACAGCTCCTTCATCCCTTAACTTACAGCCATGGCGCTTCGTCGTCATCGATAGCGCAGAAGGAAAAGAAACACTCCTCCCACTCGCAAGCTTCAACAAACGCCAAGTGGAAACATCTTCAGCTGTGATCGCCCTCTTCGCCGACTATCAGATGGCAGATTACACAGAAGAGATTTTCGATACAGCAGTAGAGCGCGGTATGATGCCGGCTGAGGTCCGTGACCGTCAAGTCGACATGATCAAAGGCATCTTCAAAGATGCACCGAAAGAAATGATCAAAGATAGCATCATGCTCGATTCAGGTCTCGTTGCGATGCAGCTCATGCTCGTCGCACGTGCACACGGATATGACACAAACCCAATCGGCGGATACGACAAAGCGAACATCGCTGAAGCGTTCGGCCTCGACAAAGAACGTTACCTCCCAGTCATGCTTCTCTCAATCGGGAAAGCAGCAGAAGAAGGGTATCCATCAGTCCGCTTCCCAGTCGACCGCATCACAGACTGGAAATAATTCAAAAGAGTCAATCGCCCCGGCGATTGACTCTTTTTTTCATCCAATATATTTGACGACTTCGTTAAAGTCACGACGTGTTTTCGGTGCAAAGTCGCGCGCTCGATACCCAAATGCGACCATGACTGAAAGTGACCATTCCCCACGTTCCATCACACCTTCTGAGATTAACAACTCATCAATCTCCTCTTGATTGAACCCTTCAATCGGGCATGAATCAATTTCGATTTGTGCGGCAGCAGTCATCATGTTTCCGAGTGGGATATATGTCTGACGCTTGATCCATTCCTGGAAGACACGCTCATCGTCTAAGAGACGGTAGTCGTTCTCCTGGAACTCTTGCACTCGTTTCACGCGCTGTGCGTACTCTTCTTCCGTCCGTCCTTGTACGCCTGTGACGATGTGACGAATATAGTCTGCATCGTAACGCATGGCTTTCGGTGTTCTTGCGAGGATCAACACAAAGTGACTGGCAGTCAGGGCCTGACCTTGCGCTCCCCATGCATGATCTTTAATCTTTTGGAGTAAATCTTCCCGACGCACCACGACGAATTGCCATGGCTCGAATCCGAACGAACTCGGCGAAAGACGTCCCGTCTCTAAAATGAACTCCATGTCCTCTTCTTTGATTTTACGATCCGCATCGAACGCTTTCGTCGCTTGACGCCAACGATATGCCTCTAAAATGTCTTTCTTTTTCATCGTGCTCACTCCTCCATTACCAAGATGACTCCATCATATCAAACCGATAAATCAAAAATCGCTCATGAAGATTCTTCAGCGGCAATCGCACCGTTTGTACGTACTGAAAAGGCGTCTCGTCGTTCAAATAATGGAGGTACTCATCCGCCGGATAATATAAAATCACATCGACCGGGCGAGGAACCGTTTCAACAGATTCGATGATGTTGGCAATCACTTGGCGGAAGACGTTCACCGAGAACGGATTAAAGAAGTAGAATCGATTCGCATCCGGTGGAATCATGAATCCCTCCGCGAATCCCTGTTCCAATTGAACACTTCCCCGATTACGATGTTTCTTCGTATAGCTCATCCAATTTTGAAGTGCCTCCTCATGAAATCCACCGTCCATCTCGACACCGATTGCCCTGACACGAAACGTATACGCTAAATAGAACGGCAGACGTCCTTTTCCCGAACCGAAATCAACGATCGTATCTGTGGACTCCAACGGATAAGCGTCCCGAAGCAAATCGAGTGCCTCGTAAGGAGTCGGCTCATAACGATGATATTCGGCCGAGGACGGAAATCCTTGCTGAGGTTTGGCCGTCTCGATTTGTAACAGTTGCTCATACTGCTGTTCGTTCATGATGAACCTCTTTCTTGAATGGATTGAAAGAATGGATGTCGCTCCATTTCTCTCGTGAACGACGTCTGTTCTTGATAGGCGACATACAACAGATAAATCGGAACCACTAGTTTGAACCAACTTGGGAGAAGAATCACGCTCGTGATCCCGAGCGGAATGAGTCGAAACCATAAATTCCGATGACTCGGCGTTCTAAAGTACATAAGGAGTGCCATCGTCCGTCTGACGGTGCCGAAGCGATTCGGTCTCGGTCGATACAGGGGACGTTTCCGCTCACTCGTCTTCTCGATGGCTCCTGACGTCGTCAACAGGACACGATCGAATGAGGCACGCTCACGTTCTCCGATTTCAATTTCTCGACCGACACTCGGATGTTTCGACACCCATCCTTCCCCTACGTATAACGCAAATGTGACCATGATGCTTCCGATCAACACACTAAGCAATATCGACTCAATCAATAACGCATACACGCCTACAAAAGCAAGGAGTACGATTAAAAATCGCTTCATGAGATGGGCGTGTCGGAGACGTAGATGATACTGGACCCATGCGTGACACCAAGCGAGTAGAAAAAGTGCAGCCCCAAACGCGAGAATCTCGCCCACGTCCCTTCCTTTTACGTATAGAATCGGTGCAAGCAACAGCAGATAGCATCCATATTGAATCACGTGTTGCGTAAGTTGATACCAAACCGAATACCTTTTTAAATCCCGAATCATGCCCCGGTTTGACACAAGGATGAGATCGGCACGCTCAATCCAGACAAACATACGGTCTTGCCACATGAACCATCCAATCAGAAGTGCCCAGAGAAAATAAGGGATGTCACCTAACCAGGGGAAGTTCCCTTCCCAGACTTGCCAGTAGGAATAGCCTGCCCATATGAGAAGAGGAAGGACACCGTATAAAAAAATCGTCCAGTCGACAATCAATCGGACCGTCTTCCATTGCTGTTTTATGTACCGGGAGACACGTATCCAAAACAATCGTTTCGCAATCATCGCATCGCCACATCTTCCATCATGTCAAACAAGGTCATCCCCTCTGTATCGAGCGCTTCACGAATCTCCACTTTCGTCCCACTCGCGAGCAGTTGTCCATCATCAATCCATACGAATCGGTCGCATAATCGCTCGGCCGTATCAAGAACGTGTGTGACTAATAAGACACTTGCCCCCCTCGTACGCTCCGCTTCTAACAGTCGAAGTAACTGAATCGTCGTCGTCGCATCCAATCCGATAAATGGTTCATCGACAATCAATACCCGCGCTTCTTGAATGAGCGCCAATAGAATCATCGCCTTCTGTTTCATCCCTTTTGAAAAAGAGGAGAGATACCGATCGGTCACATGCTCTAACCGGAATAGCTGTAGCAACTCCTCCGTTTTTTCTGTTGAATCGATTCCCGTTAATTCTTGGACGAGTGCAATATGTTCAGATAGCGTCAAATAATCATAGTAGACCGGTTGTTCCGGGATAAACGCATAGCGTTCCATCTCGACCGTTCCCTTCATCCAAGGAATCGTTCCGGTAAGACAGGCGATGGTGGTCGTTTTTCCCGCACCATTCGACCCAATCACCCCTAAAATCTCACCTGCCCGTACATCAAACGAAATGTCTTGGATGACGGGCTCGTTTATCTCGTATCCTGCTTGTTCAATTTTCACATCCACGATGGGTCCTCCTTACGAAAAAGTCGCCATCACGGCGACTTTTACTTCACAATATTGACCGATGAAAACACAAATTTATCATATCGATGACGGGCAAACGAATACTCGAACGGTTTCCCGTTACTTAAATAGACCACTTGCTCGACTTCGATAATCGGTTCAGTGATATCATTCTTCAAGTAAGCTTGGTCGTACTCATCCGGTTTATCTGCTCGAATCACTTTATGCGAGCTTGTAATCGTATAACCCAGATCTTCTTGAATATACGCATACACGGATTTTTCCAAAATTTCACGTGTGATTCCTGTAATGAGGTTAGCAACCATGTACGTCAATTCGATGACATACGGCTCATCGTCTACGTAACGCACACGACGTATTTCATAGACCGGTTCTGTCAGCTCAATCATGAGATGATTGGCGACTTCCTGACACGGAAACTTTACCTCAAAATTCAGGACTTCACTTCGTAACGAGCGATCTCCGATTACTTGAGTCAGCCCTCTCGTTTCTTTACTAATCACGTTGATGCGATCTTTTTGGAAGCTCGACTGTAAAATGAATGTTCCTTTACCACGTTTACGATAAATCAGCCCTTCCATGACGAGAATCTCAAGCGCACGTTTCATCGTCATTCGGCTCACCCCAAACTCTTGGGCCAAATGGATTTCATCAGGTAATGCATGTTCTAGCGGATAAACGTGTTCAATAATTCTTTTACGAATTTCATCAGCAATGGTTTCATATTTCGGTTTTTTCTTAGTAGACATATAGCACCTCATGTATAGACATATATGTACAATATATCAAAAAAAGCTGACAAAGAGTAGTCTTTGTCAGCTTACTTCATTATTCTGTAAAACCATTAGCGTCAATCAACTGTTTAAACCAGTGCCCTGATTTTTTTACAGTACGCTGTTGCGTATCTAAGTCAATACCTACAAATCCATAGCGATTTTTATAAGCATTGCTCCATGACCAATTGTCCATGAACGTCCAAAGATGATAGCCTTTTACGTTCGAACCCTCTTCAATCGCTTGATGCATCCATTTCAGATGTTCGCGAATGAAATCAATTCGATAATCGTCTTGGACACTTCCGTTCTCGTCACGATAACGCTCTTCACCCTCGACACCCATTCCATTCTCTGAAATGAAGCATGGAATATTACCATAGTTTTCTTTTAGATTGATTAATATATCATAGATTCCTTTTTCGTAAATTTCCCATCCACGATATGGATTCATTTTACGTCCAGGCATCTCATAAAAATCAAATAAGTTTTCCGGTAAGAATGGTGCGTCCGGATTCGGCAGTGATGCTTTTGCTTTCACGCGACGCGGCTGGTAATAGTTGATGCCAAGCAGGTCGACTGTATGTTCTCGAATGAGTTCAAGATCGCCTGTTTCCATCTGTGGCATCGCATCTTCAGACTTCAGCACTTCTACTAGTTCTTGAGGGAACGTGCCTAAAACAGATGGATCGAGGAACGAGCGATTGAACATCGCATCAGCAATGCGCGCTGCGCTCAAATCAGCTGGGTGCTGACTTCTCGGATATGAGGGTGTCAGATTTAAGATGATCCCGATTTGCCCAGATTGTCCCATGTCACGATACGCTTCGATTGCCTTCGCACTCGATAAGATCGAGTGGTACGCTACTTGGACAGCTCGCTTGAAATCAACAACGTTTGGATAATGAAAATCATATAAATATCCACCCTCTACCGGTACAATCGGTTCATTATGCGTGAACCACTTCTCGACGCGGTCACCAAACAACTCAAAGCATGTCTTCGCAAAGGTGACATATGCCTCCACGACTTCCCGTGATTCCCAACCACCTTGTTCTTGAAGCGCCATCGGCATATCGAAGTGATACAGATTGATGAACGGTTCGATACCATGATCGATTAAGCAATTGATGACATTGTTATAAAATGTGATTGCCTCTTCATTTACTTCCCCGACACCTTGTGGAAAAAGACGTGACCATGAAATGGAGAAACGGAACGTGTTATGCCCGAGTTCTTTCATCAATGCGATATCTTCTTCATACAAATGATAGAAGTTTGAGGCCTCTGTTGCGCTCACGCCATTGAAAAAGCGATTCGGCTCTTGCATGTACCAGTAATCCCAGATATTCAATCCTTTTCCACCTTCAAAAGCAGCACCTTCCATCTGTGTAGCAGAGGAAGCCGTTCCCCACCAAAAATCTGTCGGAAATTGATAGGTCTTTTGCTCTTTCATTCGTGTTTGTGTCGGGTTCGTCATCTTTTATCTCTCCCTTATTTCTATTTTCTCTATTTGTTTACACTGCTTCTTGTTTATCTGTTGATTCTTCTAACTCTTTTTTCAAGTTCATGCGGTCGATAAATTTCAAGAACGGGAACCAAATCGCCAAAATAATGAAGAAGTTCACGATTTGAAGAAGACCTCCGGCAAGCGAGTTCGTCGCCATGATACCACTCAAGAACATTGGGACAGTCCATGGAACAGCGACACCCGTTGGTGGTGGGACTAAGCCTGTCGACATCGCGAAATATGTGACCGTTACCGTCACGAGCGGTGCGACAATCCAAGGAATCATGATGAGCGGGTTCATAACGATTGGAAGTCCGAAGATGACCGGCTCGTTTACGTTGAATAGTCCAGGTCCGAGGGATAGTTTCCCGATTTGTTTCAACTGTTTCGATTTCAAGAACAACAAGATAGCCACGACGACAGCAAGTGTAGATCCGGAACCACCAAGCCCTACCGTGTAAATTTCAATGAACTGTTTACTGATAATGTTCGGAACATCTCCAGTCGAGGTATAAGCCGTCAAGTTCTCCACAGATAATGTGTTCCAAATCGGGTCCATCACCGAGTTGACGATGACCTGACCGTGAAGTCCGAAGAACCAAAATAGCTGAACGAAGAAGATTGCAATCAACGTTGGAATGAGACCATTCCCCAATGTCACAAGTGGTTGCTGAACGACGTTGAAAATGACGTCATGAAGATTCGTATTGAATAAGTTCGTCACGATGATGTTGAATGTTAAAAATACAGTCAAGGTTAATAATGCAGGAACAAGTGCTGAGAATGATTTCGCAACAGCTGGCGGTACTCCATCCGGCATCTTAATCGTCCAGTTCTTTTGAACGACAAATCGATAAATCTCACCGGACAGGAATCCGGTAATCATCGCAAGGAACATCCCTTTCGCTCCAAGGCGATCCAACGGAAGGACATTCCCGACTGCCTCTGACATACCGTCAACTTCAATCAAGAAAGGCGTTAAGAGAAGGAAAGACACGAGCGAGATCGCTCCTCCGAAGACAGCCTCGACTTGATAACTTTTCGATAGATAATACCCGATACCGAAGACGACAAAGATAGACATAATCCCCATCGTTGCAGATGGTGCGTTTCCGAGTGATGTTTTAAATACACTGAGTGTACTCTCGGACATGAAACGGTCGAGGAACGGCAGGTTTGCAATGACGACGATGATTGACCCAAACATGGTAATCGGGAAAGCGAGCATGAATGCATCTCGCAATACTTGTAAATAGCGACTGTTGTTTAAATAGGTCGCCATCGGCATGAGCAGTTTACTGATCATGTTGAACATCTTATTGTCCTGTGACATATGATTCACCCTTCTTGATTAGGATTTACAATCTTTTGTTCGACCATTTCGACCAAACCCGCTGTCAAATCAAGCATTGTTTGCGTAGACATTAAATGGTCCTCTGCATGAAGAAGCAATAAAGAGACGTCTGTTTTTTCTCCATTCGCTTCTCTTTGGATTTGTGAAAAGTGTGTTTGATGTGCTTCTTTTAATTGTCCACGTGCCTCATCAATCTTTTCTTCGAACGTTTCATAAGAACTCGTTTTATACAGTTGAATCGCTTCCTGAATCGTACTTCTCGCATTGCCACTGTGCAAAATCATCATGAATGCCATTTGCTCCAAGGTTAACTCGTCTACCTGTTCCACGTTGTTCACCCCATTAATTTCATCGCTTGTTCGTATGCAGCTTTACCATTCGCCGTGCCGTATGCCATCATATCGATCACTTCAATCGGTGTTGATGTTTGCGCTTTCAATTTATCCAACAAGAAACGCATTTGTGGACCAATCAAAATCACATCTGCCTCGTCCATCTCGGTTACGACCTGATCTTGACCGACTGCCCAAATCTTCGCCTCATCCCCGATTGATGTGGCATGATCTTTCATCTTCGTTACGAGTAAACTCGTCGACATCCCTGAACTACACGCTAATAAGATTTTCTTCATGTGTCCTCACTCCTTATTTGAAATCGGTTACATGTTTTATTATACACATGATTTATTTCATGTCTATACTTGATTTAAACTTTGTTTAGTTTTTAAATTCATAAGTGTATATCAAATTAATAGGAGGACAGGATATGAGCGCTATTCTTTTAAAACCACACTATCAACAGCGACTTTGGGGAGGGGAGCGTCTGAAGCAATTTGGTTTCGATTTCAATGACCCTTCGATCGGTGAAGCTTGGACGGCTTCTGCATTAGAAAAAGGTAGTTCAGCCGTTGCTTCCGGACCCTACGTTGGTCTTTCTTTGCGTGAACTCTATCAACAATATCCAAAGTTGTTTCAAATTAAAGCGGACGTGTTTCCACTACTGATTAAATGGATTGATGCGAACGATGATTTGTCTATTCAAGTTCATCCTGATGATTCGTTAGCGGAACAACTCGAAAACGAATCATATGGAAAAAATGAATGTTGGTATATTCTCGATGCTCCAGCAAATGCGACACTCATTTACGGTCACTCCTATGCCACCTCAGAAGACTTCAACAAAGCGCTTGAAACAGGCGATTTGGAACACGGCTTGATACGAAAATCGATTCATGCCGGTGATTTTTTCTATGTCCCAGCTGGAACGGTCCATGCATTGACAAAAGGGGTATGCGTACTGGAAATTCAACAAAGTTCGGACACAACCTATCGTCTATACGATTACGAGCGACTGGATGTGACGACCGGTCGTCCACGTGAACTTCACGTAGAAAAGGGCATTCTCGCTTCTTTCGTTCCTCACCTTGGCTATAGTGAACCAATCCGTCAACTCGATCACTTTCGAACACGTTTGACGAAGAATCCATTCTTCTTCGTGGAAAAATGGCATGTTACAGCGAAAGAAAAGATTTCGACCGACACGTTCCGGTTACTATCTGTCGTGCAAGGAACATTAATCGTTGATGAGATGGAAGTACCTACGGGAGGTACACTCCTTCTCCCGGCCAATGAGTCGTTCTTGATTGAGGGAGAAGCGATTTGTCTAGTGACTGGTGTTCCTTCCGATGAAAAACAAGCTGTCCGAATCGGGATTGACTTAGGAGGGACGAACACTCGGATTGCGGCTGTTTCACTCAAAGGTGAAGTACTGAAACAACTCACGTTTAACACGCAGCCTCAACTTCCTTTCGAAGAGACACTACAATCTATTGAGACTGCGATTCATCAATTCAATGTTGAATTCGATATCCGGCATGTTGGAATTGTGGCTCCCGGTCCACTCGATTTGAAACAAGGGATGTTTTTAACGCCTCCAAACCTCCCGAATTGGCACAATCAAAAAATCGTTGAGCCTTTAACACAGCGCCTCGGCTTTTCTGTCACCCTTGAAAACGATGCGAATGCAGCAGCTCTCGCAGAAGCTAAATTTGGAGCAGGAAAAGGATTCGATGCTGTTTTTTATGTAACAGTGAGCACTGGAATCGGTGGCGGTTATGTCTATAAACATCAAATCATTCGAGGGGCGAACGGCAGTGCCGGTGAAATCGGAAATATGATTATCCGTTCGAACGGACCAGTTCACCCTGTACTGAATCGAGGCTCTCTCGAATCACTCGCAAGTGGTACCGCGCTCATGAGTCGCGCAAGCGAAAAAGGATATACAAACGTCCCTTCGCTATTATCAGATGACGAGTACCGCCATCACTTCGTCGAGGAACTGGCTAGCGGACTAGCTAACATCATTCATACTGTCGATCCTGATGTGATTGTATTAGGAGGCGGCGTCATGATGTCGGCCTCATTATTTTGGAACGAATTACAACAAGCAGTCTCGAATAAAATGTATCCACATGCTAGTGGAAAAACGCGTCTCTGCCTCACTCAATTGTCAGGAGATGCGGGTGTTATCGGCGCTGCCTTTGTCGAAGCATAATGAGGTTTGAAAAAAACGGACACTCATCGTGAATGTCCGTTTTTTCGTATACAGAAATGTGAAATAAATCAACATTATACTTTGCGAATCATCTACAGTTTCTTTTCTAGATTGAGTTAGATTCGTTTACTTTAGCGTGGTAACGTGAAATGATAATGATAACAACTTTTTAAAGTGAGGTGACGGTGTGTCTACCACAGAGCACGAACAAGCGACATCTATTTTGCATCACCTCTTTACCGCCTCTTCTTTTGTCGGAATCGATTTCGGTTCTGGTCCGAACCATCATCTTCTCTATTTCAGTCGTCAAGGACTGGAATCTTGGATCTCCATCGAGGGACCGTGGCATGTCCATGCGACGCAAAATACGTTTGACGAAGGTGAACAACTCGAACAGCTCATGCGCTTAAGAAGAGAGCGCATCCATCAAGTACGCCTCGGTGACGAACACCCCCACCTCGAACTGGAATTTGAATCCGGATCCCTTCTCTTCATCAATGGATATCAAGAACACTTTGAGTGCTGGCAAGCAGGGGACGCGAGACCACTTGGTGGAGACGCCTATCTGTTGGTCGCGATGCCACAAGGGGAGCTCGCAATCTTTGCGGATGGAGACGACGAATGAACACTTGGATGGAGATTGTCTTGTATATGTTGATTGCCGGGGGCGTTAGCCTCGCGATCATCTTATTAAGAAAGATTACGAAAGCATGAAAAAAGCGGCCGAGGCCGCTTTTTTAGTCAAACAAAATTCGCTGCATCCGTTCCGGTGCCTGTAAATAATCACGCATCACCCGTACATGCTCGAGGTCATCAAAAGCCGTCGGAGTAAGTCCCGTCTCCACTTGTAAAATCATCGCACCTGGATACGACATCAAGATAGGTGAATGACTCGCGATGATAAATTGACTCCCCGACTGGACAAGTTCATGCATGCGTGCGAGCATCGTCAGTTGGCGCATCGGCGACAATGCGGCCTCTGGCTCATCCAAAATGTAGAGACCGTCTCCACGAAATCGATGTAGCATGAGGGATAGAAACGCTTCACCGTGTGACTGTTCATGAAGGGAACGTCCGCCATATGATTCATAAAACCGTTCAGGATCACGTCCTGACTTTGCCATCTCATCCACATAACTCGATAGCTGGTATGCCGTTTCAGCACGTAAGAAAAAACCATCTTTCGGACGATACGGTCCTCGAATCGGGCGTAGCGCTTCATACAAAGAACTATGCGTTGACTCCGTTTCGAATTGGAAGGAAGGTGCTCCGCCTTCTGGGTTGAATCCAGCCGCGACCGCCATCCCCTCAATCAACGTCGACTTTCCACTCCCGTTTTCTCCAACGAGAAACGTGACCGGATGATGAAACGTCAGTTCATCGAGTGTCTGAAAGATTGGTAACGAGTACGGATAACCCGTTGATTGGATGCGGTCTTTCTCTAACCGCACCCCTCGTAAAAATAAAGTCATGTCCATCCGATCCAAAATGTCGCCCCCTTATCTGAATCGACGCCATAAGAAAGTCCTTGTGCGTCAAGAAGTAACTTCGTGATAGCGAGACCTAAACCATGTCCGTTAGAGCGATCCCCTTTCACATACATATCCCATATCGCATGCTGAATGGAAGGATCAACCCCGTTTCCTTCATCGGTCACTTCTAATCGCTTCGGGGTTAGAGTGATAGTGATTCTTCCCCCGACAGGGCTTGCCTCATACGCATTGCTTATGAAATTCGAGAGCACTCGTTCCATCGCCAATCGATCAGCTTGGATTGATACCGTTTCGAGTCGGAGGTCGAGTGTCACGTCTTTTTGTCGGAACCACTCAGACATGCGTGGCGTCAACCGACGAACCAATTCATCCAGTTGAATCGATTCCATTTCAAGGGGAATCGAACCTGCGGACAATTTAGAGTATTCGAGCATCTGATTGACGAGTCGGTCGATCCGGTCCACTTCCTCGGTAATGCTTTTACCGGTTGTGGCCATCTCTGTTTCATGGACAACACCAAGCTCTAATAGTTCCGCCTCGTTTCGAACGATAGCGAGCGGTGTACGCACATCGTGTGTGATCCCAGAAATAAATGATTTTTGAAGCGCCTCTTTTTCTTGAAGTGATGTGTTCATCTGTCCGATGGTGACGGTCAAATCTCCAATCTCATCGTTCGTCACGCTCGGTAAGCTAATATCGTGTCGCCCCTCCATAATGGATGCGGTCGCTTGTTTCAACTCGACGAGCGGTTGCGTGAGCCGACGACTCATCCAATACGTGACAGCGATTGCGACAAGTAGGGCCAGAATAAACCCACCCGCTAAGATGAGGTAGATTTGCTGGAATTGTGGATTTGAAAACGGAACGGGACTATACGTCACGATTTGAATGTCCCCTTCTTCTTTCAGATACGTCAAGAAGCGGGTACCATTTACACCCACTTCGTCCTGAATCTCTAAATCATTCGGATCGAGGTTGATTGGCATCATGCGATGCATCCGTCCGCCTCGTTCGAACTCGATACGCTGCCCATTTTGAAATACAAGCACGTCAAGTTGCCCTGGGATTCCACGGCCCTCTTGAATGGCTTCATACACAATCGCCGCCTCGCGCTCCAATTGTGCGTACGTCTCCTCTTCTGCGAAGCGTCCAATCAATAATGACGTGAGTCCGAATGTTAAAAGTGCCATCACTGCAAGTGGTAGAATGGCCGTCCAAAGTAACTTCTTCATTAATCGATTCATGACAGTTCCTCTAATCGATAACCGACCCGGTGCACCGTCTTCAACTGTTCTTTTAAGGTCGGCGATTTGTCACGCAGTTGTTTAATGTGGGTGTCGACCGTTCGTGTATCTCCGACGAATGCGTAGTCCCACACCTCATCGAGCAAACGGTTCCGGTCTAACGCCTCCCCGACATGTTTCCAAAGATACAGTAACAACTCATACTCTTTGTTCGTTAATCGAAGCGGATGTCCGTTCTCTTGTACCATTCTCGATTTGACGTCGATGGTGAGCGTTCCAAATTGAATCATATCGGTTTGTTTGACGAGACGTTTCAGTCGAATCTCCAACTCTTTTAAAACGATGGGTTTGACTAAATAATCGTCTGCGCCAAGTTCCAATCCGAACACACGATCATCCGCCTCACCACGAGCCGTCGTCAGGATAATAGCAGGTGCGGGCTGTTGCGCTTTTAATGTCGGAATCAAGGTCCAACCTTCTCCGTCAGGGAGTCGAACATCCAATAAAACTGCATCAAACCGTTGATGCAACTGTTGTTTCGCCTCACTCAAAGTCATCGCCACGGTCACCTCAAATCCGGAATATGTTAAAAAGCGGGACATGCCGTCCGCCAGTTTTAGTTCATCTTCCACAACGAGTACGTTCATCTCATATCGCCTCCACATCCATTATATCGTACCCATCAAACCTCCCACCGTTTCCCAAAGACAATTTGCAGAAATCTTGCAACTCCCTCACAACTTCCGAAGCGTTCAGTCCTACACTTGAAGTAACAAAGGAGGAGATACACATGAAATCAACAAAACTAGCAATCGCTTTAGCCGGTCTATTGGCCGTCTCAGGCACAGGCGTATATGCCGCGACGAATGACACGACGACTGATGAATCGACAACGACGGAATCCACACAATGCGAACGTGGTGAACGAGGGCCTGGTATGTTCGGTGACCGAGAAGCAGGGCATGCCGCTCTCATCGAAGCGCTCGGTTTAACGCAAGAAGAAGTGGATGCGGCTCGCGAAAACGGGCAATCTCTCCCTGAACTCGCAGAAGAAAAAGGGATTTCAATTGAAGCGTTCATCGACGCCATCATGACGTCGCATGAAGAAAAACTCGCAACCGCTGTGGAAGAAGGAAACTTGACGCAAGAAGACGCCGATCAAATCCTTGCGGACCACGAAGAACGGTTTGCCGATGTGACAAGTTACGATGACTTGGAAGATATTCGTGGTATGCGCGGTGGACGTGAAGGTGGTCGCCATGGTCACGGTCCACACCATGACGACTCAACTTCTTCAGATGACGATGCTTCAACAGAGAGCGACAGCAACGTAGAAAATCAAAGCAATAGCTTATAAGTCAAAAGGGCAGCCACTCGCGGTGGTTGCCCTTTTCATATGACGAGCAATAACAGCGCATAACTTAATAAACCAATCAAAAATGCACCAAAACTACTCTCTCGCTCAGCAGGCAATTCTTCTTTCATGACGTTCAAGATGACGCCACCTGCTAAAAAGGCGACAACAATCGATAAACCGAGATCATTCACTTCCGCAAAGGTACCAACTGCCCACCCTATGAGTACAGCAAGCGCTAAGAAGATGCGCCCTTGTCGATCATAAAGTTGCTGATGGTGCTGACGCAATCCTTGATCGACCGTGACAAAGTGTATACCAAGCGCTAAAAAATAAAGAAACATCGTGCCATTGGACTGAAATTCACTTTCTGCGAGCACATATCCGATGCTAAACGTATATAACGTGAATGAACCAATGTGAATCCAAAACACATACGGTTTTTGTTTACGCTTATTGGCCGTTGCAAATCGTTCGAGCCCATAAAAGACAGCCAGTCCTAACATACTGATGATTAAGATATGGTTCTCGAGGGAAGCAAAGACGTTATTTCTAATCTCTCCTTCAAGTTCGCGTTGATATTCATTTAACTCTGGCAACAGATGAAGAAATACATAAGCAACGGCAATCCCTCCAGCCACTGATAAAAAACGGCTTCTCGGCACTTCACGCACGTGAATGAGTTTTCCTGAAAAAAAGTGAATCACGGCAAAACCGAGTGCAAACCAAAAACTTAACTCGAACACATAAGCCCCTCCCACATTAAGATTTCTCTTTATGTGCTCTTACCCTTTCACCGTATGCTACATTCATTTACGTTTAGAGTGCTCTTGTTTCTTCCTTTCCCGAATCTCTTTCTCCACTCGTCGTAACGCTTTTTTCGATCCTCTTGCAAAGTCGTGGGCTTCCTTACGCTCCTGATACGTCGTGAACAACGTATCTAAATCATAGTCAGCCGGATAGAGCTCTGTCGCGCGTGCCTCAAGACGAACGCGGCGGCTCGGCAACTCTACATATTCCAAATCTACGAACACGCGGACATGTCGACGCGATGCATCAAACGAATAGACAAGACCGACTTGATTCGTCTCTAACAAGCGGACACGGTCACCTGTTTCAAAGTGCTCTTCCTCTTCAGGTGGTACCATTTCCACTTCTCGCACAATTTTAGAATCATCGACTTTCGTCATATCATATGTTTTCTCGTTCATGTAACGGGATGCCTGTTTCAGAATCGATTCCGGTAACTTCATCTTACGGGCGATAAAGAGGGCGTTGCTGTCGCCAGACTGTCCCATGAGCAGTCTGTATTTTGGTTCGAGCGTTTCCGGATCAAACTGCATCGCAGCGTTCATGAAATCTGGGTGGGCTTCAGAATAGGATTTGATTTCACCATAATGTGTCGATGCCACAACGATTGCGCCCCGTTTATATGCCGCTTCTAAGATGGCAATCGCAAGAGCGGCTCCTTCGTTCGGTTCCGTCCCGCTTCCGATTTCATCGAATAACAAGAGCGACCGTTTTCCAGCGGTCTGCATGATACTCGCTACGTTGTACATGTGTGCAGAGAACGTACTGAGTGCCGATTCCAAGTCTTGATTATCTCCGATATCGACGAACACCTCATCAAATGTCGAGATGACTGTATCCGTGTGAGCCGGGATATGCAGTCCCGTCATCGTCATCAGACTAAGGAGTCCAATCGTTTTCAAGACGACCGTCTTCCCGCCGGCGTTCGGTCCGGTGATGATCAAGCCGCGATAGTCTGTACCGATGGCAAAATCAAGTGGCACAGCGCTTTCTAAGAGCGGATGACGTACTTGTTTCAATCGGATGTGACCGGTCGCATTGACGTGTGGTATCACGCCATCAATCGACTGACTGTACTTCCCTTTTGCGAAGACCATATCGTACTGGGCGATGACATCGAGCGTCGATTCGATGTCAGGAAGGACTTCTGTCACCGCTCCCGTCAACGTCGCTAGTACTTGATACACCTCTACCGCTTCTTCCGTACGCTTGACGACGAGTTCAGCATTTAACTTCGCAATCGCTTCCGGTTCGATAAAGACCGTCGTCCCACGATTCGAGGTATCCACAATCGTCCCTGCCACTTTATGCTTATAAGAAGCTTTGATTGGAATGGTGAAGCGGTCCTGTTTTTTCGTGACGAATCCGTCTTGGATCATCTCGCGATTGGCGGCGCTCTTTAAGAACTTGTTCAATCGTTCCTCGATTCGTCCTTCTAAAATGTCGACTTGCTTCCGAATCCGCTTCAACTCTTTCGATGCTTCATCGACGACCTGTCCGGCTCGAATCGCTTGTGTGATGTCTTCTTCAAGCGTCCGCCATTCGCCCATTCCTGAAGCATAAGCCGAAAGAAGCGGTGCAAAGAATTCATGCTCGAGCATGAATCGCTTGAGTTTGCGTGCCCCTCGTAAAAACTCGGCGACCGCTTCAAACTCTGTTGCCTCGAGTTGGATGCCTCGTTGCAGTTTTCCGATAATGGTCTCCATGTCAGACACACCGATGAACGGGACGTGTGACGTCGCATCTAGAATCGCGCGGGCTTCGGATGTTTCTTGCAGGCGCTTCTTCACCGTCGTAATGTGGCTCGTTGGGCGTTGCTGTCGAAGAAGTCGTCTTCCGAATCCGCTGATGCAGAAGCGCTCTACTTTCGTCATCAATTCGTTGTATTGTAATTTTTCAAATGTTTGTTCGTTCATGTGTCTCTCTCCTCAAATCGTAGAATCGAGATACCGCGCAAACAAAAAAGCGTCGGTCGATGACGACCAACGCAAAAAGACAGACGGGTGTCTGGCAGTTTTTGATGGGCGGTATCTGTAACGGAACATGACGGCATGACAAAAAGACGTGTCATCCGACATTTTTCAGTTCGTTAGGCAGATACAACCTCACTCATCAACATGCAACACCTTTCTTACTTAGATTCGCCCTTACTATACAATAGATTCGTTCCCTTGTAAAATTTTAGAGAACGCTTTCAAAAAAAGACTTGTGTCTCAAACCAACACATGTTATGTTGAACGTGAAGAAACGAATAACGATCACATGTGACTGATTCGATCAGGCATGGGGTAAGACGTACGGTGCATGCCACCCGTCTATACTCCATGCCTGTTTTGTTTTTCGGTGTTTTGTTTCAAGAAAGGATGTAGTAGACATGCTATGGAATAAGTTAATGAATCGACACAAACCGACACTGCACTCACCAATGGAAGGAGACGTCATTCCACTCGAACAAGTTGCGGACCCGGTCTTTAGTGAAAAAATGATGGGCGATGGCATTGCCATCACACCAACAGACGGTGCCGTCGTCTCACCGGCTGATGGAGAGATTGTACAAATCGCTCCAACAAAGCACGCCATCGGCATTCGGACCGAGGATGGGGCTGAGATTTTGATACACGTCGGACTCGATACCGTTGAACTCGAAGGTCGACCGTTTGATCTTCAAGTAGATGTGGGCGACCACGTCAAGACGGGACAGCTGTTACTCACAGCAGACTTGGCGCAAATTCATCAGGCGGGTAAGGACACGGTCACTCCAATGGTCGTGACGAATGGTGGTGCACTCGCCCATCATTATGCCTTCACGTTCACGAAAGAAGCTGTTCCGGGCAAGACGATTGTCGCCCGAGTGGAAGCGTGACTCCGGAATAAGGAGGACACATGATTAAAATCAAAAAGATTCTAAACAACAATGCGGTCATCGTCTCAGATGAGGGTGAAGAAAAGATTGCAATTGGCCCTGGCGTCGCGTTTAAAAAAGCGAAGAACGACATCGTCAATCCACATAAAATCGAAAAGTTGTTCATCATGCCAGAGAATGACAAGTTCCAACAGCTGTTGAGCCGGATTCCTGTCGAACACTTCACCGTTTCCGAGGATATTATCTCGTATGCGGAAAAACGTCTCGAGACATCGTTCAACGAACATATTCACATCGTCTTGACCGACCACATCTCGTTCGCCATCGAGCGGGAAATGGATGGCATCTCGTTACGCAACAAACTGTTGAACGAGATTAAAATCCTCTATCGGAATGAATATGAGATTGGACTATGGGCGATTGAACATATCGCTGAAAAGCTCAACGTCCAAATGCCGAAAGACGAAGCTGCGTTCATCGCGCTTCATATCCATACGATGAAAGTGAAAGGAGGTGATTTACGCAAGACGGTCAAACAGACAACGATTGTCCGCGACATGATTCAATCGATTTCACGACGACTCGATGTATCCATTGAAGAAGATGACTTATCCTACCAACGATTATTAACTCATTTACGGTTCGTCATGGATCGGGTCAACCATTACGATCATCACACGATTGATGAAGACATGCTCCGCATGATTCAGACGAAATTCACGTCTGCCTATGCCTGTGCATCGGATGTCGCGAAAGAAATGGAAGAGACCTATGGCGTCGTCTTGCCCGAGTCAGAACTTGGTTATATTACGCTTCACATCCAACGTCTACAAGATCAACATCATCAAAAAGGAGGAAATCAACAATGATGAACTTTTTCCAACGTCTCGGACGTTCCCTCATGTTACCGGTCGCCGTACTTCCGGCTGCTGCCATTCTCATGGGGATTGGTTATTGGATTGACCCAGTCGGCTGGGGATCTGAAAACATTGCCGCTGCATTCTTAATTAAGGCAGGGGCCGCTATTATTGATAACATCCCAATTCTGTTCGCAGTCGGGGTCGCGCTCGGAATGGCTAAGAACCGTGACGGTTCAGCAGCACTCAGTGGGCTCGTTGCCTTCTTGACGGTCACAACGCTTCTCTCTGCAGGAACGGTTGCGTTGTTCCAAGGAATCGACGTAGAAGCCGTTAACCCGGCATTCGGGAAGATTGGGAATGCTTTCATCGGGATTCTATCCGGTCTCGTCGCCGCTTCCATGTATAACCGCTTCAGTCAAGTCAAACTGCCAGATGCTCTCGCCTTCTTTAGTGGGAAGCGTCTCGTTCCAATCATGACAGCCTTCTCGATGATTCTTGTATCGGTCGCCCTTTACTTCATCTGGCCGGTCGTCTATACAGGTCTCGTCGGATTCGGAGAATCGATTTCAAAACTCGGCGCATTCGGTGCCGGACTTTACGGATTCTTTAACCGTCTCTTGATTCCAACCGGTCTTCACCACGCTCTCAACTCTGTATTCTGGTTCGACGTCGCCGACATTAACGACATCGGAAAGTTCTGGTCAGGTGAAGGTGAAAAAGGTGTGACAGGGATGTACCAAGCAGGTTACTTCCCAATCATGATGTTCGGTCTTCCGGCCGCAGCACTCGCGATGTACCATACAGCGAAAACGAAACGGAAGAAACAAGCCGCTTCACTTCTTCTCGCAGCGGCATTCGCTTCATTCTTCACAGGTGTAACAGAACCGCTCGAGTTCTCATTCATGTTCCTCGCTCCTGTTCTTTACCTTGTACACGCAGTCCTTACAGGAATTTCGCTCTTCGTTGCGGCAACGTTCCAATGGACAGCCGGCTTCGGGTTCAGCGCAGGCTTGGTCGACTTTATCTTGAGCTCACGCTTGCCGCTTGCGAACCAACCGTATATGCTCATCGTTCAAGGTCTCGTGTTCGCAGTCATTTACTACGTCATCTTCCGCTTCATGATTGTGAAGCTCAACTTGGCAACGCCAGGTCGTGAACCAGATGAAGTCGTCGATGCGGTTGCAAGTGAGACGGCAGACGGTGAAGCGAAAGTCGCTCCGGTCGCATCAGCTTCAGGTAGCGAATACTCAGCAATGGCACATATGATTTATGACGGTCTTGGCGGTGACAGCAACGTCACAGGAATCGAGTCTTGCATCACACGCCTACGCGTCGATGTCAAAGACATGGATACGGTCAACCAAGATCAAATCAAAAAAGCCGGTATTCCGGGAATCAAAGTCGTCAGTCCAAACCATATTCAAGTCATCGTCGGCACAAACGTTCAGTTCGTCCTCGATGAGATTGAAAAAATCCGTAGCCACCGCGCCGGATAAACGTCGAAAGCCACCTCATTCAGGTGGCTTTTCTTGTTTGGCGCATATTGTTTATAAAATTGAATGAAATAGTAGAGGAAGATCCACGGTAAGATGTACTGTGTGAGCCACATGAAAACCTTAAGTACTGCATGTACAATATATGGCCCTAGCCCAAATAAAAATAATGCGACTAATAAAGCGCCGCCTAAACCTATGTATATCTTTTTATTCAACTCATCCACCCCCTTTTTTTCCCAGTTCAGTGTAACATAAAGAGCCTGTCACAACCGGACAGGCTCTTCTTACATTTGACGAAGTCGGGAAATGCGTTCGACTGGATCAGGGTGTGTCGAGAATAGACCGCTCACTTTCTTCTTAAGTGGATCGGAGAAGTAAAGCGGTGCGGAGGCACTCGAAGCTTGCTCGACCGGCGTCTCGACGTTTGCAATCTTTTCAAGCGCCGAGGCGAGCGCATCCGGGTTACGGGTCAGTTCCGCTCCACTCGCATCTGCCAAAAACTCACGATTCCGTGAAATCGCCATATTGATGAGCATCGCGATGAGCGGTGCCAACACCAGCAAGACGAGTCCGATGATCAAAAAGATGGGATTCTGGTTTTGATCGCGTCTTCCACCGATACTTCTGAAGAACAGCATGCGCGACCCGATATCGCTCATGATAGCGATGACTGAAACGAGTGCGAGCGTGACCGTCGAGAGCCGCACATCATAATTCTTAATATGCGCGACCTCATGCGCGATCACCCCTTCTACTTCTTCTCGCGATAATCGATCCAACAGTCCCGTCGTGACGGCGACGGCCGCCTTTTCCGGTTTCAATCCCGTCGCAAAGGCGTTCGGTGATGGATCGTTGATGATAAAGATACGCGGCATCGGCACTCGTGCGACCATCGCCATGTTCTCGACCGTATGCCATAGAAAGCGGTGCTCTTCCACCGATGTCACCTCTTGTGCCCGATTCATCTTCATGACGATGTTCGTACTCGACATGATGACGATTCCCACATAAAACAACGAGAAAATCGGTGTGAAGATTAACCCCGGAATCGCGTCTCCATAGTTGACGTAGGAAATGGCCGCTCCGACGAGAAGAACGAATAAGACAAACCCCGTGACGATGAAGACCGTCTTCACTTTATTCTTTCGAATCTGTTCATAGAGGAGCATACGCGCCACCTCGATTCATCAAAATGAGACGCGAACGTTCTCGCGCTCTTCGGCACGTGCCTCGAGCATATCGCGCTTTTCAAAATGATGGACGGAGGCGATGATGTTCGTCGGGACCGATTCGATTTTCGTGTTATATTTCATGACCGTATTGTTATAGAGTTGACGCGAATACGCGACCTTATTTTCCGTCTGTGTCAATTCTTCCTGCAACATCTTGAAGTTCTCGTTCGCTTTCAAGTCCGGGTACGCCTCACGAAGCGCGAAGAGATTTTTCAGTGCTCCACTCAATTGATCGTTCACTGCCATCTGGTCCTGACGATTCGACTTTTCTCCGAGCTGGTTTCTCAGTTCGACGACCTTCGCAAGCGTTTCTTGCTCGTGTTTCGCGTAGCCCTTCACCGTCTCGACCAAGTTCGGAATCAGATCATACCGCCGTTTCAACTGTACATCGATTTGAGCCCACGCCTCATCGACCCAATTTCGATACTTGACGAGCCCGTTGTACATCGAAAAATAGATGAGTACGAGCACGACAACCGCTACAATCGCAATAATCCACCCCATGTTGGCACCTCATTTCTTCATTTTCTCCTGTATTAATTCCCTCTCGTCGTATAACATAAGCGTAACTTAGAAAAATATAGTCAATGATTCATATTTACTGTGAGTTGTCTCATGATTTCATACAAAAGGAGTGTTTCGATGTCTATTCCAACCATCGTTGTCGCCGTGAAAGCGGTGATTGTGCAAAACGACCAGATGCTCGTCATCAAACGAGCAACAGATGACGAGGTCCACCCTGGAACATGGGAGCTCGTCGGTGGTAAGCTCGATTTCGGCGAAACGCTCGAACGGGCCTTAGAACGAGAAGTGTTTGAAGAAACCGACCTACGTGTCACGATTCAACACCTACTGTACGCTACGACATTTTTAACCGATCCAAACCGCCAAGTCGTCCTTATGACGTACTTGGCTCACCCCATCGCAACAATCGTCACATTGTCCGAAGAGCATAGTGATGCAAGATGGGTGACGGCTAATGAAGCCCGACAGCTGTTACCTCAACCGATTCTCGATGATTTGGATTCACATGACATATGGTCCTTGCTTCAACCAAAACCAATCCACTGACAGGAGTGTTTGCTATGCTTGTGACTGACCTCGATTTAAGATTGACGGAATTATACGAAGAAATGGTGACGCTCAGACGCCACTTCCACCAACATCCTGAACTCTCCTTCGAAGAGCGAGAGACCCCACGGACGATTGCGGACTATTTACGTGAACTCGGGCTCGAGGTGCGCGAACACGTCGGCGGAAACGGTGTAGTCGGACGAATTCATGGCGGTGATGGGCCGACCATCGCATTTCGGGCCGACTTCGATGCGTTGCCGATTCAAGACTTAAAAGACGTCCCGTACCGTTCGAAAGTGAACGGCTCGATGCACGCCTGTGGTCACGATGCCCATACGGCGACGTTGCTCGTTTTGGCGAAAGTGCTGACTGAAATCAGTCTCCCGGGCGATGTCGTCCTCATCCACCAGTTCGCCGAAGAGCTAGCGCCGGGAGGGGCCAAACCGATGATTGAAGACGGCTGCCTCGACGGGGTGGACTACATTTACGGTTCTCACATTTGGACGCCACTCCCATACGGCACAATCGGTGTGAAGACTGGATCAATCATGGCGGCAGCAGACCGTTTCGAACTGACAATCAAAGGAAAAGGTGGTCATGGGGCCATCCCGCAACATACGGTGGATGCCGTCATAGTCGGCGCAAACGTCGTCAGCCAATTGCAGCAAGTCGTCAGTCGTCGCATCGATCCGCTCGAACCGGCTGTCTTGACAGTCGGGACGTTTATGGCCGGCCAAGCGTTCAACGTCATCGCCGACGAGGCGAAACTGTCCGGGACGGTACGGACGTTCACCCAAGAAACGCAAACGCGCATCATCGCCGAGATGGAGCGGACCATCGACCACATCTGTTCGGCGAGCGAGGCACATTATGATCTCGAGTACATTCGTGGCTATCCGGCTGTCATCAATCACGCGGCAGAGACTGAACACGTCCGGCGCAGCGCGGCCCGCGTCGTCGGTACGGATGGCGTCATCGAGATGTCACCGCTCATGGTCGGTGAAGATTTTGCCTACTATCTACAACACGTCCCGGGCAGTTTCTTCTTCACGGGCGCCGGTAATCCAGAAGTTGGCGCCGTCTTCCCACACCATCATCCTCGGTTCGATGTCGATGAACGGGCGATGCTCCATACCGCCCGTATCCTCATGCAGGCGGCGTTCGAGACGTGGAACACACAAAAAAAAGAAGAGTGATGCCGCGGCATCACTCTTCCTCGATTTCCGTTGATGGTAATTCCGATACAAGTACTTGGTCGACACGCTTTCCGTCCATATCCACGACTTCAAAGCGAAGACCGTACGCTTCGACCACATCGCCCCGTTTCGGAAAATCACCAAGTGCGTAAATGACGAGTCCTGCGAGCGTATGATAGGAGTTGCGCCCTTCGTCGAATCGGTCATCCCGAATCTCGAACGTTCGCTTCAAATCCTCTATTCCGAGTAACCCATCCGCCAAATACGATCCATCTTCACGACGAACCACTTCTGGTGTATCCTCTTCAATCATCACCTCTCCGACGATTTCTTCCAAAATATCGAACAAGGTGACCATACCAAGGAATCCGCCGTATTCATCTAAAACAAAGGCGATTTCCACACCATTTTTCTGCATCATTTGAAGCACTTGGCTCGCCTCTCGCTGTTTTGGAACGATGAGCGGCTGTTTGATGCGCTTCAAAATCTGTGACCGCTCACGCAGTGTCGGCAACGTCAAGATGTCACGTACATCGATGTACCCGACAAAGTCGTCAAGCGAGTCGCGCCCGACCGGTAACTTGTTATGTTTACTTTCATAAATCGATTTCTTAATATCATCCATGTCATCCTCTAAGTCGACCCATTCAAGCGTCGTCCGAGGTTGCATGAGCTCATAAATCAATTGATCATGGAACGCAAAGACGCGTTCGACTTGTTGCACTTCTTCATGGGCGAACTGACCTTGCTGGGCGCCTTCAAACAAGAGTTGTTTGATCTCGAGCTCAGTCTCCCCACTCGTCTGTTCCGCCTTCAACCCTAACAATTTGAACAAAAAGAGTGTCGATTTCGATAAAATCCAAATGAATGGGCGCATCAACTTACTGAATAGATCGAGCGACGGAATGATTGCCATCGTTACTTTTTCAGGCGAGACGAGCGCAATCCGTTTCGGGACCAATTCACCAATGATGAGCGACAGATACGTAATAATCGTAACGACGGCCACATAAGCAACGGTTCCGGCATACTGCGTACTCATTCCGGCTTGTTCAAATGCCGATGCGAGCGGTGCCGAGAAGCGTGCGCCCCCGTATGCCCCGTTAATAATCCCAATCAATGTGATTCCGACTTGAACGGTCGACAACAAATCTGTCGGGTCTTTCGAATAATGAAGCGCAATCTTGGCACTTCGTTTTCCTCGATTTGCTTCAACCTCAAGTTTTGCAGGTTTCGATGAGATGAGCGCAATTTCTGTCATCGCAAAAATCCCGTTCAACACAATCAAAAACAAAACAATCAACAAATCAATCACTATGGAAGAATCCACTTTTTTCATCACCTCAGCTAATTTTTAAAGCATACTGCTTCATTTTATCAAAAAATCGTTACCAACCTGTACCCGTTTTGCTCAGAAAAATAGCCACTCCTCAAGAAGTGGCTTCGTTGACAGCTTGTTTGGCGATAGCCGCCGTCTGAGACTGTTTAAAGAGAATGACCCCGACAAGAAGGATGGTGAGCCCTACAATTTGTCCGGCCGATAACGTGATTTGAGGCATCCCGAAGGCGCCATATAAATCGACGACTAACGCCCAAATGAGTTGTGACACGAGAATGAGTGACACAGACAATGTGGGTCCGAGTAACTGGATGCTGCGCATGACACAGTACACGACCCCGACCCCAAGCAAACCACCAAGCCAATAGATCGGCGACAAGTCACGTAATCCAGCAAGGTTTCCTCCAAATAATAACAACGGGATGATGGATCCGACCAAACCAACGATAAAGACCAATACGGTGGTGGCCCAAGCCCCTAAATTTGTGTTCATTTTCGCGTTGACCGCCGCCTGTACGCTAATAAATGCCCCAGCCACAGCCGAACAGATGATACCAAAAATCATATAACCCCTCCTTACTCATAAAACATGCCGTTCGCACGTTCTTTCAATCGCTCACTATTTAAAATGATGACTTCTTTTCTCGTTCGTTTGACCAATCCTTCATCCACGAATGCCTGCAACGTTCGGTTCAAGTGACGATAACTCGTCCCTAGCCACTCTGCGACTTCTTTACGCTTCAGTTGACTCATCTCCGCTTGAAACAGTTCATTCCCTGATTCACTGAGTGAAATCAAGTAACCGGCCAAGCGCTCTTCTAAAGTCGACATGAGATGATTCGACGAGGCGTTTGCCTCGATGAATAATTTTTCGGACACGCCTCGTAACAGATGCTCCGTGAATTCGACCGTGCGATTATATCGTCGAAGCGCCTCGAAAGGGATGCGCAGACACGTCACGGGACCGACCGCTTCAACCGTATGCAATACATTGCGTCCGCTCGCATACTCGATATCTCCAATCAATGTTGGAGCAGCCTTCAGACGCAACAATCGCAATTTCCCTTCTTCACTGAGCGTATAAATTTTGACACGCCCTTCAAGGACGACGAATAAAGATTCGATGTGCTGATCGTTCGAACATAACATGGTCCCAGACGCATATGTCACTACGGACGAGGACTCAAGCGTTTCATTCGAAAACAGATGATTCCACTGCAATCGTGTCAGTGCATCCATAATATTCATCATGTAAAGTGAACTCCTTAAGAAAATGTATAGATTCCGATCCCAACGACCATCAAGACGAGTCCCATGACCTGTCCCGTGTTCATCGGTTTCCGTTTGACACCAAACCAACCGTTCAAATCGATGATGAAGGCTCCTACTAATTGTGCCACAAGCAATACACAAATTGCCCATGTGACCCCGAGTTGTTGAATCGCCGTCAATTCGCCGAAGACAACGAATACCCCGAACAATCCTCCTAAACTATAATACCAAGGCACACGTTTGAAGGCTGTCATGTCCGCATCCCGCTTGAAGAAGTAAATCGCGAGTGCTAACAGAAGTCCGACAAAATGAACGATAGTGACGGACATCCATGCGCCTACCGCATCTCCTAGTTTTGCATTAAAGATTCCTTGAAGGGCGATGAACGTCCCTGACAAGATGGCAAATAAAATTCCCATGTCATTCCCCTTTCTCTTCGTCTGACTTTACGAAAAGAGAGATGACTTGAATAGGACATATGTCCAAAAAACAAAAAAGCAACTTCGACATTCGAAGTTGCTTCACACGATTATCCGAGTAACTTAACAAGTTCTTTCCCGACCGCTTCAGAAGACTGAGGATTCTGACCCGTGACGAGACGTTCATCAACCGCCACATTCACCGCCCAGTTGTCAGCTCCCTTGAACTGCCCGCCTTGATTGCGTAGTCCTGTTTCAAGTAGGAACGGGACGGCAGAATCGAGTTGCATCTCTTTTTCTTCTGCATCGGTGAACCCTGTCACCTGTTTATCTTTAACGAGTGGCTCATCGTTGCTGAGTTTCACATTGACCAATCCAATTGGTCCGTGGCAAACTGCCCCGACAATATTTCCACTCTCGTATACATTGCGAATGACACGTTGTAACGTTTCATTTTCTGGGAAATCAACAACTGTCCCGTGACCACCCGGTAAGAAGATTGCATCGTACGACTCGTCTGCGACTTGATCGAGACGAGCTGTGTCTTTGAGCAATTCCCGTGTATTGAGAATGTCTTCTGACAAACCATCTTCTAAACTATTCGCATCGATTGGCACGTCTCCACCTTCGATACTCGCGACCGTCACTTTATACCCTTCTTTTTCGAACAATAAATAAGGAACGGCAAACTCTTCAAGCCAAAGTCCCGTTGCATGACCATTTGATAATTGGTTTGCTGACGTTGTGACAATCAGTACATGTTTCGACATACTCAATTCCTCCTTCAAGAAAATCAACATACGACTCTAGTGTTCCCGATTCATCATCTGTTAAACCTGATGACCTGTCCGCTCATGACAAGGCGTAACTTTTTTTAACCTGGTTATTTATTCATCCTCCCTTTTTCTTACCACCCTCTATACTGAGGAAGAATTGCAATTCCAACCCATGAAGGAGACGTGTGCTATGACGAAACGAATGAACGACTGGGGATTTCTCATTGTCGTCGCCATCATCATCCTATTGCTTGTGCTTGGTCAGCTGCCGTTCTTCATGTAATCTTCACGTATATTTTTTACCAGTTGTAGTATGATTGCCTTGTAAGCACTTACACCAAACCTGATATGAAAGGATGGAGTTCACTATGTCAGAACGCATTTTCATCAGTCCGGCCAAGTATGTGCAAGGGAAACAAACGATTGATCGCATCGGAGAGTTTGTCGCTCACTTCGGTTCCAACGCTTTACTCATCGCGGATGACGTCGTATGGGAGTTGATCGGCGAACGGGTGACCCAGTCTCTGCAAGCGAGCCAGCTCAAGGCGACGAAAGCTGATTTCATCGGAGAAGCGTCGAAGCACGAAATCATTCGAATCGCTACAGACGCTAAGAAGCATGAAACAGCGTTTGTTATCGGTCTCGGCGGTGGGAAAACGCTCGATACAGCAAAAGCGGTCGCAGATGAATTGGATGCGCGTATCGTCATTGTACCGACCATCGCCTCTACGGATGCACCGACGAGCGCATTGTCGGTCATATATACAGATGAAGGCAATTTCGAAAGCTACCGTTTCTATAAAAAGAATCCGGATCTCGTCCTTGTGGATACGGAATTGATTGCACAAGCACCGCCACGCTTCTTAGCGTCAGGTATTGCCGATGCATTGGCCACGTGGGTGGAAGTGCGAAGTGTCCTGGCATTCGGAGGCAAGACGATGGCTGGCGGTGTCCCGACACTTGCGGCGGAGGCGATTGCCGAACGGTGTGAAGAGGTTCTATTCACATATGGGATTCAAGCGTATGAAGCTGTGAAAGCAAAAGTCGTCACACCTGCGCTTGAAGCTGTTGTGGAAGCCAACACCTTATTGAGCGGGCTCGGCTTTGAAAGTGGTGGCTTGGCTGCAGCCCATGCCATTCACAATGGATTCACCGCACTTGAAGGAGACATCCACCATTTGACGCACGGTGAAAAAGTTGCATTTGGAACACTCGTGCAACTCGCACTCGAAGGACGCCCTCAAGAAGAGTTCGAGCAGTATGTTGCCTTTTATATGGCACTCGACTTACCGGTCACACTTGAAGATATCAAATTGAAAGATGCATCTCGAGACGATATCTTGAAGGTCGGGAAAGCGGCCACGGCAGATGGCGAAACGATTCATAGCGGTTTCGATGTTACACCTGAAGAAGTTGCTGACGCCATCATCGCTGCGGATCGCTATGCACGTCTTTATAAAGAACACCTATAAAAACAGCGAGACGAAGCTCACACGGCTTCGTCTCGCTGTTTTTTGTTCAGGAAGAATGATGAGAGAATTCCTACTCCCATACAACTGACCGTCAAAAGGAAGAACGTCAGCTGATTCATATAGATGATATTCGTGAACTGGTTCCATCCTGCTGCGTACGACTCATTGGCTGACAAACGAATTCCTTCTCGAAGAGACGCCGCCTGCGATTGGTTAGTCATCCAAGCTATACCAGCCATGACGAAACTTCCAATCGCTAAACTAACCTTTCCAAATGGTCGCACGGATGCGACGACTCGATGTGTCAAACGAACGGTGATCCAAATAAACAACAACAGAAACGGCCATCCAATTAAGAGAACAATCCAGTATAGATTCCCTTCACTCGGTGTTTCCGAGTAAGGGGTCGTCATCACTTCACCAAGCTTAAAGATTCCGAACGTGATCAACGTCACGATAAACCATGCTTTTATCAATTTCTCCATCTCAACACCTCGTCCTCAGTATAGCAAAAACACCGTATGCGTCTGCATACAGTGTTTAGTCTTTCGGTCGGACGACGTAGTAAATCAAAATGACGAGCCACGTCCACACTCCTGTGAAAATCCCGATAATCCCGACGATGAAAAAACCAAGCGGAATCATCGATTTCGTTCGATTATAGTCCTTCCACATATTCGATAGCCCTTGATATTAAAATACAAAAAGGCAAAGAATAGGACGAGCAATAAAAGTGGTAAACCGACTAAAGCTTCCATTCGCTCACTCCTCTCTACGATCTCATTCGTTATCTTTATTGTATCGGATTTCATGCCCACCTTCATCGGACCCAAGCCGTATCCTCTTCCGACCTAAAGGCGGATTAAAGATGCACAGTCTATCAAGAAAACGGGAAAAGGAACATCATCTAACTCTCGAGGAGGCGTTTTGCCATGAAGTCCCTGCGTATTTTTGTCATTTGTCTGCTGTTGTTTCAAGTGTCGCCAGTGACAGCGGCATCCTCGTCCCCACAACCAGGTTACACGATTAAAACGACCTATTTGTACGGTCGTGCCATGCAATCTTCCCCTATCCTTAAGACGCTACGAACGAACGTCCCAGTCCGCTATACGACCTATAATCGGAGTTGGTCGAACGTCTACATCGGAAATACGAAGTACTTCACTCCATCTGCCAACTTGAAAGCTGGTATCCCGAAGATGCCATCTGCCGATCGTTTACGACTAGTCAACAAGGCGAATGGACTCCCGTCCACTTATCGTTCCCCACAACTTGTCACGTTAACCATTCCAACTGTTTATCAAAAAGGGAGTGAACGGACCTTGATGACGGCGGAGGCAGCCTATGCTCTGGCTAAACTGTATTACGCGGGTCGGAAGCAAGGTCATACGTTATACGCCCTTAGCGCCTACCGATCTTACTCGACACAAAAGTCACTCTATGCCTATTACGTCAACACACGTGGGGTCGCATACGCTTCAAAATATGTGGCACGTCCCGGTCACAGTGAACATCAAACGGGTCTCGCCGTTGATATGACGAGTCAACGCATGCGGCTAGGCCTATATGAATCCTTCGACCGATCGCCTGAAGGGAAATGGATGCTTCAAAACGCCCATCTCTATGGATTTATCGTCCGCTATCCAAAAGGAAAAGAGAAAATCACGGGATACAATTACGAACCTTGGCATTTGCGTTATGTCGGTGTCACTGAAGCGACGATGATGAAGCAGAAGAACTGGGCGTTCGAAGAATGGTGGAGCAGACGTTGAGTGAGCATCCTTTTTCAGGCATTTCCCTGTTCACGTTATAATGGAGTCATCTTATTCGTATAGGGGGAAATGTGGGATGTGGATTGTGATGAACAAACTAGACGTTGAAAAAGGGAAAGCCGACGCGGTCAAAGCACGCTTCGAAACGACAAAAGGAATCGAAGCGATGGATGGCTTTGTCCGTATGCAAGTGTTGACGGATACGTCTGATGAGGCGATGGATCATGTCGTCATCATGACCACGTGGCGTGATGCAGACAGCTTTGAGAACTGGCGCGACAGCAATGCTTATAAGCACGCCCATAAGAAACGTGATGACGGGACTTCAGAAGTGAAACCAATCGTCCTCGGCAACACCGTTACCCAATATGAGGTCGCCATTGAACATCTCGCCTCAACGGAGCGCGTTCAATAAATCTTGAGGACGGATGATGCCGAGTAGCGGTTCATCCGGATTTCCGGTCTCTGTAATCAGAAGGGCGTCATATCGTGCGCCCTCTTTCATTTGCGTAAAGCAGTGCTGTGCCTCGATTACGGTCGCATCCTTTCGAATGAATCGATACCGGTGCATATGCGGATCGTGGTGGAGCACGTGCTTCACCCGAACTCCTTTGAGTGACAAGTTGGGCCCGTCGATTGTTTCGGCTAGCCAACTGGTCACTCCTTTTTTCGTCAACAGTCCGCGCCAAGCCCCATTGTCATGATATACAGGGAATTGCGAATAATTTTTATCTCGAATCTCCCGGAGTACTTCCGTCAAAAAATCTTCCGACTGAAACGTCACCACCGATTTCGCAAACAATGGAATGACGAGACGTGGATGAAGGAGCTCTCGCTCTACTTCTAAAATCAATGCAACAAGCGACTCGTGTGGCTCCGCGATAATAAAATCAGGTTCACGCCGCTCATGGACGATGGCATTTCGTAGTTGACTCATCTGATGTAAATCTTCTTTATACCGGTCGATGATTGGATTTTGTTTCGCTAACCGATTCACCATGTTACTAAAACTGAAATGTTGCCCATCTCCCATCTCTCGACTCAAGTAGTCCTCGATTCGATGATAGGATGCCAAAAATTCTTCAGCACGACTCATGTGATCACCCTCCTTAACGATACATGTATACCCTCTTTTTTATCATTTGAGCAGGAAACCGTTTATTCATCCCGAATGACATAGAAATCATCTTAATTATGGAGGAGGGCTATCATGGCGACTTCGATTCATCCCACATCACCAACTTCACCGCAACCCACGTTTCGCGCAGGACTACGCGCCGGCATTCCCGTCGCCATCGGATATATCCCGATTGCGATTGCCTTCGGTCTTTTGGCACAATCTTTCAACTTGCCGAATACTATCACATTATCGATGTCCTTTTTGATCTTTGCCGGGGCAAGTCAGTTCATTACGGTACAACTTCTGATGGCCGGTTCGATGTATTGGGAAATCATTTTGACGACGTTCATTCTAAACTCTCGCCATTTTTTAATGTCCGCCTCACTATCCCAACGGATTGAGAGTACATCTCGAAGACTATTAGCTACCATCGCGTTTGGTGTGACCGACGAAACGTTCAGCATCGCCTCTACTCGTCAAGAGGCCCGTTCCGGTATGTTCGTGCTCGGGTTGAATACAATCGCATTTCTTGCTTGGAACGTCGGGACGTGGATGGGGGTCTTCCTCGCCTTCGGTCTTCCAAGCACATTACAGGCGAGTATGGGGATTGCGCTATATGCGATGTTCATCGGGTTACTCGTTCCATCATTAACGACTCGTCCTGTCTTCGTCGTAGCAAGCTTAGCTATCATTATTCAAGCCATACTCCATTGGGTCATCACCCCGTTCTTCTCAATCTCAGATGGGATTCGAATCATCGTCGCGACCGTTGTCGCAGCCGGAATCGGTGCTTTCGTATTTAAGGAGGAAGAGGTCACATGATATCGTTGTTTCTACTCGTTCTAGGATTGGCACTTGTCACGTATCTCCCTCGCCTTGTCCCGCTACTCTGGCTAAAGGAATTGGCGTTACCGGCATATATGAAACGATTTCTTTCCTTCATCCCGTATGCGGTACTGGCTAGTTTGATTTTTCCGGGCGTCCTATCCTCCACGACCACCACCTCGTCTGCCTTATTCGGAGGAGTGGTTGCCACTTTCCTGGCGCTACTACGGGTCAACCTCGTCGTTGTCGTCATTGGAGCTGTATTCGGGGTATATGCCTTTCAAACTATATGACAAAGGAGCGGCACACGAGGTGCTGCTCCTTTTCTTATGCTGATATGCCCTGACGACGAAGCTGGACGAATACGTCCACAAATTCCGCGTCCCATTGTGTTCCCCGACCGCTCTCCAATATGGAAAGCGCCTTTTCCACTGGCATTCCTGACCGATAGGGTCGATCTGATGTCATGGCATCATAAGCATCGGCAATCGCCATGATTCTTCCGAATAACGGAATGTCGACCGCATGTAAGCGGTCCGGGTATCCTTTCCCATCGATTCGTTCGTGGTGCGATCGAACTCCGGCTAAAATCGGTTGAAGCGATGCAGGTAAATGAATTTGACTCAAAATATGGATGCCAATGGTCGGATGTTCTTGAATTTTTGAAAACTCTTCGTCTGTCAGCTTCCCTTCTTTTAGTAGGACGTCATCTCGAATTCCAATTTTCCCGATGTCATGTAGAAGTGCTGACTTATTGAGTAAATCGACTTGTGCATGCGGTAAGCCAATGGCGCGAGCAAGCTCAACGGAATACATCGCGACACGCTCCGAATGACCTGCTGTGTAGGGATCACGTGCATCGAGCGTTGCTGCGAATAAAATGAAGAGGCTGTCTAACAGCTGTGCGTTTTCTTGTTCACGAGCAGTTACCGTCTCAACCATTTGATTGAATCCCCCAATCAGTTGGGCGAACTCATCTAAGTACGGATTCTCGATTTTCTGAAGTTGTCCCGACTCCATCTGTTCGATGCCGGACGTCAAAAATCCAATCGGACGTTTGATGTTGTCATAGAGTAAGAAACTGCATAACACCGCAATTCCGACGATGATGACAAGAATCACGAGCGCCCAATTCCAATACGTATCCGTTCGAGTCGAAGTCGACAATTGGACACTCGACGCCAACATGAACAACATGATGGGAAAGATACCCGTAATGAGCATACTGATCAATAATTTAGTTCGGACACTAAATGATCGATACGTTGCATGAATAGGCAGATGATAAAGTTCGAGATGCCTTTCTTTCATGTATACAAGTAATGGCTCAACCGATCGAACCGTCAAAAAATATTCAATCAAGGCATGTAGTACCGCAATCATGACGGCCCCGATTGCAGCCAAGCCGATCAAACGATAAGGTAAGTCAATCCACCCCATCTGAATAAAAACGGCGGTTAAACCAATTGACGGGATGGATAATCCAAACAAATGAGGACCTAAAATCCGTTGCACCGTTAAAATCGGGAATCGACTCGCTTGTTCGAATGCCGACGTCAATTCGTCAATCGATGGGGATTCGATCATAAAAAGCTGTCGTATCGGTCGAATGTGGCGACGGTATAAGAGTAGTTCTGAGAAAATCATAACTATCCCTGACCCCAACATGATGCCTAACAGTAGTAAAATCTCTCGAATGGACAGGTCAAGCGTTTGAAAAATAAAGACACCACCTACTCCAAAGACGGCCAAACCCGAGCCGATGATATAGTTCATCACGAGCGTCCGTTGAAAACGTTCAAACATTCCCCTCACCCCTACACTCTTTTCTTTTACTATCGACCAGATTTATGCTTGAGTTGAACACAAAAAAACGGATCTCCTTGTAGGAGACCCGTTCAAGCATCGATTATGGGCGTAACGGACCATCGTTATCATCAAGTGATCGATTGTCCTGATCCGGAGTGATGTTTTCATGGAACGGATTCGGTTCCGGTCCATCCACATGGTCAACTTTTGGATTTTGAACATCTCGCTTCAACTCGTGTTTCGATTGTTCCGCTTCATGTTTCGACTGCTCCACGCCTTGCTTCGCTTGTTGTTTTGCAGCTTCCGCTTCGCGGCTCATCTGTTCTTTCTCCTGCTCAAGACCTTCTTTTGAAACTTCCGTTTCATCAATGCGTTGCTCCGCCTTTTTCAAATAACGTGCCGCCGTCTCGCGACCACCAAGACCGAAAGCAAGACCGAAGGCGAGGGCAACGGCCCCAAGAATGAGAAGGAATGCTGTATTGACAATCACCGGTGCGATGCCGAGTTGGCTAACGGCCATGAAGAAGACGAGTCCGAGAATCGCATACTTCGCTACGTAGCGAAGCGCACTCGGTTGTCCTGCTCCATCGACAAGTACACTTCCGACCAACCGCTCTGCCATGTTCGCCAACCAGAATCCGACTGCCAAGATGATGAGTGCTGCGATGACCATCGGCAAGTAAGCAAAGATGGCTGTTGCAAGAGATGCCATGAACTCAAGATTCGCGACTTGAAGTGCTTCAGATACGAAGAGCAAGATCACGATTACTTGGACAATGACACCGACCACTTGAGCGATTGACATCGAAGACGCACGTTCCCCGAAACCCATTTTTTGAGCCAACGAGTTGACGCCAAGATTCTCAAGAAGGGATACGACGACCCCTTTCAACCATCTTGCCACGAACACCCCGACGAGGACGAGGACGATTGCAACGAGAATGTCTGGAATCATGACAAGGACATCATTGAGCATCGCAATCGCGGGTTCCGAGATTCCTCGAATATCGAGCGCTTCAAGCGCCGAAATCGTCACCGGAATCATGATGAAGATGAAGACGATTGTACCGATCGCTTTCGCAAGACTCGATCCTTTCACATAATCAGAAAGATGGAATCGCTCTGCTAAGCGATCTAACCCTGCTGCTTCAAGGAACTTCGTCAAAATGTCACGTACAATCTTCGCGACGACATAACCGATTGCGAAGATGAGCGCCGCTGCGACAAGTTTCGGAATGAATCCGAGGAAGCTGTTCAATAAGTCTTCGAATGGTCCGCTGACCCCACGAAGTCCAAGGGCATCAAGTACAGCCGGTAGCGCCAATAAGAGCACGAGATAGAAGACGATGTTCGCGACCGTGTCGACCCACTTCGTTTGATTGACACTTGTCGATTCTTGCCCCGTTTTTTCCATCAACTTGCTCAAATTCAAACGATGTCCCGCCATTTGAATCCCCTTTTTCAAAAGGGTAGCGATGACCCAGGCAACGAGTAAAATCAGGCCGGCTTTGATGACACCGATAATCAGTCCAGAGAATCCTTCATAAATTTGACTGAATGGTTCCGTAATGGCTGGAACGTTCATGAATTCAAAGATGATCAGGAATGCGAGGAGTAATACCCCAAAGAACACGACTTTCCCGATAATGCGTTCAGGGGTCCACTTTTCTCCTTTCTCCCCATCTTTTTGAATACCCACTCGCTCATCGAGTCGTGCTTTCTTCAATGCTTTACGTGTCACGTTTTCCAATACTTTTGCCAAGATGTAACCGACTACAAGAATAACAATTGCCAGCAAAAGCTCTGGTAGCCATGACATGAACGTATTGAAGTTATACGTTGTGTTGTTCATCGAATCTTCCTCCTTTTTCACATGAAATGATTGTTTTTATTTAACAGTGCTATTTCATACATACCTATATTTCAAAATCATCAAACCTGAATTGTAAGTCAATTCGTTTACATGACTATTACGATTCATTGGAAATGGGTACGTTAGTTTAAGAGAGAAATCGTGCCAAATGAAGTCAAATATGATACGAATAACAAGAGACGTCATGTTAGGAGGAATTTAGGATGAATATCGCTTTAGTGGCTCACGACAAGAAGAAAGATGATTTAATCGTCCTCATTAAAACTTACACCCATATACTAAAGAAACATCAGTTGTTTGCGACCGGTACAACGGGTAAGCGAATCGCTGAAGCGACCGGCTTGCCTGTCCATTGCTTCCGATCCGGACCGCTTGGAGGGGACCAAGAAATCGGTGCTGCCGTCGCACGCGGGGAGATGGATATGATCATCTTTTTCAGAGACCCATTAACTGCTCAACCTCATGAACCGGATGTGAGCGCATTGATGCGTCTTTGTGACGTCTACTCCATCCCGCTTTCGACAAATATGGGTGGAAGCGAAATTTTGATTCGAAGTATCGAGCAAGGTGATTTCGAGTCACTTAAACTTTCTCATAACGACGAACCTCCGGCTTGACCATGACAAACCGAGAAAGGAGAGGAATCTCCCTGGAACCGAATATGATTCACGACCCGAACGTCCAACAGTTCTTTAACGACGTGCGCCAGCGCCTCATCGAACTACTTGGAAATGAGGCAGAAGCGGATCGCCATCTACTCGCACTTGCTGGATATATCCGACATGCAGAGAAAAGTGGTCAGTCGCTCGAAAGTCTTTTAAACCAAGATCCTCAGGAATACGCTCGTTTCCTCATTGAACAACCCGAAACAAATGAAGAATATCGTCGACGCTATCACGTGTTGATCGATGCCTCGGATGAATTAAAACCTCATGAAAAAGCGCAAGCAAACCGGGAATTCGATTGGGCCGTCAATCAATTGGACGAAGCCAAGCTTTCGTTAAAAGAAATCGAAGTGCGCGACCTTGCCTTCCTCGCCTACACAAAGATTGAAGCACTCAAATCGTCTCGTACGATTTGGAACCGCTTCGGCTGGCTACTAGGTATGATTTTGGCATTTGCCTACGCCAACTTACTGCTCGTGATTGACGATGTCTTTAGCGGTCGACTATTCACCGCCCCTATGTCGACGTATCCAATTGATTATCTGGCCTTCCTGTTACCCGTCCTCGTGACCGGTGCTATCTTCGGCATATTGACCCGTTTTCGACATTACATCCAGACGCTCGGTCGGCGTATTGCATTCGCCTTGCTCATCGTTGTCGTCTACATCATGTCTATCTTTCTGATTCAACCGCTCTTAATGACAATTGGTTGGTCATTCATCATTCAGTTGACCCCACTCTACGCGCTCATTTTAATGGCGATCAGTGGCTTTATGGCCATCTGGACATTAATCGAGTTCGTCTGGAAGAGTACACGTTGTTCTCTCGGAGACGATACGCTCATGCTTTATTACTAACCACGCCACTCCTCTTAGGAGATGGCGTTTTTTGTTTCGATTATGGCGAGAACGGAAATTACTCCTATTGTGACGCTTGTTTTAGATTGGAAATTCTAAAGGGGGTATTCGATGTCAGAACGAAAAATGATTGGCCTGTTCCAGACAGAACAGGAAGTCATGCACAAAGTGGAAGAGCTGAAAGCTGCAGGGGAAGCTGAAAAAAATATGCATGTTGTCGCCAAGCGGGACGGGGAAATTTCTGCGTTACGTGATCACACGGATGTAAATGCCGAGTCCGGTATCCGTGACGTCAATTGGCTTGACCGTGTCAAAGCATTCCTACACGGAAGTGACCGCATTCGTGATGAGTTACGGAATATGGGGCTAAACGATGCCGAAGCGGAACAGTATTATGATGCAATCGATGAAGGACAGATTCTACTCTACATCGATCGACACTCGTACGACCGCTATCCGAACATGTATAAAAAAGACAGTGAGCTCGATCATGATAAAGGGGAAAAAGCGGATGGGATCGCCTTTGACGCGAAACCATTTAACGATCACGACGAGAATCCACGTGGTACAAAGGATGATCCGATTGTACGCGGTCATTCTGGATTAGAAGATCATCGCCGATTATAAGGAGGAACGACTATGAATGAGAAACGATTTATCAGTATGCACGATACGCTGGATGCAGCACTTGGGAAAATCGAGGAGTTGCGAGCGAAAGGGTATGAAGACTCACACATTTATGTCGTCACAAAACATGAAGACAACGTTTCGATTTTGAGACGTGATACAGATGTTCATACGGAAGCGACCCATCAAGCGAGCTGGTTCGATAAGGTTCGGGCGTTCCTCAGCGGTCATGAAGACGTGCACGCTGGTCTACGCAACATGGGACTGAGCGAAGAGGAAGTAAAACGTCACTATGACGATGTAGAAGCCGGGAAAATCCTCGTTTATGTGGATGAAGACTTTGAACGTCGTCATCAAGACGGGGTGACAGTCGATTCGAAACCATATCAAGACGCATCATCGACTCATCTCGGTAGTCATACTGACGATGGATTGGAAATCGACTCAAAACCTTATCGTGAGGCTCAGACCATCGACCCAAGCCATCCCGTAGACCCGGAGCAAGATAAACTGGATAAAGAAACGAAGAATCCAGATCGCGAGGAAAAACTACGTGGTCTCGATGATCGTGCTTATCGAAATGACGTAGAAGATCCGGATAATATCCGACGTTTCTAACATAGTAACAAAGAGCCTGACGCACCCGCGTCAGGCTCTTCTTACGTCAAACGATTCTTCGGTTCTTTCCCTTCGAGCACATTTGTGATGGCATCTCGATTCAATGCCATCATCGCCAGACGTGTCCGAATCGTTGCACTCCCGATATGCGGTAATGTCGTCACGTTCGGAAGCGTCAATAATGGATGACCGAGGTCGATTGGTTCTTTTGTGAATACGTCTAATCCCGCTCCCCAAATCTTCCTCGCTTTAAGTGCTTCATATAGCGCCTTTTCATCGATGATTTCTCCACGAGCCACATTGATGAAAATGGATGTTTCCTTCATCTTGGCAAACTCTTTAGCCCCGAGCATTCCCCGTGTCTCGTCCGTGAGCGGTGCGAGAACGACGACGAAATCGGATTGTGTCAATAGTTCATCGAGTTCCGCATAGGTGAAGCCATACATCGACTCCGACTCATGTCGCCGTGTCCGGTTATGGTATAGAACTTCCATGTCAAATCCTCTTGCCCGACGTGCGACCGCTTCACCGATTCGCCCCATTCCGATGATACCCAATTTCGCTTGATAAAGGTCCATCCCGACGTAGCCCATCGGCAGCCAGGACTTCCACTCCCCGGCGCGCAAGTCACGTTCCGCCTCTCCGAGACGTCGTGCCGTCATCATCATGAGACCAAACGTCAAATCTGCTGTCGTTTCCGTCAAGACATCGGGTGTGTTGGTGACGATGACGCTATTCTCTTTCGCTGCGTTCAAATCGATATTGTTATATCCGACCGCCAAATTGGAGACGACCTCTAACTGTGTGGCACGCTCAAACACTTCACGGTCAATCGTGTCGCTGAGCATGGTCCAGAGCGCATGCGCAGATGACGCTTCTTCTAACAGCACCTCTCGCGGCACACTTTCCCCTTCATGCTTCCACATGCGCACATCGTATTGATCGCGAAGCGGTTCGACTGCCTCTTCTGGCAAGCGACGCGTAATATAGATTCGTTTCTTCATCTTTCTCCCCCTCTCTACACTTACTTGTAGTCTAACAAATGGAAAGCGTTAAGAGGGTTGATCCGACTTCGGCTTTTGCTTCAAATACTGTTCAAACAGTGACCCGAACTCTTGATTTAACAACTGTTCAATCGTTTTCGATGAATCCATAGCGTTTCGATAGGCGATTTCGTTAATGGCGAGTCCGATGGCCCACGTGATCCCTGATGCGACGGTCGCATTGATGACACCGGCCGCGGCGTTCGCTCCCGGGAAAAACTTCATGACGTTCAATAAGATCGTTTTCGATAACGTGCGACCGATTTGTGGAATGATGGTACTTCCAATGAGCGTCTTCAACAAATCATCACTCGCTTTGACACCCCAATAGCGAAATAGATGGACGCTCATCGTCACTTGAATCGGCGTCAATGCCACGGCATCAGCAAACGGGAGCGGAACCGCAGCAGCCGTTCCTGCGCTCGCGACATAGCCAGAGATGATTCGATTCGCCTTTTTACGCTTTAACTTGAGCATCGCTTCACTCTCTGCATGAATCTCCATCAAGAGCCCTTCCTGCAAGGAAGCATCTAGCTGTTCAACCGACCACGCAATCAGTCGTTCCCAATCCACATATTGACGCAACGCTTCATCGTTCAATATTTCCGAAGAAATGCTGACTTGGAAGATCGCTTCTTCCGGAAGGATTCCATTCAGTTCATTCCGTAATGCCGTCAGTTCCTCTAAATCGACCTGATCGATTTGTGTGAATAAGACAGCGACAGCGGTCGATTCACGTAGACGGCGAATCAAGGCCTTGTCGAGTGTTGTGACACGTTTTGTCGCAGCGTTGATGGTATACCAGACGAGATGAATTCGTTTGGATGCCTCTTGCCGCTTTGCGTTCTCCACAAACCCGATGACTTCCTCTTCGTAATGTTGTTGCCGCGCACTCCCGATCTCATATCCTTCGCTGTCGAACAAGGTGACTGCGATATCATCACTCGTATATTGATGAATTCCTCTTGTGACCGGTTCCCCGGCTGCTACTTTCGTCAAATCACGTCCAAACACGTAGTTCACAACAGAACTCTTTCCTGCTCCCGTTGCTCCCGCGATGAGGATGTTTGGTTTTTTGACATTGCCCCGTAGCCGCTCGAGCTCTGCCTTTAAATCATAATCTTTAAAATCAAATCGTTTCGTCGATTCCATTTACGTTTCCCCCTTATGAGTTGAGCGTGCGACCAAGCTGACCCATCTCGCGCTCAAAGCCGCGTCGAATCTCTTCTTCAATCGTTTGTCTTACAGATGCATATTGTTGCTCGATGGCCTTTTTAATCCCTCGCTCTGCCGCCCGACGCTTGAATGCCCAGTAGATGAAGTGCACTCCAGGAATCATTCCGAGAACCATCTTTCGAACTGTTTTTCCGAACGAGTAGTCAAATCCGAGCTCAACTCGTCTTGTTCTAAACAAAAGGTCTGCTTGCTCTCCGACGAGTGGGTACCGCTGCATGAGTTGGATATAATGACGCACCCCTTCTGCCATCGCCTCTTCCGTCGTCAAAGCGGCCGCTTCAAGCGTATTTTCTAAATCTTTCTCTATTTTTCTAGCTTTCCAACTGATCATTGCTTGCGGGGTCAGCATCCGAATCGTCTCTGCCGAAGCGATACTCCGAATTCTCCAATCCTCTAACTCGTCTAGGAGATGATTCGTCAGATTGATGGGGAGTTTTCGTTCGATGTCTTTCCACAAGTTCGTCCGATTCCGCTTCCATACCTCTTCATACCCTTTGACCGGGACGCGTTTCCCTGTCAGTAATTTCTTTTCGACACTGTTGACACGGATGATGTCCTCTTCTTCAATCGGCAGTTCGCGTAACAATACCCGTTCCATCGCCTCTGCCTTTTGCACACTCATCGGGTCGTCTTCGTTGAAGTTAGTCAGAATGAGGGTGACGTTGCTCCCCCGCTCATATAAAGGTTTTAAAATCGCCTCGAGCTCGTATGCCTCGACACGTCCTGACTGCACCGACAACAAGTAGTAAATTGTATGAAACCACTCCGCGATATCGAGCGCGCCTTCACGCTGATGGACGATGGATAAGATCGCTTGATGCCACTCTTCAGAGCGGTCTGCTTCGAGCCCCCACGTATCAAAAAAACGAAACAAGATACCCCGCTCTAAATCGTAATACTCATATTCGTGAAGTCCTTCTGCGGTGACCGGACTTCCAGCACGCGATTCGGCGACGTCATGTCCATATATATAGTTGATAAACGCACTCTTTCCGACACCGGTCTTTCCGGCAATCAAAATATTTGAGACGAGCCCTGTCCGATCCATACGTTTCCTCCCTCATTCGTTGTATAGTTCAATTATACCGAACGGACCATTTTCAAACGTCCATCGAAAGGATGATTCTCATGCTTCACCATGTTGAGCTTTACGTTTCAAACCTACACGACAGTATACGTGCCTGGGAATGGCTCCTCTGTGAACAACTTGATTACACGCTCTATCAATCTTGGCCAGAAGGACGGAGTTATCGTTACGGCGAGACATATCTCGTGTTCGTTCAAACGGAAGAGACTCACCTTGCGCCACCGTATCACCGAAAAAAGACTGGTCTCAACCACTTGGCATTTCATGCGTCCTCCCTCGCACAACTAGAAGAAGTGCGGCAACAACTTGCATCCCGCGGGTTTCGTGAATTGTACGCAGACCGCTTCCCCCACGCAGGTGGCCCAAACTATACAGCACTATTTTTTGAAGACCCGGACCGCATCAAAGTTGAACTCGTGGCAGCGATGTGAACGGTTTCTTGAGAACTTCTTGAAAGTTTGTGAAAACAATTGCAAACTTGACGTCGACCTCCTAGACTGAAAGGGTCTAAAGGAGGTCTTTTCATGGAAAAGCAAGTCGTCGATTATATGGAAGAAGCCGCATTCAAGAAATCATCATTGCTTCAACATTCATTTCCTCAATACATGTTGCGATCGATAATCGCGGGTTTTTTAATCGGGATTGGAGTCGTCTTCTCATTCACCGTCGGAAACATGTTCATCGATGTCCCCGGTACGATGCTGATAGCGGGCGCCAGTTTCTCGGTGGCACTCGTCTTCATCGTCTGGATGGGGGGAGAGTTGTTCACGAGCAACACCATGTATCTCTACACTGGTGCAAAACGAGGACGTGTCGCTTGGTTCGACCTCGTAAAGATATGGGGACTCAGTTGGGTCGGTAACTTGATTGGTGCCGTCTTGCTATCGCTTCTCGTCATCGGGGCTCATAGTATGGGTGACGTGACGGGTGACCATTTGCTCGCTGTCGTCGCCGCGAAGAAAATCGGTGGAGACGCCCTTGCTATTTTCTTGAAAGGAATCTTGTGTAACGTGCTCGTCTGTTTGGCCATCTTCATGCCACTCAAAACGAACAATGATGTCGCGAAGATTATGCTGACGATGCTTCCGGTCGTCGTATTTTTCGCCGCTGGATTCGAGCACTCAATTGCGAACATGGGCGTTTTCGCTCTCGCGCTCCACTATGTACCGTCGGACCTCGTCACCTTTAGCGGTGCCCTTTACAATCTATTCTTCGCCACACTCGGCAATATTGTCGGTGGTGCGTTGTTCGTGGCCGGAAGTTACTTGTATTTGAACAAATCGGAGACGGAACAAACCGTCAAGCCGATACGTCATCATGCATAAAAAGACAGGGACCCCGATTAGCAGGGTCCCTGTTTGTTGCATTTCACGAATTATGATTTTGAAGCGTCGGCTGCTGCTGCTTGAACAGTACCTTGTGCCACTTCGTCTTCTTCCACATCCCAGCACTCTGTATTCTCGATACCGAGTTTACGAGCCGAGAAGCGTGGGTTGAGACCTTGAGCTCGTTGCTCTTCGTAATCTTTAAGAACTTTGAAGGCAACGCCACCGAGCAATGTGATTGCCGCGATGTTGATCAATGTCATCCCTGCCATGAAGAGGTCAGCGAGGCTCCATACGAATCCGAGGCTTGCGACCGCTCCGATGAAAACGAATGCCATTGTCGCAAGACGGAATCCAAAGACTACACCTTTGCTCTTCTTGATGAATTCGATGTTCGTTTCACCGTAGTAGTAGCTTCCTGCGATCGAGCTGAAGGCGAACAAGAAGACGCTGACAGCGATGAATGCTGGAGCAAGTGTTCCGATTTGCTCAGTCAATGCGTTTTGAAGAAGGACAATCCCTTCACCATTTCCAGCAGCGTAGCTGTCTGAGAGAAGGATGATCGCTGCAGTTGCTGTACATACGATCAACGTATCCAAGAATACACCGAGTGATTGAAGGAAACCTTGTTTCGCAGGGTGCGATACTTCAGCAGCAGCTGCTGCGTTTGGTGCAGAACCCATACCTGCTTCGTTCGAGAAGAGTCCACGGCGTACACCCATTGAGATTGCAGCACCGATTGAACCACCGACTGCTTCATTCAAACCAAATGCGCTTTGGAAAATCATAGCGAAGACGCCTGGAAGTTCAGCGAAGTTCACAACGACAACGTAGAGTGCGATAGCAAGGTAGAGAACAGCCATGACAGGTACGACGATTGCCGAGAAGTTCGCGACACGTTGTACACCACCAAAGATGACAAGGCCAGTAAGAACAACTAAGATTGCTCCGCCGATCGCTGCATCGATTCCAAATGCGTTATCGAATGCTGCAGCGATCGTGTTCGATTGAACAGAGTTGAAGATGAGTCCGAATGTGACAGCAATGAGAACCGCGAATACGATTCCAAGTGCACGGTTGTTTAAACCTTTTTCGATGTAGTAAGCCGGACCACCGCGGTACGCGACATCGTCTTTCACTTTGTATACTTGAGCGAGCGTGCTTTCAATCATGGCTGTCGCACCACCGAGAAGGGCGACGATCCACATCCAGAAGACCGCTCCTGGTCCACCAAGTGTGACCGCTACCGTGACCCCGGCAAGGTTACCTGTACCGATTCGAGTCGCGGCACCGATAAAGAATGATTTCATTGAAGAAATACTCTTCCCGTCTTTTGTAAGTGTAACGTCCGATTTATCTGTCACCGTACGTAACATTTCTTTTAAGTAACGGAACTGCATAAATCGTGTTCTGACCGTGAAGTAGATCCCGGCTCCGACGAGAACGGCGATCAATACGTACGACCATAAGATGTTGTTCAAAAAGTCGACGCTTCCTTGTAACATACCTTGAATCGCTTCCATGAATAAGTTCCTCCCTGTTGTGTGAATCTGAAGTTGAGAATTTTTTATGATGTCTTAGTTCTGAATTATACAAAGATTCTGACAATTATCAATAATTTTTTTATAGGTGATTTCACTCTTTTTTCACATCATCTGAGCCAGAGTCCTTATTTATAAGTACTTAAAGCGCTTACATAAAAATGTTTAGAAATATTAAATCATGATTTATAGTGCGTATAGAAAAATATAATTTCATTATTTTTACTTCATTTTCTTATTTGCCGTGTCTTTTCATTACACGGTCTCGTATGAATACCATTCATTTTTTATACTTTTTTTCACTAATCAATCATTGTTTTTCACTTGTACAGGATATTACATAATTATAGTCTCCACCTTCTGTTCACCATGAAAAGTCATCTAGAAGAAAGAAGGAAGAATCATGAAAAGACATCGGAAGTGGTTATCTTGGTTCGTTATATTGGCCTTCGTGTTGTCATTGTTGCCTATGAAGGGAAATGTGGCGGAAGCGACCGGAGGGACACAGTGGTGTGTATCCACGAATTCTGATTCTACCATCTATGCAGGGCAAAACATCCCGATTGGAGTCGTCGATTTTGAGTTTGTCGCGGAAGGCTTAAAAATTGTCATCGATTTAAATGACGGAGTGACGTTAGCCGACGTACCTGAAAATATTAAAATTGATTTTCGATTAACCAGTGAATCGCTTGAGCGCGGTAGTCCTGGCGCATATGAGTTTAAAACAAAATCCCTCGTCGATCCAACACATCTCTTAATTCCTTACGCTTCGTTAGCAAGTTATCTTGGTGTGAACGAAAGCGTTCTAAAATCAGACGGTTTCCAATTTAACGTCTTCCTCCACCTAGATACAATCGTTAATGGAGAAACGGAAACTGCTTATCCTGGTGATCCGGGTACAGGAAATCCTTGGGTACGATATGTGACACTGACCGTTGAAGATTGTACACCACCACCAGAGGTTGATTATGGGGTATATACAATCGGCTTTTGGAAAAACATCTTCAACTATGAGAAAGTATCGTTCGAATATGGCTCAATCGTTTATATTCAAGGAATTGCTTATGATGTCAGTACACTCGAAGGACAAAAGGCCTTGTCCGCACTAATGACAAGCTCGCCGAAATCAATGACTGAAGAAAAACGTTTGATTATGCAATTAACAGCCGCAAAAATCAATGTACTATTAAATGACCCATCGTTCTTGAACCTTGAGCTCGTTTATAAGGACAGTGGTGTATCAACTGGCTTTACCGTGGGTGAACTATTGTCTGGTGCAGAAGTGGCTCTTGCAAACAAAAATATAGATCAAATGAAATACTATCAAAAACTTCTTGATCAGTTTAACAATGGTTATTTCGTAAACACGTTACACGATTAAAAGATAAAAAGCAGTCGCTTTTGAGGAGCGACTGCTTTTTATATACCAGTACGTTTCTTCTGGTTATTTGGTTTTTTCGTCAATTGGCTCGTCAACGGTTTCTGTTTTGTACCATGTAAACCCGTGGGAACCTTCGTTTGATTTTGCTTCTTCTCTGCCAGCTTTTGTTTCATCGCCTCTTGAAAAGATAGTTTTTTCTCGCTCATCTTACTCACCTCCAGCTTCGATCACTTTCACACGACCGACCTGTCCATCGCTCAAACGCACTTTGATTCCGTGCGGATGACGTGGCGAGTTCGTCAATATATCTTGAACGACGCCTTTCGTCAGCTTTCCGCTTCGTTGATCTTGTTTTAAAACGATTTGGACGTGGAGTCCTGGGCGAATGTCAGCACGTTTCGTTCCATCCATACCCGACACCCCTTTCCATTTAGTCAATCTCTATCATATGCTCTTTTCCCTCATTTGTCACAGCCTATTCCAGATGCCGATCTGTCGCATCGTTTCTGTCATGTAACTTTGATCGGTCTGAAGCGTCTTCTTAGGAAACGGATCATACAATCGAACGCTGACCCCTCGATGCGAAAAGGTCACATCCATGACATACTGTCCTTCCACATCACGGAGTGCGGCCGTCCCTTTCAACGAATGAAACGCCTTAGCGAACGCCTCTCCAAAATCGAGATACGCTTTCACGTAAATCGTAACGCGTCGCTCATCAATCATCAATTCCAACCGTTCGCGATCGGCACCACCAATGACCATGCGTACGACCTCGTTGTCATTGGAAAATTCAATCGTATGCATCCTCGTCCCACCCTTCATTCAAAAGAGGTACCCTCCTAGGAAGGTACCTTTCTATCATAAACGATATAACCGTGCTGCGAATGGTCGAAGCATAAACGTTTCCGTATCAATCGTCTCGGGGTCAATCTCATTCGTCATGACAAGCGTGGCGCCTGCAATTTCCGGAATGGTCACTTCTGCCGGATTGGCGGTCAAGTTGACGACCACGAAGAAGCGGTTGTTTTCAAACGTACGCTCGTAGACGAAGGCTTGCTTATGTTCAGGCAAGACGTCACGATAACGACCATACGTAAACGTTTCCTCAGCTCGACGAAGACGGATCATCTCCTTATAGAACGACAGAATGGAGTGCTGGTCGTGTCGCTGTGCCTCGACGTTGAGCGTCTCATACTCTTCATGAATCGGCATCCACGGGGTCGTCGTCGAGAAACCAGCATGAGGTGAGGCATCCCACTGGATTGGTGTCCGGACGTTATCACGAGACGTGCCCCATACTTGTTGCATCGAGTCGATTTCACTCATCCCGTTCGCGATCCGTTCGAAGTACTCGTTTTTCGTCGCGACATCATCATAGTCATGAATGGATGGGAGCGGCACATTCTTCATCCCGATTTCTTGTCCTTGATAAATGAATGGTGTCCCGTGCATGAAGAAGTACATCATCCCAAGCGCCGTGGCACTTTCACGCCAATAATGATGCTCATCCCCGACGAGAGATACCGCTCGCACCATGTCATGATTTTCAATGTATAATGCGTTCCATCCAGTTTCGCGTAATCCTTGTTGCCATTTATCGAAGATCCGTTTCAGCTCGACGACATCGAGCGGGGCAAGACGCGACCGTCGCATGATATCGACATGATCAAAGTGAAAGGCCATATTCATCGCACCATTCTCTGGTCCCATCCATTGGTCGGCTTCTTCCGGCTCAATGCCGTTCGTCTCCCCAACAGTCATAATGTCGTATTTGGAAAACGTTTCTCGCTTCATCTCTTGTAGATATTCATGAATTCCGTCAATGTTCGAGTACATCGAAAAGGCCGTCACGATCGGCTTTCCGTCCGGAGAAGGTAGCATCGTCTCCGTCGGCATCTTTTTAATATGACTGATCGCATCGACACGGAATCCGTCGACCCCTTTATCGAGCCACCAGTTGATCATGTCATAGACAGCCGTTCGAACGTCACGATTTTCCCAATTCAAATCGGGTTGTTTCTTCGAGAAGACGTGCAAGTAATATTGATCGGTCGGTTCGTCATATTTCCAAGCGGACCCACCAAAGATACTCGCCCAGTTGCTCGGTGGCATCCCATCTTTCCCATCTCGCCAAATATACCAATCTCGTTTCGGATTGTCTTTCGAGCTCTTCGATTCAAGGAACCATGGATGTTCGTCCGACGTATGGTTGACGACGAGGTCGAGCAACAGCTTCATCCCTCGTGCGTGCACTGCCTCTAGCAAGGCATCAAAATCCTCCATCGTCCCAAACTCATCCATAATGTCTTGATAGTCACTAATATCATATCCGTTATCATCGTTTGGCGATTTGTACATCGGACAAATCCAAATGACATCAATTCCAAGGTCTTCTAAGTAATCGAGCTTTTCAATGATTCCGCGAAGATCACCGATTCCATCCCCGTTCGAATCGTTGAAACTTCGTGGATAAATTTGATAGGCGATGGCCTCTTTCCACCATACACGACTGATCTCTGTTTGTTTCGTTTGGCTGAACAACGTCTCCATACGGCACCTTGCCTCCTACAATAAGGTATGATTCACATCTACCATAGCACTAGTGCAAGCGTTTGCAAAGAATCAGTCCACAAAAAAATGCAGTTTTCACACTGCATTTTGATGGCGCGCCCCAACCTGTTCACAGAAGGTCGTGATCAGCTTCGACAAATGCTTCCAATCATTGTCCATCGTCGCGACGTGATACGAGTTAGGAAGCACCGCGTATTCTTTTTTTCCTTGTAACTGATCGAACAACCAGATGGAGTCGGAAGGCGGCACCACGTTGTCGACAGCAGAATGGATGACATATGTCGGCACATCAACTGCTCCGACGTGCGGTCGCACCTCGTCAATCAGCGAAAGCAATTCACGAATCGCTTTTGTAGGCACACGGTCATAGACAATCTCATATACGTCTTTTGCCAAGATGTCAGGCGCATCTTCGTCGATAAATCGACACTCGGTATCCGACGCATGACACGCATATCCTGGTACCGATAACGCGGCATTGATTGTCACAATCGCATCCGCCTTCCCTTCAAGGGCAGCCTTGAGTGCCAACGTTCCGCCCATTGACTGACCGACGACGATGACCGTCTGACACGACTCGCGCAACCGCTCGATTCCTTTCGTCACACTTTTATACCAACATCGATGCGTCGAACATCGAAAGTCTTCTGGATGTGTCCCATGCCCTTTCAAGCGCGGGGCATAGACCGTGAACCCTTGCTTCATCAACTCAATTCCGACGTCCTGTACACTTTGAGGTGTCCCGTTAAAGCCGTGACAAAGCAAAATACCGATTTCGTTTCCTTCATAATAAAACGCGCCTGCTCCAGGAATGACTGGGTAATTGACTGCTTTCATTAGTGCCTCCTTTAATTCCAACTTAACCGATACAATTAATTCGTATTAGAAGAGTGTAAAAGTTCTTAAGCTACTCGTCAAGTTCTTCCGATTACATTTATCTTGTAATCAAAATGTAATCATAACTTTGTGTTTAGTGGATTGAGTTCTGACGTCTGCTTGGTTATGTTTAACATGTAGTAAAAAAACTTGGGAAATGAACGTGTTATTTTTGACAATACACGAATAATTTTTCAAGGGATTCGTCACAAGAAAAGTAATGTAAGCGCTATCATGTCGTTTTTTTGAAAAAGGAGGATATAAATTCACTTATTTATAACGACGCAAGTTGGGGAAATCGGATTAGACCATTACATCTAAGGGAGACTTACACATGGGGAAACCAACACAATCATTTAAGGCAGTCACTGGCCTCGCCTTATCAGCAGGACTCATCGTCAGCAGTATGACGCCGATTGCGGCAAACGTAAACGCCGAGACGTTGAACGCATCAGATCTCTTCATTTCCGAGTACGTAGAAGGATCGAGCAACAATAAAGCAATCGAGTTATTCAATGGAACGAACGCGACAATCGACCTTTCCGCTTACAAAATTGAACTGTATTCAAACGGAGGTACGACTGCCGGAAATACATTGAATTTGACTGGCACCCTCGCACCAGGAGCTACATATATCATTGTGAACGGCAGTGCGTCGGACACATTGAAAGCAAAATCGGATACGGTGAGTGCCGTGACGAACTTCAACGGGGATGACACGATCGTCTTGAAAAAAGGAGACACGGTTCTTGATGTCTTCGGTCAACTCGGCTTCGACCCAGGGACAAAATGGGGAACGACCGTTGCGACTGCTGACCAATCGCTCATCCGTAAAGACACGGTCACAAAGGGAGACAGTGATGGCAGTGATGCCTTCGACCCGGCTGTCGAATGGTCATCGACACCACAAGACACGTTCGACAATCTCGGGTTACATACGTTCCAAGGCGTCGAATACGGAGATGGCGGCACAACGGAGCCTCCTGCACCAATCACACCAATTTCAATTGCTGATGCACGAACAAAGGCAGAAAATGAGACGGTCACCGTAAAAGGAGTCGTCACGGCTAAATTAGCGAACACCATCTCCATTCAAGACGCAACAGGTGGTCTGTCTATCCGTCCGACATCTCTTGCCGTCAACGTCGGGGACGAGGTCGTTGTCACAGGGGTCGTCGGTTCGTACCGTGAGCTTCTTCAATTGAACAGCGCTGTCGTTGTTTCAAAACAAGCAGCAACACTTCCTACTGCCCAAGTCTTGACAGGGGAACATATCAACGAGGACGTCGAATCCGAACTCGTTACCGTCAAAAATGTCACACTCACAGGTAGCGGTCAGAACTTGACGGCGACGGACGGAACGAAGGAGTTCGTCGTTCGCGACGAGCGAGGCATCCTTGATTTACAGACGGATGTGAACTATTCATCGATCACAGGAATCGTTCAACAGTTTGACGATACGTACCAAATCATCCCTCGTGACCCGGCGGACACGGTTATCGATACGTCCGTTCTTCGGCCGGCTGTCGCGAAACCAGGTGCCGGTACATTCGTTGGTCCACAAGACGTGACGCTCTCGACAACGACAGCAGACGCTGAGATTTTCTATACACTCGACGGCTCTGATCCAAAAGAGAATGGGCTTCGTTACGAAAACCCAATCCGCATTGAAAACTCGACGACATTGAAGACGGTCGTGAAAACGGGAGACACATTCAGCGCCGTCTCAACATTCTCTTATAAGATCACAGACAAGATTCGCATTCACGACATCCAAGGTGCGAACCATACGACTCCGATGAACGGACAGACGGTTGAAGGTGTCGAAGGAATCGTCACGTCTACGTTCGTCTCAAGTGGGACGACCTATTACTTCATCCAAACGCCTGATTCGGAAGCCGATGACGATGCACGGACATCTGAAGGGATTGTCCTTTACGGTGGACGTTCGATTGCCGGCATTCAAGTCGGTGACCTCGTCAAAGTGAACGGAAAAGTGAGCGAGTATGCGATCGAAGGATACAGCGACCGTCAACAGACAGATATGAAGATGACACAAATCGATACACGTAACGGAAAAGTCGAAGTCGTCGCGAGCGGCGTGACACTTCCGACTCCAATCACGATTGATGCCTCAAACCTTCCGACCGAGTTTATCGACAGCGACAACCTCGCCGTCTTCAATCCGGAGAAGGATGCCATCGACTTCTGGGAGAGCCTTGAAGGAATGCGTGTTCAAACGAACAAGTTGAAGTCAGTCGGACCACAAGAATATGGTGACTTAGTCACAGTTCTCGAGGATACGCCAACAGAGACATATAATGGCGGCGTCTTATTGAAAAAGAACGATGCAAACCCGGAACGCATTCAGTTCCGTCTCGAACCGAACGCGGAAGCGCGTGAATTCGATGTCGCGACGGGCGACCGCTTCAATGGACCGATTGTCGGTGTTGTCGGCTATTCGTTCGGTAACTATAAGATTCAAGCCTCACTTGAAGACATGAAAGCTGCCTTCGTCAAAGGAGATGCGCAGCGTGAGAAGACATTCATCGAGGCAGAAGAAGATCAATTAACGATTGCATCGTATAACTTAGAGAACTTCTCGAACAACATCAAAGAAACATCAGATGAAAAGGCACTCAAACTGGCGAAAGCGTTCGTCAACGAATTGAACAGCCCTGACATCATCGGTGTGACGGAAGTACAAGACAACGATGGACAGGATAAAGGGGCAGGTTCTGCCGCTGACCAGAGCTATCAGCGCTTAATCGATAACATTGTCGCTGTCGGTGGGAAGACGTATAAATACGTCAACATCGACCCAGAGAACAACCAAGACGGAGGCGCCCCAGATGCCAACATCCGTGTCGGCTTCTTGTACGATCCTGAGCGCGTGTCATTGACGGAGGGAATCCCTGCTGGTGATGCGACGACGGCCGTCGGATACGCCGATGGGAAATTGACGCACAACCCGGGACGTATCGATCCGATGAACGAAGCGTTCGATCGTTCGCGTAAACCGTTAGCTGCTCAATTCGACTTCCAAGGCGAGAACGTCATCGTGATCGCAAACCACTGGAACTCGAAAGGTGGCGACACTGGTTTCTTCGGTTCACAACAACCGGTCGTACTCGGAAGTGAAGTGCAACGTAAGAAAATCGCACAAGTCGTCCACAACTTCGTGGCAGACGTGAAGACGAAGAATCCAGAAGCGAATGTTGTCGCACTCGGTGACTTCAACGATTTCGAATTCTCGGATGCGCTCCAAATCTTCAAAGGCGACTTGATGACGAACATGGTCGAGAAAGTTCCTGCTGTCGACCGCTACTCGTATGTGTATCAAGGGAACTCACAAGTACTCGATCACATCCTCGTCTCGAATCGCTTGGCCGCTTCTACGAAAATTGACATGATTCACGTCAACTCGGACTTCACTGAGATGTCAGGGCGTGCGAGTGACCATGATCCAGTACTTGCACAAATCGACTTCACACCGGAACCAGAAGTGGAATTGACGCGTTACACTGTAGAAAACCATAAAGCTGCTCGCCTCGTCCTTCAAGAGGATTACATCGGCGTGACAATCGGAAAAGGCACGAACTTCAAAAACGGCATCTTCGTTCGTGGCGTATACACGGAATTGACAGGAGAACCGTTGAAAAATGTCGTCGTTCAAGTGAAACCGAAAGAAGCCGGTGCCATCATCGACTTCAAAGGCGCGACGGTAAAAGAAGTAATCGTTGACGGGAAAAACCTTGCTGAGATTCGCGGGGCAAAAAACGTCCAACGCATCACATATACGAAAGGCGCTTCTCCTTCATCCATCATCATCAAGAAATAACATGTTGAACCGCAGACACATCGTCTGCGGTTTTTTGGTTTCACCTCTATTGAAGCGGGGATAAAGAGGAAGATACTGAATATCATGGAGGATGAGACCGATGGAATTGTATAACGGAGATTTATATTGGCCAACGACCGAATCAGAGGACGTCGTGTTAGAAAGACCTGACAAAAAAGAGCATTACGACGTACTCGTCATCGGAGCCGGTATGTCCGGAACGTTGACGGCTTATACGTTACAACGAGATGGCGTCGATTTTGCGGTGCTCGATGGGCGAAAGGTCGGTACCGGAAGCACATCAGCAAATACCGGTTTAATTCAATATTCAAATGACATCATGTTACATGAACTTGCAGAAAAAATTGGAGAAGCGGCAGCGGTACGCTTCTATCAATTATGTCTCGACGCGGTCGAATCGCTCGACCAGGTGGCGAAAGATGTCGATGCATCCGATATATATATTCGACGGGACAGCCTTTGTTTTGCGAGTGAAGAGGACGATGTTGCCAAATTGCAACGTGAGTATGAGATGCTAGCCAAACACGGTTTTGATGTGGAGTGGTTGGATCGTGAGGCACTACGTGAACGCTTCCCATTTGAAAAACCGGCGGCCCTCATCACAAAAGGCGATGCCGAGGTCAATCCGCTCACGCTCAGTCGTCAAATCATCCGCCATTTATCGAAACAACACGTCCCGATTTTTGAAGAGACGTCGGTGGATGAGGTCGTGTCTGATGGTGATGGATGGATTGTGTTCACCTCGAACGGGACATTTAAAGCGAATAAAGTCATCTTTGCGACAGGTTATGGGCCAGCTCCCCTACTCGACTCCCATCGGATCGATTTGAATCGGTCATACGCCATCGCAACGAATCCAATCGCCGAATTCAGCGAATGGGAAGGACGCGCGCTCATTTGGGAGACGAAACGACCATATCTCTATTTGCGCACGACTCCGGACGGGCGAATTATCGCGGGTGGGCTTGACGAAGACCAGGCCGAAACGCCGCACGATGAGGCGCTCATGAACGATCGGGCGGAACGAGTGAAAGAAAAAATCGCCGAGCTCTTCCCGATGTATGACCTAGAAGTCGATTATGCTTGGGTCGCCTTGTTTGGAGAGTCGGTGGACCAACTCCCGTTCATCGGGGAGCACCCGAATCGACCGAACTTGTTTTACTTGCTCGGATATGGGGGAAATGGGACCGTGTATAGCATGCTTGGCTCTCGTATTCTGAGTGCTCTCGTTCGTGGTCAGTCGCATCCCGATGCGGACCTCGTTCGTTTAGATCGAACGTAATCCCCGACATTTTGGGATTGTTACATCATTGAAGGAGTGTTTTTGGATTGAAGAAAAAAAGAAAATCAAACAGGGTGTACCGACTACGTCGTCTTGCCGTATTCCTTGTCCCTCTCGGTTGCGCCTTCTGGTTTTGGCCACAGGAATCCGTCCCCACGACGCAGTTAAAGGCTGAACAAGCATCCATTTCCGAGGAAATATATACGATTGAAGAACGTACACAAACCGAACAAGACGGTGTCATTCGATATGAATACGACATCGTCGTACACGGGAACCCGAGTACGGATGAGCTTCAATCCGTCAGCCATGACGTCATCGATGACGTAAAACAGTCAGATCAGTTCCAGGCCGCCTTGTTACGATTTTATGATGATGCTGCCTATATCGGGACGGAACCGCCACTCGGTGAAGCCGTATTCGCTCCGGAAGGCGACTATGGACTCGCAGACTGGGTGGAACCCGGTCAAACAGACGACATGATGTTCGGTTGGCAACTTCGAGAAAAAGAATGGACGACCAAATTGACCGATACAGAGATTCAAATTTGGAGGTCATGGCAAGATCAATATACGAAGCAGAATCCTGACGACCCCGATTCGAAAGCGAAAGTGACGCGCATCATTGCCACTGAATACGAACTCGACCCTAAAGTGGTACAACAAATCGTATTGAAACAGCATGTATGGGCCGCATTATAAATGTTTGTGTGAAATCTCTCTTTTTTGAAAAAGAGGGATTTTTTTATTGGCGTTAGGGAACACCGATACAGTAGGTCAAATGGTGACTTACGACGGTCAGTCATACTTAAGGGAGGCAATCACATGGGGAACAAGAAAGAAGAGCAGTTAAATCAACATACGATTGATAACGAACAACAAGCTGGCTTGACGACAAATCAAGGTCTGAAGATGGCGGAAGACGAATTCTCGCTGAAAGCAGGACGTCGTGGTCCGACATTGATCGAGGATTTCCATTTCCGCGAGAAGATGACCCATTTCGACCATGAGCGGATTCCGGAGCGGATCGTCCATGCGCGCGGCGTAGGAGCACATGGAGAGTTCCAGGTGTATGAACCGCTCGCCGAGTTCACAAAAGCGAACTTTTTGAATGACCCTTCGAAGACGACACCCGTATTCGTCCGTTTCTCGACTGTCCAAGGCTCACGCGGGTCCGCGGATACGGTCCGTGACGTCCGTGGTTTTGCGACGAAGTTCTATACAGACGAAGGGAACTACGATTTAGTCGGAAACAACATCCCAGTCTTCTTTATCCAAGATGCCATCAAGTTCCCGGACCTCGTCCACGCTGTGAAGCCTGAACCACATACGGAAGTGCCGCAAGGGGGAAGCGCGCACGATACGTTCTGGGATTTCGTCGGACAAAACCATGAGACCGCTCACATGGTCATGTGGGCGATGAGTGATCGGGGAATTCCGCGTAGTCTACGCATGATGGAAGGGTTCGGGGTGCATACGTTCCGTCTCGTAAATGCGGAAGGAAAAGCGCATTTCGTCAAATTCCATTGGAAACCGAAGCTCGGGGTTCATTCACAAGTATGGGACGAAGCCCAAAAAGCAGTCGGGAAAAATGCTGACTTCCACCGTGTCGACCTTTATGAAGCCATAAATAAAGGCGACTATCCTGAATGGGAGCTCGGCCTGCAGCTGATCCCGGAAGAAGACGAGTTCAACTATGACTTCGACATCTTAGACCCAACCAAACTGTGGCCGGAAGAAGAGATTCCAGTGAAACTCGTCGGAAAGATGACACTTAATCGAAACGTCGACAACTTCTTCGCGGAAACCGAACAAGTCGCCTTCCACCCGGGTCATCTCGTCCCAGGAATCGACTTCTCGAACGATCCGCTCTTGCAAGGTCGTTTGTTCTCGTATACGGACACCCAACTGTCGCGTCTCGGTGGACCAAACTTCCACCAGATCCCAATCAACAAGCCCGTTTGTCCGTTCCACAACAACCAGCGGGACGGGATGCATCAAATGGCCGTTCACAAAGGTCAGACGAGCTACCATAAAAATGCGCTCAACAATAATCAGCCGGAACCTGTACCAGCCGATCAAGGTGGATTTGAGCACTATCAAGAGAAAATCGATGGTCATAAGATTCGGGGACGTAGTGACAGCTTCCTTGATTTCTACTCACAGGCGAAGCTCTTCTACAACAGCATGACCGATGTCGAAAAACAACACATCCAAGATTCCTGCAGTTTTGAGCTCGGAAAATGTGAGTCGGACATGGTGAAAGAGAACGCCGTCGATTTATTGAACCGCATCGATCGTCATCTCGCTGAAGTCGTCGCCGACAACTTAGGAGTACATGTGCCCGAAGAGAATAATGAGGTCCAGTCAGATAAGACGTCCCCTGCTCTCTCGATGGCGAACACAATCAAAAAGCCCGATACGAAGAGCGTCGCCCTTCTCCTTGCCGGTGACGTGGATGCGAATCAGGTGAAACAGTGGGTGCAGACGCTCGCCGATCACAACGTCAACTACAGCCTTGTCGGCAAGAAGGCGTATATGCTTGGTGACCTGAAGGTGAAGGCGACGTACGATACGGTCGACTCGAGCCTTTTCGATGCCGCCTTCTTAGTGAGTGCCGCGACGACTGTCGAGGATGATGTGCTCGAATTTATCGAGAACACGTACAAGCACTATAAGCCGCTCGCCCTACACGTACACCATAAAGAGGCACTCGCCACATGTCGCGTGAAGCAAGACCAGCCTGGTGTCTTCACGTTTGACGAGCATAACCTCGATGGATTCAATGCGTTCATCGATGGGATTGCGACTGCCCGATTCTGGGACCGTGCCTAACGATGTCACTTGACTCGACTCGATTCCCGAGTCGAGTTTTTTCATGTCTGTCATTCACTGCATGCAGTGCATCATCTCGGACAATCCTAATTTGATTTGGTATACTCTTTTAGTTATGTTTATTAACTATTCGAATTTGAAGAAAAGGAGGCGTCACGTATGATGCAACAACCTATTCAAAAACTTTGGACGAGAGACTTTTTAATCATCTCGCTCATCAACTTCTTCCTGACGCTCATCTTTTTCTTATTGATGGTCACCATCGGGGTGCATGCCGTCGAGTCGTACGGGGCGACCACGAGTCAAGCAGGACTCGTCACTGGCATCTTCATCATCGGGACGCTGACCGGGCGCTTGTTCATCGGTCGACTGATTGATTCGATCGGTCGGAAGAAGACGCTTTATATCGGGCTCGTCTTTTTCACCGCCACGATTTTATTGTACTTCGTCCATTGGGGTGTCGGTTTCTTATTACTGACACGGTTCGTACACGGACTCGGGATGGGATTATCGAGTACGGCTACTGGAACCATCGTCGCGCAAGTCATTCCCGCGACTCGAAAAGGTGAAGGGATCGGTTACTACAGCATGAGTTCTACTCTGGCGACAGCCATCGGGCCATTCGTCGGATTACTCCTCAGCCAACACACGAGCTTCACCGTCATCTTCGGCCTTTGTTTTGTGATCGGGGTCATCAGTTTGGCGAGTACGTTCTTTGTGAACGTACCAGAAGTCGACGCCCCGGAAGTCGTGCGTGGATTCTCTTTAAAATCGTTCGTCGAACCTAAAGCGCTCCCGATTGCCTTGATTATCGGGATGGCCGCACTAAGCTATTCGAGTGTCTTGTCTTACATCAACTTCTACGCGAGTGAACTCGACTTGATCGAGGCAGCGAGTATCTTCTTCCTCGTCTATTCGGTCGCCGTTCTGTTATCACGACCGATTACAGGAAAATTGATGGACGCGCGCGGAGCGAACGTCGTCATGTATCCGGCAATCGCCATCTTCGCGATCGGTCTACTCGTGCTCAGCCAAGCGAATAGTGGTTGGATGCTTCTACTTGCCGGTGCGTTAATCGGATTAGGCTTCGGGAATATCCAATCCGGCACCCAAGCAATCGCTGTCAAGGCTTCTCCACCTCACCGAATGGGGATGGCGACATCGACCTTCTTCATCGCACTTGATGCCGGTCTAGGGTTCGGCCCCTATTTCATCGGGTTGTTGATTCCGTTGACAGGCTTCTCGACCCTTTATTTGATTCTTTCAGGCGTCGTTCTCTTTACCATTTTCTTGTATTACGTCATGAACGGACGAAACGAACAAAAACAACTGAACGAAGCGGCTTGACGGGATGTACGTACATCCCGTCTTTTTTTGAAAGTTCACACATTTGGTCGAATGATGCGGTAAGATAAAAATGACGTGTAAAAAATAGAATGAACGAAATGAGGGAGACGAGATGAAAGCTGACCAAACACTTCAATCCAACGCATCGATTTTACTACGGACGTTCGATAAAATTTCAGACTATGTGTTCTTTATGGAAGTCGATGGTTCAGCATATCGCTACGTCTTCGTAAACGAGCCTGGGAAACGGGCCATCAATTGGTCGGATGCGGACGTCGGGAAGACCATCGATGAGTTGGTCCCGACCGAGACCGCTACACTTATTACACAGTATTACGATGAAGCGATTCGTACAAAAAAGAGTGTGGTCTATGAAGATTACCGTCTGGCCGACTCCTTTTATACGGATACGGTCGAGGCGGACGATGTATTGACGCTCCCCCTTCATTATTTCGAGTCAGAAGTGACGCCGATTATTAATGATGACGGAATCTGTACACATATCGTCTCTGTCGTACGTGAAGTGACGGAACGGAAGCGTCGCGAACTCGAATTGTCGATCTTAAAAGATCATCACGAGTCGCTACGACGGTATTCTCCTCATGGTATCTTTGTACTCGACCATCATTTGAACATCAAATCCGTCAACCCGGCCGTCACGGTCATCACCGGTCATACGGAACAAGATATGCTTCATCATCCGTTCCTGCATTGGCTTCCCGAGAGTGAGCGGTCTCGGGTCAGGAAAGGGTTACAATTCACGCTGTCTGGGATTCCACACAAGTATTCCATTTATGCTGAACATCAATCCGGGGAACGACTCGACTTAACCGTCCTCAACATTCCAATCGAGGTCGGCGGTAACATTACCGGCCTGTTTGCGATCATCATCGATTTGACGCCAGAGAAAAATGCCGAGCGTGCCACGGTCGAAAGCGAACGTCGTTACCGTCAGTTGATTGAAACCATTCCGGAAGGCATCATTGTTCATCAGGAAGGACAGATTATATATGCGAACGCGATGGCACTCGCCACAATCGGAGAAACCTATCTAGAGAATGAATCGATTTTTTCATTCATCGCAGAAGAGTATCATCAGTCCACCCGTCAACGACTTGCCTCTCTCGAACTCGGAGGCCCCGTTCAAGATACGGAAATGGTCATCATGACACCGAGTGGAGACAAGCTCCAGATGGATATCAGTAGCCTTCTCATCGATTATGAGGGTGAAACGGCCGTCTTAACGATTTTGCGTGATGTCACGGAGAAACGTGAAATGGAACAAGCGTTAAGACAGAGTGAGTTACAATATCGATTGATCACAGAAAACATGAGTGACCTCGTCTGTATACTAGAACGGGATGGTACTGTTCGTTATGCTTCCCCTTCTCACCGTACCGTGCTCGGTTTTGCGGCCGGATATTACGAAGGGAAGAATACGCTCGACTATATCCATCCGGACGACATCCAGATCGTCCGGGAGCAGTTGAAAGAAATGAAGGAAGAAGACATCTCCTTGACCCTTGAGTTCCGTCATTTCCATGCTGACCAGCGCTGGATTTGGCTCGAAACGAAAATTCAGGCCATCTATGATGAATCCGGACTTCTCCTACACTATTTGACGGTTAGCCGAGAAATCATGCAGCGTAAAGCACTAGAGAAGCAACTGAAGCATTTGGCGTATCACGACACGCTGACCGACTTACCGAACCGTCGTTTCTTCCTCGCTTACCTCGAGGAAGCGATCGATCGAACCGAATTCGAGCAAGGTGAATTGGCCGTCCTCGCTCTTGATGTTGACCGATTCAAACAAATCAACGATACGTTCGGTCATGATGTGGGCGATGAACTCTTGCGACAACTCGCTCGTCGATTGACATCCGTGCTTCGCAAACAAGATATGATTGCCAGACTTGGCGGTGATGAGTTTGCCGTTCTCATTCGCTTCAACGATTCCTGTGCCCTACATCGGGTTGCAGAGAAAATCATTCAAGCACTACAGCGCCCATGGGAAATCGACCAACATACGTTCATTACGACTTCAAGTGTCGGGGGTGCTCGATTTGTAAAAGGGTTGTCGACCAAACAGTTACTAAAACGTGCCGACCTCGCTCTCTATGAAGCCAAAGCAGGTGGACGAAATCAATATGCACTCGCAAAGGACCACCAATAAATGGTCCTTTTTTCACGTGAAACACCGAAAATAAATCCTAAATCCGAACATTAAACATCAATTGATTTAATTTTATTCATTTTTAAGATAAATTAATTGAATTATCCTTTGACTTTAAACTCTATTCACGTTATATTACCGAATGGGCGAAGTTTTTTATTGTTCAATACGTTAATGTTCGTGAATAGGGGTGCGATATATGGATAAAGTATTTGATTACGAAGATATTCAATTAATTCCTGCAAAATGTATTGTCGACAGTCGTTCGGAATGTGATCCGACCGTCGAGCTTGGTGGCTTCACGTTCCGATTACCAGTCGTTCCGGCTAACATGCAGACGATTATCGATGAAAAGGTCGCATTGATGCTGGCTAAGAACGGATATTTTTACATCATGCATCGCTTCAATCCAGAGACGCGCCTGGCATTTATCCAAGACATGCATGAGCGTGGTTTGTATGCATCCATCAGTGTCGGCGTGAAGGAAGAAGAGTATGGGTTTATCGAAATGCTCAAATCGACCGGTCATACGCCAGAATTTATTACAATCGATATCGCTCACGGTCATTCGAATGCGGTTATCCGAATGATTCAGCATATCAAACACCATCTTCCTGGATCCTTCGTCATCGCGGGGAACGTCGGGACACCAGAGGCCGTTCGCGAATTAGAGCATGCCGGAGCGGATGCGACGAAGGTTGGAATCGGTCCTGGTAAAGTGTGTATCACGAAAATCAAAACAGGTTTTGGTACCGGGGGCTGGCAATTGGCTGCACTTCGCTGGTGTGCCAAAGCAGCGACGAAACCGATTATCGCGGATGGGGGCATCCGTACTCACGGTGACATCGCCAAATCGATTCGCTTCGGCGCTTCGATGGTCATGATTGGTTCATTGTTCGCAGGACACGATGAATCACCGGGGGAAACGTTCGAGCAAGACGGGAAACAATTGAAAGAGTATTTCGGTTCTGCTTCTGAGTTCCAAAAGGGTGAGCGAAAGAACGTCGAGGGGAAAAAGATGTTTGTCGAACACAAAGGGGCACTACAAGATACATTGACCGAGATGGAGCAAGACCTCCAATCGGCGATTTCTTACGCGGGTGGTGACAGTCTCGAGGCATTGCGCACCGTAGACTACGTCATGGTGAAAAATTCAATCTTCAATGGGGATAAAGTGTATTAAAAAGGCGACCTCGTGTCGCCTTTTATAATTGCTTCATCATCATATAGTAATCCGATCCCGGCGGATAGTCCGGTAGCACACCTATTACCGTGTAACCGAATCGCTCATAAAACGGTTTCGCTTGAAACGAGAACGTCGTCAATTTCACACGCGTCGCACCGAGCGACTTCGCTAACGCCTCCCCTTCTCCAAGCAATTGGCTACCGATGCCCTGACCATGAAAGTCTGCATCGACCCAAAGGCGATCCAAATCGAACCATCCCCAATACACACTCCCATATAAGCCGGCGATTACCCGTCCTTCTTGCTCCACTTTCAACTGAATGGTCGGCACGTGCGCCTCGCGAATGTCACGATGGTAAATCGAACGAACGTTGTTATACTCACGTAATTGAGTGGTCAAAAACTGTTGGAACGTCTCGTCTTCCTCGTGAATCCGCGTGATAGTGTAAGTCATCTTCCCACCGTCCCGTTCACAAAAAACGTAATCAACTCGTTCTCTTCCTCGGTGATCTCCCGATTGACGAGTGAAGCATATGACTGCGTGATTTCATCAATATTTCCTGGGAAATCATTCGAAATGGTGGCGATTCGTCTTAATGCAAGGCAATCTTCTGCGAAGGATTCACGACTCACCATCTCACCGTGTGACCAGACAATCTGTTTAGCATCAAACGATTCCAATACATTCAACAACCGCAGGGTTTCTTCCGGAGTCATTCGCCATGTGGGAGAATAGATGTCTGCGTATAACGCGTCTCCTAAAAATAATACCTGCTCCTCTGCGACATACAGGACAACCGCATCTTTTGCGTGGTCTCCTCCGACATGTCGTAACACGACGTGAACGCCACCGAGGTCGAGCGTCAGCGACTCTTGAAACGTCAGCGTGGGCAACACGATTTCGATATCGCGCGCGTCTCCATATTCTTCACGGATTGCTTCCGCGCAAAATGCGATTTCAATCCCTTCCGCCACCCGCTCATCGAGAGAGACATCATCCCAAGCATATGGGACAAGTTTTTCCATCCCCTGTTTGGTCGCTTCACTCGCAATGGACACCATTCCTTCGAGTGCAGGTAAACCGAAGATGTGATCCCAATGCCAATGCGTCAATGCGACCATCGACGGCGTGCGGAGGCCTTGTTTCTCTAGCTGTTCTAAAAAGAATGAGGCGTGCGACACGGAATTGCCCGCGTCGATGAGTAGCGTATGCGTATCGCCGACAACGGCACCGAGAATTGGTCGATCGGTACGGTCAACGGGTGTCATATACCAAAAACGTTCCGAATGTTTGATTAAGGTTTGCATGTACGAATCGACTCCTCCTCTAATAAATTCGTTAATTCTTCAAATGAATGCCGATTATCATTTTGAATCCGAGCGTGCCGAAGAGGTAATCGTTTCAACAGTTCAAGCTCACGTCGTTGGCGTTCCACTAAAATCTCAATCGTTCCGGCCATACCCTTATGCGCATGGTTCACACCATAGGCGCCGCTCGTATAATACTCGACAAAGCCGCCTTGCCATCCCATCGGTCGTTCATCATATACAATCGGAAAGATGCGTGCAACGTCATCCAATGCCAAATAAACGACCATCGGATCAATCGGTTTTAGGATGTCTGCGACCTCTTGAACGTATGCTTCCACGTCCGCTAACGGAACATCTTGCGCAACCATTCCAATGGTGAAAGGATTTTGGAGCAACGCACATTCAAAGATGACGTCCTTTTCCTCCCTATCTAACTTTTGAACATAACGCCGCCAGCGTTCGCACATGATTCGTGTGTGAAGAGCGAAAGGCAACTCGTAGACGTCCGTTCCGGCAAGTTCTTCACCATCATCATAACGGACGAGCCATCCCCCCTCGATTTCATCAAGAATGCGACCAGTTGATGGTTTCTCCTCGACCCAATAGACATCATGCATATCCACGGGGTGTGACGCATCTACTTCCGAATAGAACTTGCCATTCCTTTTATCTCGCAGCCTCTCGGCAAATATAGACTTTCCGCTTCCTGGCAATCCTTCAATCAGCCATAATCTCCCCATACTTAAATCCCCTTATCCGAATATCCATCATACTGAAACCACTGGTCTCCTCCATTGCTCTTTGCAATATACATCGCTGCATCTGCTTTTTGAAGAACCGAATCGACGGTGTCGGTCGACTGGACCAGGGTGACGCCAACACTTGCTGTAAGATGAATGACTTCACCATTCGACGCGTGTATTCCCTGGGAAATAACTTCATTAATCTGCTCAACCCCACTTAGTGAACCCGTTTGCACCAACATGAATTCATCGTCTGAGAAACGGTAGACTTGACCCCCAACACGCTGGACAAATTCATTTAATCGTTGTGCGATTTCAATTAACACTTCATCCCCTATCATGTGCCCATACTGATCGTTGATTCTTGTAAAATCGTCTAAATTGACGAGTATCAATGTAATCGATGGCGTCCGGTGCATATTTTTGTATAAATCGGTCGTGAGCGTATGACGATTATACAGTTTGGTCAGCTGATCTTGTTTTGCGATTCGAATCATCTCGCGTTGTTTCCGTTTCTTTCGAATCCCGTTCTCCATCCATCGTGCAAGCAATCGTACCGTCCCTGTCAACTCTTGCAACGTTTCCTCGTCGAGATGATCATTCAAGTTGCCTTGCTCCGAGAGAAGAACGACCCAGCCAAACACTTGATGCGCATGCGTCAAAGGAAAACTGACTAGCCTCGTGAATTCGATACCGTCTACAATCAGATCACCTTCCTGAAGCGTTTGCGCGCCGACCGTTGTCAATTGATGCAGGGAATGCAGTTCTTCTTCCCCCCAAGTCAAACGAGAGACCCCATGCTCTACTAGAAGACGATGCGAAGGCTCAATCGAGAAGATGACCCCGTGGGAGTAACCGACCCATTCCAATAAAATTTCTTGAACCCGGGCCAATTGATCTTGGAACGGTACACGCAATGCCGTCGCTTCATACAATGCTTCGATTGATTGTTGTCGCGTGATTTGTCTTCTCGAGACTTCCGTGTGCTCGATCTCTGTCATGACCCAATGCGTAAACGATTCGAGCGCCTTCAAGTTTTCTTCTGAGAACGTTCTCGCCTGCCCATCCACTACGCAAAGTGTGCCGATGACGTGACCTTGCTTCGTCCGCAACGGTACACCTGCATAAAATCCGATTCGGTCAATCCAAGGACTGTCACTTTCAATCGCTGCTGCCGCAACATCTTCAATCACCAGCGGAGACTCTGATGTGACAACCCGATTACATAACGTCCATTCCCGTTTGAGGTGAGAGGATTCGAGCTCGATACCGACACACGATTTGAACCACTGTTGGTCTGTCGTCATGATCGAAATGAATGCGGTTGGCATCTGGAAGGTTTGTGCGACCAATCGGGAGATCCGGTCAAATCGTTCCTCTTGTGGCGTATTTAAAATTTCCAATCGTAATATCGCTTTGAGTCGTTGCAATTCACGCTCATCTAGAGAAGGATGCAACAACTGCACAGGCTGCTCGATCTTCGATAACATCATCTGATGGGAATACAAGATTCCGAGCGCCTCTTCTAACTCCGCGAGCGGCATCGGACGACTGAAGAAATACCCTTGAATCTCATCGCAGCCGAGCTGACGTAAGATCCGATATTGTTCTTCCGTCTCCACACCTTCAGCCGTCACCTCTAACTCTAGCTTTTTAGCCAACGAGACAATCAGTTTGACGATTTCATACTCTTTCATGCCGCTCTCCTGATCGAGTTGCGCGACGAACGACCGGTCGATCTTGATTCCATCAATCTCGAACAACTTCAAATAATTCAACGAGGAATAACTGACCCCAAAGTCATCAATCAACAGTCGAAATCCTTGTTGTTTGAGCGATTCGACCGTTTTGATCGCCGCTACCGGTTCATGCATCAACGTGTGCTCGGTCACCTCAAACTCAAATTGTTCTGGCACAAGACCGTACGATGCAATGATCGCAACCAGTTCATTCATATGGTGTTCATGAAATAAATTCGGTGAGACATTCACAGCCACGCGGCGCCCTTCAAACTGCTCAGGTTGTGACGACACATCCTGACATACCCGATTCATGACGAATCGTGTCACGTCTTCGATCAAGAGTGACTGTTCAGCCACACGAATGAACGTTTCAGGTGAAATGAATCCGAGAACAGGACTCTCCCAGCGAATGAGTGCCTCAAAATGAATCGCACCGTCCATCGACACTTTCGGTTGATACACCATGTATAACTCATCTAGCTTCAACGCTTTGACCAGTTCCGTTTCGATCATCATCTCATCGATGTAACGCTGCACGTACTCATCGTGTTCATATAAACGAATCGTTTGATTTCCCGTCTGACGCGCTTCCAACAGAGCCGTGGAGGCGTTCATGATGACACGGTCGGCATCCGCTGTACCGGCACCAATCCCGATACAACTCGATAACGGGAATTCGGCCTCCGCCACTTGATACGAATGATCTGCAATCACGTCAAGCAAATGCTCGGCGTACATGTATGCCAACCGGATTGGAGTATGAGGTAACACCGCGATAAAGTCTTCACCATCTACTCGACCGATAATTGAACCTTTCGGAAGCGTATTCGCCAATTGACGTGTGATGTCTTTAATCAACTGATTCGAGCGCTCCACACCTTGAAGCGACATCATCATCTTGAAACGGTTGATGTGAAGGCGCATGACGCTCGTCTCTTCGGTGTCATGTTGCTCGAACAACTGGTCGAGCTCTAATTTGACTTTCATCAGATTTGGCATACCGGTCAAATAGTCCATATGCTCGATACTCTTTAACAACTTGATCTCCGCTTCCTCGGATAAATCAGTTGTCAAACTAAGGACATAACGAACAAGACCAGCCTCATCTTCAATCGGTACAAGCATAGAAGAAGCGAATCGGGCCGTATTGGAGTCGATGTTCATTTGCGACATGAAGTAGACCGGCTCCCCTGTCCGAACGACCGCATCATAATGTTCAATCAATTCCTCGACCACTTCCGAGCGATACATCTCATGTAAATACCGCCCTTCTACATCACTTGGAAGCGAAGAGGCCACCTTCCCCTGTTCGCTCACATTTACGTAACGATAGCCTGCTTCTGTCACTTCCATTAGAAATACCATTCGATACAAGCGTGTGAACAGCTCGAATAAATAATATGGGTCGCCTTTCATCCGTTGCATCGTATCCCTCCACCCGTTCCTTTTTCTTATAGTGTAGTTGGTTTCGCTCAAACTATGGAGAAAACCTTTGAAAAAATGGGGAAACGTTTTTCTCTTATAAAAAAACACCCTCTCGTACTTGAGAAGGTGCTCTCCGGATTAAAGCAATTCATTCGCCAAGAGACGATAGACGTTCAGGCGATCTTCCTGCTTATGCTGGATGCTACAAATCATCGCCTCATCGAAACCGTAACGTTCCGATTCATCCCGTAACTGTTCCGCAATTTGTTTCGGCGTTCCTACGAGGTGGATGGCTCGGTTGTTGGCGATATGGATTTTATCGACCTCCGTGAGCGGATAGTCGTGGGCCGCTTCCGGACTCAACAGCTGTCTCAATTGACCACGCATCAAGAAGAGACGCGACAAATCAGAAGGTCGGGCCAAATATTCTGCCTCTTCTTCCGTCTCTGCCGTCGTGACCAAATACGTGACACTGATGTCCGGTTTCTCCATGAAATCAGACGGCGTGAAATGGTGACGGTATGTGTCGAGCGTATCGGCACTCAATTGTCCGTTAAAGAACTGGGCAAACGAATAGCCCAGCCCCATCCGTCCGGCCTGCACGGCGCTGTTCCCACTCGAACCGAGTAACCACGCTTCTGGAAGGCTGACACCAGTCGGAGCAGCCGGTGTATTTTTATACCATCTTTCCTCCGGTGCCTCATCTTTAATCAATTGAAGCGTCGTATCGAGTTTCTCGTAAAGTCCATCCATCATCGGTTTCTGCCCTTGTGACATCGCATAGATCGCGTTCGCATCACCGCCTGGCGCACGTCCGACACCAAAGTCGATCCGTCCTGGAGCGAGCGCGCTGAGCGTCTTGAATACCTCTGCCATCTTGAGTGGCGAGTAGTGCATCATCATGATGCCTCCGGACCCGAGACGAATCTTGTTCGTCTTCGCTGCCAGATAAGCCGTGATGACCTCTGGAGCCGAGCTGGCAAACGACATGCCACCATGATGCTCCGCCATCCACATACGGTAATATCCTAACTCTTCTGCGACTTGTGCGAGCTCGACCGCGCTGTTAAGCGCATGTTCTCCTGTATGACCCGACGTGACCGGCGCCTGGTCTAACACACTCAATCTCATCATGCATTCTCCTATCTCTATAATGAAGTTTCTAAATATCTTGAATTTGTTGGACTCGTCGTCATCATACTAAATGGTTTGATTGAATACGAATGTTTTGCCTAGTATTTAACCTTGTATTTTCAGAAAATTTCCGCATGTTGTTGATAGCACCTGGTCATATTTTTTATACTAAGAAAGAAATACGTTTCAATAACGGCTGGATGTGTAATGGGGATACATAGACAGCACAAACACTTCGGGGAAATGGGGAATGCATCATGAATGGTTCATCAACACCAGACGGAAAGAAACCTTCTTTTTCGAGTCGAGACTTCTTTAAGTTCTTGATTCCATCACTCATCGGGATCATGTTTTTCATCGTACCAATCTCATCAGAGGAAGGCTTCACGATTCCAGTCGCCTTCTTATCCAATCTGCTGATTGACTGGATTGGGGATTTCGTCCCGACACTCGCCGTCATCATGATGGGGATTTCGATTGTCGGCTCATTATTACTCTTTACGGCACGTCCTGCTTTTATGATGGAGCGACCATCCATCAACGCACTGTTTAGCGTGACACCGTTTTGGTTCGTCATGCGCGTGATTGGTTTCATCGCCGGGGTCATGACGCTACTCACACTCGGACCAGAGATGATCACGTCAGAATTTACAGGGGGCTTGTTGCTCTTTGATTTGATTCCAATCTTATTTGCGACATTCTTCTTTGCCGGTATGTTGTTACCGCTCTTATTGAACTTTGGACTTCTCGAGTTCGTCGGGACGTTCTTGATGAAGATCATGCGTCCGCTCTTCCGCTTGCCAGGGCGCGCCTCACTTGACTCGCTCGCCTCATGGGTCGGGGATGCGACGATCGGGATTCTACTGACGACAAAACAGTACGAGGAAGGCTATTACACGAAACGGGAAGCGTCGATCATTGCGACGACATTCTCCGTCGTCTCCATCACCTTCACCATCGTCGTCTTACAGTATGTCGAACTCGACCAATACTTCTTGCCTTACTACGGGGCCATCGTCTTATCCGGACTAGTCGCCGCTCTCATCATGCCACGGATTTATCCATTATCTAAAAAGGCAGACACGGCTTATGAGAAGACGGAGCTCAAACCGGAAGAAGAAGTACCCGCGAACGTGTCACTCGGTAAGTGGGCGTTAATTCAGGCGTTACAAAAGTCACGTTCGAGTAAAAGTTTCCTAGAGACGCTCAAAGACGGCTTCAAGAACGTGCTCGATATGTGGATCGGCGTCCTCCCTGTCGTCATGGCAGTCGGGACGATTGCGGTCATCATCGCAGAATATACGCCGTTCTTCACTATCCTCGGAAAGCCGTTCGAACCGATTTTGATGCTCCTTCAAGTGCCTGAGGCATCGGAAGCCGCTCAAACGATGGTCGTTGGTTTCGCCGACATGTTTTTGCCGGCCGTTCTCGGAAGCGGCATCGAGAGTGAATTGACGCGTTTTGTCATCGCTACGTTGTCGGTTACCCAGCTCATCTATATGTCAGAAGTCGGGGGCTTGTTGCTCGGTTCAAAACTACCGATCTCATTCCTCGACCTCGTCTTGATTTTCTTGTTACGTACCTTCATCACCCTTCCGATCATCGTCGGCATCGCACATCTTGTGTTTTAACGAAAACGACGCCCTTTCTCTTTTATGAGATGGGGCGTCCTTTGTATACTAAAAGAAAAGGAGGGAGACCGAGATGGAGCACCCATTTGCAGGACAACTCGAGGTTGCGAACAACGGCTATGCCGGGATCATCGACCCGGAAGCTTATGTGAACGATCGTTATCACGGACGCTGGACATTAAAGCGCTCTGTACAGATTGAAGGCGTGCCCGTCTTGCTCCAACGTCAGTTCGAGAACGGCAAGAATAACTGTACGTTGACGTCGATCACCGCCATCTTCCGTTTCTATCGAGATCATGGGTATGCGAATATCCCAGATGATGTGACACAGATCCAAGAAGATGTGCGCGAGATCGCCTTCAGGCACCATTTCAAAGACGAGAAAGGGACACCGCCGACACAAATCGCCACCATCATCACGAAACTGTGGAAGCGATACGGGTACGACGGTCGAGGCAGTTCCCGCTATCTTTGGAAATGGTCGACGTTTGAGCGTGAGCTGAAAGCAGGACGCCCGTTTGTGTTGAATATGGCGAACGGCTTTTATAAAAATCATTCCGTCACGGGAGTCGGCTACTTGCAGTTTGAAAAACGGGGGTTCCCGGACGTCATCTTGTTAGCCGTGCTCGATAATCGTTCGAAGGACGTGCGCTACATCGACTTCAACGAATTCAACTTTTGGGGAAGCATCACACGCGTCCATTCGCCAGCCACTCGTCCATAATCGTGTCAATCGCTTCTCCGATTTTTAAAAGGTGCTCGCGCTTCGCGTATGACCCGTAATGTAGTCCGTTTGAATCACGGCCATTCCCGAGCCCAACGAACACTTCTGAAGGCTTCATATGGAGGCCGATCATCGGGATACCCGAATCATGGCGTCCGATTTCATAGGTGACGGCGGGATGTGCAGACAGTCTTCCGATTGTTGAAAAACCGTTCAAGGCACGACAGTTATCCCGTCCGAGCACGATGATACGGATCGGTTTGATGTACGCAATCGTCCGCTCCAACAGTTCGATTGAGGTCGGATGTTCCATCCAGTGGCGCCCCGTCCTCATCTTCCCCATCTGTTCATATGTCGCAAACTTGAAAAAATCAACGTGGATGACAGCTGCCGGATGATCATAGAACGAACGCCCCATCCCGTTGAGGAGTGCCTCGAGTTTGGCGCCATCCGGTTTCCCGAACCAGTTCGTCGTCGCGCGATTCGACTCGAAATAGACCGATGCCCGTTCGAGCGTTTGTTGCAGCGCCTCTTCATTTCCGAGGTAATCGTCAAACGAGAGTATGTTCCGCCAATAGAACTTTTGGTGTTGCCCCGTTCTCGGTGTCCCGTCACGATGTAAAAACTCGCCGCGAGATGGATTCGTCCCGATGGTCAGCCATTGATCCGGACCAGGTCGACCATACCAAAGGACTGGTGATGCCTCTGGTATCAATTCTTTCCCGAACGTTGTATCGCACATTGCTTGTTGAAATCGGATTGCGTCTTGTAACAGTCGTACTGCCTCCATGTCATCCCTCCTCTCCCGTTCGTTTCCCGCTTTCGAGAGTTTATAAAATGCGTTATAGTGAGAGGACGAAGCCAAACAAAGGACGTGTATACATGCGCATCAATAAATTTATCAGTGAATCAGGCAAGGCGTCCCGTCGCCAAGCCGACCGTCTCGTCGAAGAGGGACGCGTCACGATCAACGGGAAGAAAGCAAAAATCGGCGACCAGGTCAAACCGGGCGATGAAGTCCTCGTCAACGGTTCTGTCGCACGGGTTGCCCGAAACAACGTCTACATCGCCGTCCATAAGCCGGTCGGGATCACGAGTACGACAGAAAAAAAAGTAAAAGGGAACTTGGTCGACATGGTCAACCACCCGCTCCGCATCTTCAACATCGGTCGTCTTGATAAAGACTCGGAAGGTCTCATCCTCATGACGAATGACGGCGATATCGTCAACGAGATTCTCCGTGCAGAAGGCGAGCATGAGAAAGAATACATCGTCTCGGTTGATAAGCCAATCACACCAGAGTTCGTCGAGCAGATGGAAGCCGGTGTCAAAATCCTTGGCCAGAAGACACTTCCGTGTAAAGTCCGTCCGCTTTCAAAGTTCGATTTCAATATCACGCTCACGCAAGGACTCAACCGTCAAATCCGTCGGATGTGTGAGGCGCTCGGATACGAAGTGTTCCGCCTCCAACGTGTACGCGTCATGAACATCACGCTCGGAAAACTCCCGCCTGGACAATGGCGCGACCTTTCGAAAAAAGAGCGCGAGCAGTTGTTCCGCGAATTGAATTACGAACCGAAAGAATGGTACTAAAAAGCAGCCTGAGTCGTCTCAGGCTGCTTTATTCTGGTCGAAGTGATGAGACATGGTCGGTCTCACGACGAATGAAACGTTTGAGTTGAGCGCTCAAGTCGTCGAGCTGTCCCATCGTCGTCCTCATTCTACATTTCATATGAACATGGTCAAATGAGTCAAACTGCCATTCATCATGAATGAAAATATCGACTTGGATGGTCCCAATCCGGTCAATCAACGTGAAAGTTAGATTGACTTGCAAATCATCCGAACCCTCTTCTTCATCGACTAGTCTCCATGTGATCGGTTCTTTGCCCCACGCTTGATTGAATTGATCGATCTTTTGATGAAGATCCTCAAGACTCGCATCATCTAAATAAATCAACTGATTGCTGGCGCAAGCAGAAGACCGAAGTTGAAGCTGAACTTGATAAAACAGCTCCGTTTCATCCATCCAAATCCGTTCTATCTCAAACTGAGTGTCCATCTCACTATACCAACTTTCATAGTTAACTAAATAAAAATCAATTTCCTTTTTCGGCTCATTTGGCACTGTTCTACACTTGTCATCTCACTCTTTCATGTCGACTATATCATGTCAATTTGATGAATCACTTAAACTCTTTACACAAAACGGGAATATAAATAATACAGATGATTTTAAAATGAAAAGAGGTGAATCCTCATGAATGGTGCAATCTTTCCACATACTTCAATCGGAAATGGAGTTAATCGGAATCTTAGAGTAATTAAAAAAGTAGGGCCTCCATAGAGACCCTACTTTTACTTCGCCGTCACGCCACCATCTACCGGAAGTTCGATCCCGCTGATATGATTCGCTTCGTCTGACGCAAGGAACAGGACGGCTGCCGCCACCTCATCCGCTTGTCCGAGATTCGGCAAAGCGATTTGATTCAAGAAATGTTGTTTATAGTCTGGATGCTCCATATGTGGCGCACTCATCGGTGTCACGATATATCCTGGATGTACCGAGTTGACGCGAATGTTTTGCTTCCCATAATCCACAGCCGCTGCTTTCGTAAGAGAACGGACCGCACCTTTCGAGGCCGTATAGGCCCCAGCACCCGCCATACCGGTCAATGCAGAGATGGAGGAGATGTTGACGATTGATCCTCCCCCATTCTCCGTCATGAGCGGAATCGCGTACTGTGTCCCTAACATGACCCCATCGATGTTGATGCGATATGTGCGTGCCCAGTCCTCTTCTGTCTGTTCCAAGAAAGGTTTTGCAAGTGCGATTCCAGCGTTATTGACGAGAATATCTAATTTGCCACATGTCGCTTCCACTTCCGCGAATACATCCTCCCAGCTCGAGCGTGATGTCACGTCATGTTTCACCGCGATGGCTTCCCCACCTTGTGCACGAATCGACTCGACTACATTGTTTACTCCTTGTTCATTGATGTCTGTCGCGACGACTGTTGCCCCTTCTTTGGCGAATAGACGTGCCGTTGACTCTCCCATACCGCTTCCTGCCCCTGTGATGACCGCTACTTTCCCCTGTAAACGCATTGTCCCAGCTCCATTCATTAAATTATGATAGTCTAACTATCATAATAATAATTGGATATGACATTAATCTCAACGAAACTGCTTGAAGACGATATACTAAGGACAGACAATGAGGTGATGGAATTGAGTAAACGACAACAAAACAAAGAAGAACGAGTTCAACTGATTATCCAGGAGGCAGAACGATTATTTATAGAGAATGGCTTTGAGAAGGTTCAAATGCAGGACATCGCGGATGCGGCAGGGATTGGGGTGGCGACACTGTTTCGCTACTTCCCGAAGAAGGATCAATTGATCGTCGCGGCAGCCGTCAAGAATCTACAACCGACACTAGAGAGATTTGAACAATTCATGCATGAGGAAGGAAACGCCTATGAACGACTCGAGGCCATCTTGAACCACTTTTTCGAGATGCAGTTGGAACGGACGAACCATGCCCGTTTCCGAGAGGCGTTCGAGAGCTATGCATCGCTCGTCGCCTCACCTCTTCCTGGAATCGAGACATACATCGACGTTCAACGACAGATCATGCAGACACTCGAACCCTTGATCGAAGATGGGAAACGAGACGGTTCATTCCGCTCGGATATCGATGTGAAGGTGACCGTCGTCACAATCATCAATACGTTCGGGACGTTCGGCAACAACATCATGTTGAAGTCGCACATCAGTTATTTAGAGGACGATATCGAACCGGCCGTACAATTGCGTGCTTTAAAAGAGATGTTCCTCGCATCCATTCGAGCATAAGAAAAGCCTCCCTTCGTTTGAAGGGAGGCTAGTTGTATACATAAAAAATGAGCACCTCTCACTAGAGGTGCTCTCGAAAGTCTACCGCGACGGACCACGCTCCACAACGTGCTCCTCAAGGGAATGTCCGCCGTCTTACATAGACCAGCTCATCGCATGTACTCAACTATATGCGAAACCTACGTCCTCGTCAATCTTTTCTTCAATCTCGGTTGACATCTTCCTAAAAATTAGGATAATCAATAGTGTTAGCACTCTTATATGCAGAGTGCCAAAATATAGACATCAAAAGGAGAACGATCATGACAAAGAAACAGTTTCAAACGGAATCGAAACGAATTTTAGAGTTGATGGTCCACTCAATTTATACACATAAGGACATCTTCCTGCGTGAGCTCATCTCGAACGCGAGTGATGCCATCGACAAGATGTATTATCGTGCCCTCTCAGACGAAAGCATCGAGTTCAACAAAGACGATTACTTCATCAAAATTGAACTCGACAAAGAAGCACGGACGATCACGATTCGCGATACAGGGATTGGGATGACAGAAGAAGAACTCGAAACAAACCTCGGAATCATCGCAAAGAGCGGTTCACTCGCCATGAAACAGGCGACGAAGATGGAAGAAGACCATAGCCTCATCGGTCAATTCGGGGTCGGGTTCTATTCCGCGTTCATGGTCGCTGACCGTGTGACCGTGCGGACTCGCTCGATTGACAGTGATCAAGGATACGTATGGGAGTCAGAAGGCACAGACGGCTATTCGATCGAGCCGACAGACAAAGCGGACATCGGTACAGAAATTACGCTCCACTTGAAGGCAGACACAGAAGATGATACGTATTCGTCATTCCTTGAAGAATACGAGATTCGCTCACTCATCAAGAAGCATTCGGACTTCATCCGTTACCCGATCAAACTCGATGTGACGAAACATCGTCAAAAAGAGGACTCAGAAGAGTATGAGGATTACAAGGAAGAAGAGACCGTCAACAGCATGGTGCCGATTTGGCGGAAGCGTAAGAGCGAGTTGACTGACGAAGATTACAAGGCGTTCTATCACGAGAAACGCTACGGCTTTGATGAGCCACTCAAGCACCTTCACTTGAACGTCGACGGGACGATTCGTTATCAATCAATCCTCTACATCCCGTCAACGGTTCCGTTCGACTATTACACGAAAGAATTCGAGAAAGGGCTCGAGCTCTACTCGAACGGCGTGTTGATCATGGAGAAGTCACCCGACCTCTTGCCGGATTACTTCGGCTTCGTCAAAGGGATGGTCGACTCAGAAGACCTCTCCCTCAACATTTCCCGTGAAATGTTACAGCAGGACCGCCAACTTCGCGTGATTGCGAAGAACGTGAAGTCGAAAATCAAAGGCATGCTTGAGAAGATGCTCCAAAACGAGCGTGAGGACTATGAGAAGTTCTATGAGTCGTTCGGTCGCCAATTGAAGTTCGGCGTGTATGACCAGTTCGGCGCAGCCAAAGACGAACTGAAAGACTTGATTCTTTTCCATTCTTCTTACGAGAAGAAACTTGTATCGCTCAAAGAGTACGTCGAGCGGATGAAAGAAGATCAGAAGTATATCTACTATGCGACAGGCGAATCTATTCATCGCATCGACCTCTTGCCACAAGCAGAACGTTTGAAAGAAGAAGGATACGAGATCCTCTACTTCACAGAAGAGATCGACGAGTTCGCCATCAAGATGCTTCAGTCGTATGAAGACAAAGAATTCAAATCGATCGCGAGCGGCGATCTCGGTCTCGATGACGCGGAAGCGAAATCGCTCAACGAAGACAACCAAGACTTGTTCGCATTCATGAAAGAAGAGCTTGGAGACCGCGTCAAAGAAGTGCGTGCCTCGACACGTCTCAAGTCGCATCCGGTTTGCTTGACGGTTGCGGGTGACGTCTCAATCGAGATGGAGAAGATTTTGAACGCGATGCCAAACGGCGGCGGCATGAAAGCGGAGAAAGTGCTCGAAGTGAATGCCGACCACGCCATCTTCCAGACACTCCAACGTGTGTATAAAGAAGATGAAGCGAAAGCGAAACAATATACAGACCTCTTGTATCAACAAGCCCTCCTTATTGAAGGGTTACCGATTGAAGATCCGGTAGCGTATTCGAATGCGGTGTGTGCGTTGATGGCGGAGTGACGGTGAAGGCAGAGGGAGTCCTCTGTCTTTTTCGTTTTTAATAAAAAAGCATGCTACACTCTATTTAAAAGAAAAACCTGGAAATGAGGTGTTTTATGCTGTTCGAAAAAAACAAAGTGTATAGACGTTCCTTCATCCATGATCAATATGGCGGAAGCCGTCAACGAGGAATCAGTACACCTAACAAACATAAACTTATTTTTATTTTTGATAGTGGAATGGATCAAGAATTTGGATATAAGAATGGCTGGAGCGAAGAAGATGGTTTGTTCTACTATAGTGGCGAAGGACAAGAAGGAAATCAAACCTTCTCCTTCGGTAACAAGGCGCTTCTCCATCACATCGAAAATGGTGAGGATGTTTATCTATTTGAATCTCTCGGAAAAGGAAATTATCGTTTCGTAGACCAACTTGTTTTGATTGGCTATGATATTCAATTTGGAATCGACAAACATAAAAATCAGCGAGAAGTCATCGTTTTTGCTTTCGAACCTCTCCACGTCGTACAGGAAGAATCTCACGAATATGCAACAACTATGAGGGACAAATCAATTGTGGAACTCGAACGAATTGCCAATCGTGACCCTAAGCGTGCGACTGGATTAAGCATGTCGATTCGAAAGCGCCAAGTGAGGGAGCAGACAGCGGCTTTATATTATTATGTGCTTGCGAGAGCAAATAATCACTGCGAAGCATGCGGTCAAGCCGCACCATTTGATACTGAAGAAGGGCCTTATTTAGAACTTTACTCATTATATAAAGAATCCGATGAGGGATTGGCTCTCCCTGAACAAGTAATAGCTACTTGCCCTAACTGTCATGCTCGACTTCGGAAAAGTAAAGACCGTGCTTTGTATCGAGAAAAAATCATACAGCAAATTCTTCAACCTTAATCGCTACTTGTGATTAAGGTTGTTTTATTGATGTAATTGATAATCCTCCAATTTCCGACGAGAAAATGTATAACCCTTTCCAAAATATTATCAACTATACTCATGATTTTTATTTTTCAAAATAAGAAAATAGCGAGAAAAATACCGATCGTTATGTAATCGTTTTCTTTGCTTTTATTAAGCCAAATACAGACAATCTTTTGATACACCTTATATTTTCAAAGCATGCAAACGCCTTGACAATTTCAGCTCGTTATATGAAGTTAGTATTACATTATAATTATTCTAGTCGAGATAGAAACGCTAGAGTAAAAAAACAAGGAGGACATAACCCATGTCATTAATCGGCAAAGAAGTACTACCATTCAAAGCACAAGCATTCCAAACAGGTGAATTCCTCGAAGTTACAGAGAACGACCTCAAAGGCAAATGGAGCGTTGTCTGCTTCTACCCAGCTGACTTCACATTCGTCTGCCCAACTGAACTTGAAGACCTTCAAAACGAGTACGCTACACTTAAAAACCTCGGTGTAGAAGTATACTCTGTCTCAACAGACACACACTTCACACATAAAGCTTGGCACGAAACATCTGAGAAAATCGGAAAAATCGAGTACATCATGATCGGTGACCCATCACACGTCATCTCACGCAACTTCGATGTCTTGAACGAAGAAGACGGCCTCGCAGACCGTGGTACGTTCATCATCGACCCAGATGGTGTCATCCAAACTGTCGAGATCAACGCTGGCGGCATCGGCCGTGACGCGAGCACGCTCGTCAACAAAGTCAAAGCAGCACAATACGTACGCAACAATCCAGGCGAAGTCTGCCCAGCGAAATGGGAAGAGGGTTCTGAAACACTCCGCCCAAGCCTTGACCTCGTCGGTAAATTGTAAGGAGCGATTGCATGTTAGAAGCAGCGATTAAACAACAGCTCGACCAATATCTTCAGCTCATGGAGGGCGATGTCGTCCTCCGTGTAAGCGCTGGGGAAGACAAAGTCTCAAACGAGATGCTCGAGCTCGTCAACGAACTCGCCAGCATGTCATCACGCATCTCGGTCGAACGCGCGACGCTCGAGCGTACACCGAGCTTCAGCGTGAATCGTCCATCCGAAGAGACAGGAATCGTCTTCGCGGGGATTCCACTCGGACATGAGTTCACATCACTTGTCCTCGCCCTCCTCCAAGTGAGCGGGCGCGCGCCGAAAGTCGATGCGGATACAATCAAACAAATTCAAAATATCGAAGGCACATATCACTTCGAGTCGTACATCAGTCTCAGCTGCCACAACTGTCCTGACGTCGTGCAAGCGCTAAACGTCATGAGCGTCCTCAATCCGAACATCACGCACACGATGATCGATGGAGCCGCGTTCAAGGATGAAGTGGAAGCAAAAGAGATCATGGCTGTCCCGACGGTCTTCTTAAACGGAAAATCGTTCGGTAACGGTCGGATGTCACTCGAAGAAATCTTGGCGAAACTCGGTACAGGTCCTGACGCCTCTGCATTCTCGGACAAAGACCCGTACGACGTCCTCGTCGTCGGTGGCGGTCCAGCTGGTGCGAGTGCGGCCGTATATGCGGCTCGTAAAGGAATCCGTACCGGAATCATTGCGGAGCGCTTCGGTGGCCAAGTGATGGACACGATGGGGATTGAGAACTTCATCGGTACTGCTTATACAGAAGGTCCAAAGCTCGTCGCCAGTCTAGAAGAGCACGTCAAAGAGTACGGCATCGATGTCATGAACCTTCAACGCGCGAAGCGTCTGGAGAAAAAGGACCTCGTCGAGATCGAACTCGAGAACGGTGCTGTCTTGAAGAGTAAGAGTGTCATCCTCTCGACCGGTGCACGCTGGCGTAACGTCAACGTCCCAGGTGAGGCGGAGTTCAAAAACAAAGGGGTCGCTTACTGCCCGCACTGTGACGGTCCTCTCTTCGAAGGGAAACGTGTCGCGGTCATCGGTGGCGGTAACTCCGGTATCGAAGCAGCCATCGACCTCGCAGGAATCGTCAAGCACGTAACGGTCCTCGAGTTCGCTCCTGAACTCAAGGCTGACCAAGTGCTACAAGATCGTCTCCACAGCCTCCCGAACGTGACTGTCATCACGAACGCTCAGACGACAGAAATCACGGGTACGGACAAAGTGAACGGCATCTCGTATGTGTCTCGTGAGACGAACGAGTCACATCATGTCGAACTTGAAGGCGTCTTCGTCCAAATCGGTCTCGTCCCGAATACGGACTGGCTCGACTCGGTCGAACGCAACAACTTCGGGGAAATCGTCGTCGACCGTCATGGCGCGACGAACGTCCCAGGTGTGTTCGCGGCAGGAGACTGCACGAACAGCGCCTACAAACAAATCATCATCTCGATGGGTTCTGGTGCGACAGCCGCACTCGGCGCCTTCGACTACATGATCCGCAACTAACACAAAGACTCGCCCTCTATCATGAGAGCGAGTCTTTTTTATAGTTCAAACGTCTTCCCCGAGTCCGGGATGAATAAAATCGAGTCTCCGCTCTCCGTTTCAAACCGATAGCCCACTCGAGGAGAGAATGGATTCCATTCTCCTCCGGTCGTCGGAACGCTCTCCATGTACTCCACGTCATTGTACGTTTTGCTCAACGTCTCTTCTGCCTCAGCTAACGAGTAGCTCGGAATCGAGAGCAAAATCGCCACCCCTACACTCATCACTCCGACCGACACCGCCCACGGAGTCGATGTCGGCTTTCGAAACTGTGCCAAGACTAGCAGCATGATGATCCAGCCAATCGGTACCCCAAACGTCGCCGCATTCCCATACCATTGTGCATTGATCGTCAATAAACTGGCGATCACCACACCGCCAACCATCCACCACCACTTCATCAACATCACCTCCTCTTTATTATCCCAAAATCAGGAAATGACTCAACGTTTTTTATTCACATTGATGTATGATAACTTATAGTGTATGATATATAGTATAAAGATAAACGAATGAAGGAGGCGAAAAAATGTCTGATGTAAAAGCCTCGTTGGTGACGGAGTTGCGGCGCGGCACGTTGACGATTGCGGTGCTCAGTCAGTTGAAGACACCCCAATACGGCTATTCTCTCGTTCAAGCACTGCTAGATGCCGATATCAACATTGATCAAAGTACGCTTTACCCGCTCTTGCGTCGACTGGAAAAACAAGGACTCGTCACGAGTTCCTGGGACACGACGGAGAGTCGACCTCGCAAGTACTATGTGCTCAGCCCAGACGGAATGGATATTTTGAATGAGTTGTACGTGGAATGGATGAACATGTCGAAAACATTGACCCGTCTAATTGAAGGAGGAAACGATCATGAATCTTCGTGATGTGTATATCGATGAAGTCACCTCTCGAATCCCAGAGTCGATGCGGCAAGACGTCGCACTCGAATTGGAATCGACCATTGATGACATGACTGGAAATGACTCGTCTGAAGCGGCTTTATTTGAAGCATTGCGCCAACTCGGCGACCCTCAAATCCTCGCTGCTCGCTACGCGAACCGACCACTTTATCTCATCGGTCCTGCTCTCTTCACACAGTACGTGAACATCATTAAAATCGTCTTACCGATTGCCGTCACGGTTGTCACCATTCTCTCGATCATCGGTTATTTGACCAATCCCATCGACGACACGTCTTGGAGTCAATTCTTGATTCAAGCATTCCTTCAAACTGGTGCGGCTATCTTCAATGTCGTCGTTCAGACGCTATTCTGGATCACCCTCACGTTCTTCATCATTGAACGTGCTGTACCTGAGGGTGAAGTGCCTTTCTCTAGTTGGAAACCTGAGCAACTCAAGAAGGTAAAACCACGTTCGACCTCGATTTATTTTGGTTCGATTTTGTTTGACTTTATCGCCACCGTTCTGATGGTCGTATTGTATGTCAACGCCGAGCAGTTGATTCGTGTTGTCACAGATAGTGAATCCTATCCGCTACTCAATGCGTCGGTCTTGGATCAATTCTTCCCGTTTGTCATCGCCCTGGCCGCCTTTGGGATCGCCATCGCCATTTACAAATGGATGGTTCGACATTGGACAAAGCCGCTCGCCTTATGGAACGCGCTCTTCAATATCGTATGGATTGTCGTCACAGCGCTCATTATGCTGCAACCCGATCTAATTTCGACCGAAGCGCTCCCGTTGATTGCTGAGCAAATCAACGCCGACCTTGAAACAATCAGTCGTTGGGGCGTCTGGAGTGTCTTACTCACCATCATCATCGTGTGTATTCTCGATTTAGCAGAAGGTTTGATCAAAGCGTTTCGACGTTGACCTCACATTCAAACGTTTCATTTCCAAGGAAAGTGGAATAGCGGAGAAGAGAACGGATTTTGAATGGGGAGGCATTTGATGGGTATTCCAACAATCAAGCTATATGACGGTTATGAGATTCCGGCCATCGGACTCGGGACGGTTTATTTGAAAGGTGAAGCAGGGGTCGACGCCATCACATGCGCCATCCGGAACGGATATCGACTCATCGATTCGGCGATTCGCTACGATAATGAAGGCACGGTTGGTGAAGCGGTTCGCCAATCCGGCATCCCGCGTGAACAACTTTTCTTAACATCGAAACTGCGCGCGCAATATTATGACTACGATCAGGCGCTCGAGATGATTCGAGAGTCCCTATATCGAGCGAACCTCGACTATTGGGATTTGTTCCTCTTGCATTGGCCAAACCCGAAACAAGACAAGTACGTCGAGGCATGGCGTGCCTTGATTCAAGCGAAGAAAAACGGATGGATCCGCTCTATTGGGGTATCGAACTTCATGCCGGAGCACCTAGACCGCTTGATTGAAGAAACGGGAGAAACACCGGTCATTAACCAAATCGAGTTACACCCGTACTTCTCGCAAGTCGAACAGCGGCAAGCTGATAAAGAACGCGGCATCATCACAGAAGCGTGGAGCCCACTCAGTCGCGCCCGCACGGTCATCCATGACGAGAAGATCACCGAGCTCGCCAAACAAAAAGGAAAGAGCGTGTCTCAAGTCATCTTGCGTTGGCACGTGCAGCTTGGTGTCATTCCGCTCGCCCGCTCGTCTAGCGAGTTGCACCAAAAAGAGAATCTCGACGTCTTCAACTTCGAATTGACCGAGGAAGAGATAGAGACGCTCAATGCGTTGACGAAACCGGATGGTCGCATCGATGACCAAGACCCGCGAGAATACGAAGAGTACTAAAAAAGATTGAGCCTAGATGGCTCAATCTTTTTTGTTTAAAACGCCGGAATGGCCGTTTCATCATAGTTCTCTTGCAAGAACGCACGGACTTCGTCACTTGTGAGCGCTTCGCCGAGTTTTTGGATCGCTTCGTCATCCTTGTTGTCTTCACGTGCGACAAGCGTGATGGCGAAATCATTCTCGACGCCTTCTGTTAAGAGTGCGTCACTCTTCGGTGTCAAACCGAGCGGTGCAGCGTAAGCCGGTGTCATCAAGACCGCATCGACATCATCGTACGCGCGCGCGAGCATCAATAAGTCGACTTCTTCAAATTTGAAGTTTTTCGGGTTCGATGTGATATCGGCCTGTGTATAGTACGTGCCTTCTTTCTCTCCGAGCTCGATCACATCATGTTGTGCGAGCAGGGAGAGCGAACGGTCGATGTTCGATACGTCGTTGGCGATGGCGATTGTCGCGCCTTCCGGAATGTCTTCCATCTTGTCATAGTTTTTTGCGTATACACCATAGTTTGCGAAATAAATCGGTTCGATTGGAACGAGATTCGCATCGTTGCTGCGGTTGAACTCTTCCATGTACGGAACGTGTTGGAAGAAGTTCGCATCAACTTCTTTTGCAGCAAGTGCCGAGTTCGGCTGGACGTTGTCTCCGAGGACGACGATTTCGAGTTCGATGTTCTCTTCTGCGAGCTGTTCTTTCGCAATTTCAAGCATATCTGTCATAGGTGGGATGAGTGACGCGACTTTCAATGTCTGTGATTCGTTCGCTTGTTCCGTTTGTGTTTCTGTATCGTTCCCACATGCTGCGAGGACGAGTGTGAGTGAGGCAAGAAGAGCCATCAATTTTTTCATATTCATTTCCTACTTTCTATTTAGCGTTTGTCGATGATGCGTGCCACGGTCGTGCCCGTGAATTGAATCAACTGTACGAAGACGAGCATGATGAGAATCATATAGAGCATGAGTTCTGTCTGAAATTGTTGATATCCATAACGGATGGCAAAGTCACCGATGCCACCACCCCCGACGACTCCCATAATCGTCGAGTATGAGATAAAACTGATGATGGATGTAGTCAATCCGAGGACAAGACCGGACCGGGCTTCCACATATAGAAATTTAAAGATGATATCTTTAACCGTTGCGCCCATCGAGAGTGCCGCTTCGATGACCCCGCGTGGGACATCAATCAACGACTGTTCGACGAGGCGCGCATAATGTGCAATGGCAATGATGGAGAGCGGCACTGTCGCTGCTGCTGTTCCGATGGCCGTCCCGATAATAAGCCGTGTAAATGGAATCAAAAACACGACGAGTAACAAGAACGGGAAAGACCGGACGATGTTAACGACCAGATTGAGGACGGAGAAGACGATTTGATTCTCTAACAATTGTCCTTTACGCGAAAGGTAAAGCCACGTGCCTAATGGCAATCCGACTAGAATAGCGGCGAGAATCGATACCCCGACCATAATGAACGTCTCGGCAATGGACTGCCAAATCTCTGATTGATAGCGGACCAAGATTTCAGACATTCGCTTCACCTTCCTCTCGCAACTGTTCGACGAACCAACTTGGATTCTGATCGATGGCGACCACCCCTGTCGGCCCCCTCTCAATCGTCTCATGAACGGATCCGTCTGCCATGACGGTGACGCGATGACAGATTTGACGGATGACATCCATCTCATGCGTGACGAGAACGACGGTGACACCGAGTTGTTCATTGACCGACTCGAGGACACGCAGCACTTCTGCCGTCGTATTCGGGTCGAGAGAAGAGGTCGGTTCATCGCAGAGGAGTACGCTCGGTTCGCTCGCGAGTGCCCTTGCGATCGCGACACGTTGCTTCTGTCCCCCACTCAACTGGGAAGGATATTTATCGCGATACGCTTCGAGTCCAACGAACCGGAGACATTCCATCACGCGTGTCTCCCATGATGATTTCGGCCGTTTGGCAAGCTTCAGTGAATCGAGGACGTTATCAAAGACGTTCTTATTCGCAACAAGATTAAATTGTTGAAAAATCATACCGATTCGATGTCGCTTCTTGCGTAGTTCCCGGTTAGAGAGTTCGGTCAACTGGTCGCCATCGACCGTGACGCTCCCAGCATCCGGTTTCTCCAACAAATTCATCAATCGAAGAAGCGTCGACTTCCCGGCACCGCTCGCGCCGATGATGCCGTAAATCTCCCCTTTTCGAATATGAAGCGATACATCGCGGACGGCCATCTCTTGTCCATAACGCTTATGGACGGACGACAATGTGATCATGGCGGACATCCTTTCTACATCTCGTGAGTGAGTCAACCGTTTATCATTTTATCGAAGTAAAGAGTCGATGTCAGTTCATGTGCTCACATGAAAAGAACCCCCCTGCGGTTCAGAGTGGATGTCTTTTGAAATGTTCAGCAATGTGTCGTTTCATGGCGTCTCGATTTTCGGCGAAGATGCGATGGCGATGACCGTTCCCACCAGACGGATGTGGAAATCCACTCACTACGCGATCTTGATCCAAGAGCCCTCGCTCAACCAATAACTCCACGGCTCGCCTCACGTTCACACCCATCGGTAAGATGAGCGCATCTTGAAGATGGGCCATCTCTTCTGCAAAGACTCCTTCTACGTATGGTCGAAACAGCTCCGTTCGAATCATATCCGGGCTCGATCCGTTATAGTTCTTGCCTTTATAGAAAACAGGATAAGGAAGAACCGCTGTATTTTGAACGAGATGGTTCGCTGATCCAAACAAATCGAGGGAGGATTCGATCCCTAGATGATGATGTAACTCCAAATCGTCCAGCATCGTCACTAAGTTCTTTCGAATCGGACCGGAAAAACTGCCACGCTGTTTGACGGCTCGAAGCGCCTCTTCGTCTGTCACATCCTTCATGTCACGAATCGCCTCAAACGACTGACGCATCTGATACAAGCCTGGCGTGATTCCCGCGATGACGACTTTCGCATCCGGATTGATGTATTCGAACGGTGCGTAATAGATCTCAAGTTGTTTCTTTTCATCACGGTCTAACAAAAAGTCTTCATTTTTCAACGTCTCTTCTTCTAAATTTGATAGCTGCAAAATCTTTGATTTATATGCGTGAAATAACGCTGTTCGTGTCATATAAATAACACTCCTTTCGTCTACTTTCTCTATCTCTATTCCCCTAAATCTTTGTGTGAGAAAAGTTCATCTTTCAGACAAATGCTATTCAAAAATAAAACACTTTTATTCCGTTCTTTCCATTATAAACAGGCGAAGCGCTCGTCGATGTCGAGTATTGTGGCGTGTGTCACACAGACCTTCACGTCGCCGCGGGTGACTTCGGTGATGTCCAAGGACGTGTGCTCGGTCATGAAGGGATTGGGATCATATCTCAAATCGCAGACGATGTTACGAGTTTGAAAGTTGGAGATCGCGTCAGTATCGCTATGGTCATCGACTTCAAAAATAAACACTGCTAATCAAAACGGGGCCATGTGCCCCGTTTTGTTCTAGATTGACGTTGACGGGGTATAGTTGCTTTTGTATAGTTAGGAACGTCTAAAAGCCGGAAATGAAAGAGGAGTGACTTGATTTGACTCCATCAACGTCAACCCGTCTACTTGATTTGTTGTCAGAGCGCAATGATCAAGTTCGACGTATGAGTGAACAATCTTGGAATGAACAAAGTGATATCCAACTCTCGAACTCGGAATGGTATATTCTCGCGACACTTTATCAGTCGAAAAGAACGATTGCCGAGGTTACGCGCAGTGTCCATATTTCTCGACAAGCGATTCATAAACTGATCAAGAACCTCGAAAGTAAAGCGCTCGTTCTCGTGACAGACCATCCACAAAATCGAAAAGACAAATGTATCGAGTTGACCTCGCTCGGTCACACTTGTTATGAGCAAAACGAGACGCTCAAAGCACAACTTGAGCAACGGATCCAAGAAAGCATCGGCCAAGAGGCGTTTGAACAACTGAAAACCATTCTACGCTTGGATTGGAAACTATGACCGTGTCAGCTTGATGGTGACACGGTTTTTCATATGCATACATGACCCAAAACGTCAACCGAGTTGACATTTCATCTTCTGAATGACTATGCTTATAGGTAAGGAAGAGGTGATCGACTTGTTTAAAACTGGAGACTTAATCATCTACTCGACCCATGGCGTATGTCGCATCGACGACATTTCGGACAAAACGGTCGCAGGAGAGACGAAATCGTACTATACGCTTCACCCCATCAACAACTCACAAAAGTTGCAAATCAGCATTCCTGTCGATAATGACAACGTGATGATGTTGACGTTACTGGAAGCAGACGAGGCATCAGAGATTTTAGAGTCGTTCCGCTCGCCTGGCGTGGAATGGAATCCGCATTCCAACAACCGCAATCGTGAATTTTTGAATGTCGTGCATTCAGGAAACCGTCACGAGATTGCCCAAGTGGTCAATACATTGAGCCGTCGACAAATCGAGGCGCTTCAAGCGAACAAAAAGCTATACGAACAAGATCGTAAAATTTTAGAGAATGCCAAAACGATTTTGGTGAAAGAGCTCTCCCTTGCCCTCGAGCGTTCAGAGAGCGACATCGAGCGCACGATTGGCGAGTACTTACATGAAAGCATGGCGACACTCACACCTTGACCCTTCCATTTGGAAGTGGTCTTTTTATTTTGCTACAATCATATACTTATTTTGACAGTTATCGGGTATCCTAATACAAACAAATCAACTGATATAGGGAGGATGTTAGGATGCAACTGCACTCTAGTACGACCCATGTCACCGACTCGCACGTTGTTCGGGCAATCGAAAACAATCTGGCTATCATTCGCTTTGATGAACATCGTCGCGTCGCCTACGTCAACGAGATTTTTGCCAAAACGATGGGCTACGAAGTCAAGGAACTGATGGGACGCCCCCATCGTGATCTTTGCTTGCCCGAGTTTGCGAACAGTCCCCAATACGACCTGTTTTGGCGTAAACTCATGCAAGGGTTGAGTTATCACGACAAGATTGAACGACGTGCCGCTGATGGTCATAGTGTCTGGCTAGAGGCGACCTACATGCCGATCTTCGATGATGCCCACCAGAACGTCATCGGCGTTTCAAAGATTGCAGCCGATATCACGTCACGGCAACAAGACGTACTCCACATGGCGAATAATCTTCAAGAGACGTCTGAATACTTATCTGCCCAGTCCCAAATCGGGAAACAAGACGGAGAACACGTACTCGAAAACGTCAAACTGATTGAACAAGAGTCGACTCAAAACCTAGAGCATTTACATGCTCTCCAACAAGAGGCGAAAACGATCACGGATATTGTCCGAACGATTCGCGAAATCGCTGCGCAAACCAACCTTCTCGCACTCAATGCCGCAATCGAGGTGGCACGCGCAGGTGAACATGGACGCGGCTTCAATGTCGTCGCGACAGAGGTGCGCAATCTTTCAAACAAAGTCTCGCTCTCTATCACCGAAGTAAATAACAACATCGAGGGCATCGTCAAACGCATCGATGACGTGTCGACAAGCATCGGACGCATCTCCCATAAAGTCAAAGATAGCTCCGGACAACTCGAACAGACGGTCCGTGAGTTTGAAAAACTGGCGGATTCGGCCGCCACACTCGAACAGCAGGCCAAGACCTTCTTACGGATGGTCTAAATGTGCTAAAACCGTTCAGTACAAGCAAAGACGATGTGTCTTGCTTCGGGTGAACGGTTTTTGTCATCTCTCGTTAAATTGGGTTAATACATCCTCTCTTAACTGTTGAAACGCATTTCCCTTCCATCCATAGTACTTCAAGTGCTTCGTGCAAAACACGACGCCTGTCGCACCACTAGGATAGTTGAGTGGAATAGGACCCAAGTCAATCCAGTCTCTGAGCCGATAAGACCGATTGTAAACCGATGATTGTATCATCTCGTTGGCGATTAACCATTTCATCAAATCACGTGTCGCATCCAGACTATGCACGATGACGACAGCTGGAGTATGTTCACGCATTAATTTGTGAAACCATTCTTGACCGCTTTGTTTAATAGAAGGATGAATTGCTTTTAGTTTTTTTGCTGTTGGCGTCGCATACGCATTGATATTCGTCTCTAACACTTCAATCGCTTCATTCGACTGCGTTTCTAACTGATTAACCAGTTGATTCAATCCAATCCTTGTCTTTGAAAAAGGTCGCTTCCCCTTTTCTATGTTCTTCTGCTGAATGAATGTTAGAAACGATTCCCGGTCCATTATTAAATCAATGTATCGATCGACATCATGATCCACATCTGTTTTCAAAATCGAAGAGGCCGGATTAATGCCTACAATGAAAACATTGGGGTTCGACGTTTTGCATTTACTGACAAACGGTCGTAAGTATTCATTCGTAGTGCCCCTCTCAACAAACTCTTTCAATCCGATTCGATTCATGAGACACCGCTCCCTATTCATCTTCAATTTGGAGTGACTCTGCCGACGCCGTATTCGTAATTTTGTGATAGTGCTCAAATTCGTCTGTCACTTCCTCTAGATATTCAGGACCGACGAATAACACGTTTGTTCCCTTCTCGACTAGTACGAGAGGGTATCCTTGAAATGTGACCGCATCAATCACATCCTGTACGTTCGACAGAATCAATGTGTCCTGTGTAGGATGAAACAATCTCACTTCGTGGAGGTCGAGCCATTGCAACACACGTTTGAGTTCCCATTCTCCATCTAACGCTATGGAGACGAGGATATAGTGATCGTTCTGACGCATCAGCACAGCAAAACAATCAGCGAGTTGAATCGACTCTGTCTTCAATTCCATGGCATACTCCTCATAGTTCGGAATGACACAATACTCAAAGTGATCATCGTATGTTCGCAGATGACGTAAATAACGCGCATATTTTTTCTGCTCCCAGTGACTCAATTTAATCGGCTTGATGAGCCATCACCTCTTTTCCATATTCCTATTTCTGTAAATACCCACTTTTTTGGTTCCCTCCCACAGAATTCAAAGAAAAGACGAGCATACGATTGTATACTCGTCTTGAATCTATTAATTGTGAACCATGTCCTTTTCCTCTAAACCGAGCGTGACCGCCGTCGATTCGTGAATCGTCTTGAATAAATCCGGATGTTCCGACAGCTTCAAGCCATACGACGGGACCATCTCTTTGATTTTCGGTTCCCACTCCGGTAAGTATTGCGGGAAGCACTGCTCGAGCACTTTCAACATGACGTGCACGGCCGTCGATGCGCCTGGAGAAGCACCGAGAAGTGCCGCGACCGACCCATCTTCGGCACTGACGACTTCCGTTCCGAATTGAAGTGTTCCTTTTCCTTGCGGTGTATCTTTGATGACCTGCACACGTTGCCCCGCCACGACGATTTCCCAATCTTCATTCTTGGCATTCGGGATGAATTCACGGAGTTCATCCATCCGTTTGTCGTGAGACAAGAGTACCTGCTCGATCAAGTATTTCGTAAGTGGCATCTCTTTCGCCCCTGCGGCAAGCATCGTGATGACGTTGTTCGGCTTGACCGAACGAATCAAATCCAAGTTCGATCCTGTTTTTAAGAATTTCGGTGTGAAGCCGGCGAACGGTCCAAACAGCAACTCTTTGCGTCCATCGATAAAACGAGTGTCGAGATGCGGGACCGACATCGGTGGTGCCCCGACCTTCGCTTTACCATACACTTTGGCGTGATGTTGCTCGATGACCTCGCGATTTTTACAAACGAGGAAGAGACCGCTGACTGGGAATCCTCCGATTTGTTTCGATTCCGGAATCCCTGTCTTTTGTAAGAGCGGCAAACTGCCACCACCGCCTCCGATAAAGAGAAACGGTGCCGTATGCGTCTCAATCGTGTTCTGAGACATGTCTTTTATTTTCACTTCCCAATGACCGTTCTCGAGGCGCTTCACGTCCTCGACGCTATGGCCATAGTTGACTTCGACCCCGTTCGATGTGAGATGGTCAAACAACATACGTGTCAATGCGCCAAAGTTCACGTCTGTCCCTGAGTCGATTTTCGTCGCAGCAATCGGTTCATCCGGTGTCCGTCCGTCCATGATGAGCGGGATCCATTCCTGTAATTGACTCGGATCGTCCGATAAGACCATCCCTTCAAACAACGGATTCGTTGTGAGCGCTTCCAAACGGCGTTTCAAGAAATCGACGTTCTTCTCCCCTTGGACCATGCTCATATGTGGGATTGAACGAATAAAGGCTCCTGGATTCTCAATCAGTCCTTGCTTGACGAGGTGCGCCCAAAACTGGCGCGAGATTTGGAACTGCTCGTTGACGTTGACCGCTTTGGAGATGTCAATCGTCCCGTCTGCGTTCTCTGTTGTATAGTTTAATTCGCAAAGTGCGGCATGTCCCGTACCTGCGTTATTCCATTCGTTTGAACTTTCTTCCCCTGCTGCATCGAGCTTTTCGAACACTTTGATGTTCCACTCCGGTACGAGCTCTTTAAAGAGTGAACCGAGCGTTGCGCTCATAATCCCTGCCCCAATCAAAATGACGTCTGTTCTCGTTTGCGTACTGCTCATGAAAACCCCATCCTTATCCCCTGAATTTTTTGTCATACGATTGAAGAATCCCCATTCCTCAATCGTATATTTTATAATCGTTATACCGATTATAACTCTTTTGTGATGAATGATAAGGGGTTTAGTGCGAAAAAATTCTTTAAGTGAAGTTTGAATTTATAATGAAAAGACGAATGTTATGATGGATGTAATCAAATCTCAAAAATGAGGGAGTATCAATGAAAAAAACAGTAAAAGTGGTAGCAGCAGTTATTGAAAATGAAAAAAAGGAAATTCTTTGTGCACTTCGTTCAACAACAATGCTAATTCCAAATATGTGGGAATTTCCCGGAGGAAAAGTCGAGGATGGTGAGAATCTACAAGAAGCACTCGAGCGTGAAATATACGAAGAACTACAATGCGAAATTACTGCGCATGAAATCATTAACGAACACGTTCATGAATATGAGTCTTTTATTATTCAATTGATTTCACTACGTGCTGAATTAAAATCAGGAAATCCCGTAGCAACAGAACATGATGCATTAATCTGGCTAAAGCGTGAAAATTTACATTCTCTTGTATGGGCACCAGCCGACATACCTGCAGTAAATGATGTGATTAATCAAATAACTAAAGCCGAGAACGTATAAGGTACGCCTCGGCTTTTTTTAATGTGTTTTCTCATGCAAGTAATCATATATCTGTTGATCGACACTCTCTTTTAGCATTAAATTCATCGTGACTACAGGAAGTTCTTGACCATTTTTATTTAGCATTGTTGTGTTTTGTATAGATTGTTGATCGGGTTTCACTTCACCTAAATAATAAAAATCTCCGCCTTCATCGTCATCTTTTTTCACAAATAGATGGATATCAATGTTTTCTTTCTCTGAATCAATAATTTTACGTACTTCTTCAGATTTTGTGGTTCTTCGACTTCGAGTATACCAATGAAATACCTCTGGACTAATAAAGGAATCACCATAATTAACACTAGCTTCAACGTCTTCACTTTTATGATACGTTACAAATATAGGACATGTATGATGCTTAACTTTATAACCATACATTGTAGATTGCTCTTCTTTTTCCCAATTTAATAATCGACATACATCTTTTCTCGTATACTTTTCCAATCTCGTTAACGGTTTTGTTTGATTATATCGTTTACTTCTTAGGATTGATGCTTCTAGTAAGTCGTTTAATAACTTAGCAAACCACTCATTTTGTAACATAGTTTGTATATGTGAAGATAATCGATACGTGTCACGATCAAATTCAATATACGGCTTATTACTATATTTCTTTCGGTCTGCATCGTTAAAGAAATTTAAAGATAATACATTCTCTACTGATTTGAGCGTTGCATCATCTACTCGAACATGATGATCATGTAAGTAGTTAATAAAATTGAATTTACTTATAGAGAGATCAGATACCAAAAGTTTTAACAAATAAATCTCATGTATTCTTTTACCTGATAAAAGTTCTTGGGTTGCCATAAGTAAAATTTGCTCTTCTTCTTTCGAAAGAGGGGGCACTTCACTTTCAACAACTCTTAAAAAAGCACCATAATGTCCATTTTTAGTTGCTATAACAACCGGATCCATTGAGTGATTATCTATAAAGTCAGTCAACATAGGTTGTCTACCTAATCGATTTTTCAAGTTCTGATATGCTTCTTTTAAAGTTTTTAAATCGGTTAATCTTGCTTGGTTGATTGATTCATAAATTCGTTCTTTAGCAACCGCTTCAAAATTAATAGTTGATGTACCAGAGATATAGCTCCGATCGATTACTTTACGACGAATAGAATCTTTATTTTGAGAACGATCACCTGAGAGAGCAATTGGAATTAAATAATTATTTTTATAGTTTGCTATAAAATCAATAACGGTTACATATCGTTTAGATTTATGCTTTCGTAAGCCCCTTCCTAATTGTTGAATAAAGATAATACTCGATTCAGTTTGTCGAAGCATTACAACTTGATTAATGCTTGGTATATCGATCCCTTCGTTAAATATGTCCACAGTGAGAATATAGTCGAGTAATCCCTGTTCTAGATTATTTACCTCTTGCTTTCGTTTTGCTTGAGCATCATTCCCGGTTAAAGCACATGTTTTAAAGCCTCGAGCATTTAATTGCTCAGACAAATATATTGCTTCTTTTTTAGAACTGCAGAACATTAGTCCTCGCAACTTTTCACCTGAATAGCCGTAGTATTTAATCTTTTCAATAATCCGCTCAACTCTTTCAGTTGATACAAGTTTTTGGAACACTTCAATTTCTTTTTGCTCCCCATCAATTTCAAGATCAGTTACCCCGAAATAATGGAATGGACATAGCATATTTTCTTCAAGTGCTTCTTGTAAACGAATTTCATATGCAATGTTGTAATCGAATAGTCTGAACAAATCATATCCATCTGATCGTTCAGGAGTAGCGGTCATTCCAAGTAAGAACTTCGGAGTGAAATATTCTAACAGTTTTTGATATGTATTGGCTCCGGCCCGATGACTTTCATCAATCAACATGTAATCAAAAGTTTCTTGTGCAAATTGATATAAAGTTTCATCCTTTGAGATGGTTTGAATCGTTGCAAACACATATTTAGAGTCAATTACTCGACTTGTTCCTGACAATATACCGTAATCTTCAATGTTCCCACCAATCACTTTATGAAAATCATTTATGGCTTTTTTCAAAATTTGTTCACGATGGACTACAAATAACATTCGCTTCGGTTCATATCGACGAACATCAAATGCAGCTAAGTATGTTTTCCCAGTCCCCGTAGCTGATACAACAAGTGCGCGTTGATGACCTTGCTGTCGGACTGCGTCAATACCGTCTAAAGCAGAACGCTGCATGTCATTCGGCTTAATTTCAAGCTCCCGCTTGACTTGATTAAAATCGTGCATACTTGGAAACTCAGCAACTCGATCTCTAACCATTGGACGATATACATTTTCATAGGCTTTAATCCATTCTAAGGTTAGAGGAATCGATTCATTCCACATTGTTTCGAATCGATTGAAAAAGTGTTGAACAATTTCACCGTTTTCATGAGATGTTAGTTTAATATTCCATTCGTAGTTTGTTTTTAATGCTCCTGCAGTTAAGTTTGAACTACCAACAATTAATGAAAAGTAGCCTTCATGTTGAAAAATATATCCTTTTGAATGAAATGCATTCACATCTGCAATTTTTACGTCAACATTCGAAATTTTCAAAAGTTCTTTGAACATTTTTGGCTGATTAAACAGTTGATATGTAGAAGTGATAATCTCGCCTCGAATACCTTTTTGATTTAAGTCATATAATGTTGATTTAAGTGTTGCCAGTCCTGATTCTGTAATGAACGCAACAGCAAATCGAAACTTCTTACAAATTTTCAATTCATCGAGTAACGCGGTCAATACATCCTGTCTTTTAACTCGTTCGTTTACTAAAAGTTCTGGTTTAAACGGACTAGAATGATAATGATCTTTATCTATAAACCCAGTATAAAGAGAGTTTTCTAATTGTCTTTTCAAATGATCCATTTGTTCCTCCTACTTATCATTAAGTAAATTGAAATATATTCTATGATATGAAATAGTTTTACATATATTTCATTATTGGCTTTTCACTAAAAATGATCAAGGAGAATCCATATGCCCACACTCTATTTGGTTCGCCACTGCTCAGCCGCGGGCCAAGAACCTGACTCACCGCTCACAGAAGACGGTCACGCCCAGTCTTTATGGCTTCGCGATTTCTTTTCTGAACTCACAATCGACCGGATCATCTCAAGCGATTATACCCGTGCAGTCGCTTCGGTCACGCCACTCGCCGATGCTCATCACCTCTCGATTGAACGTGAACCGTTACTGAGAGAACGCATCCTATCTCACGAACCGCTCGAAGACTGGCTGACCCCATTACGTCAGTCGTTCAGCGACCCGACGTTCAAGTTGCCTGGTGCCGAATCGGCTGAGGAGGCGACGCAGCGCATCCTACAAGTCGTCGAGCACGCCAAAGCTCCGTATGCTTCAACCCTATTAGTGACACACGGCAATCTGCTCGCACTCTTATTGCAACATCTCGACCCGCAATATGACTTTGAGACATGGCGTAAGATGCGTAACCCAGATGTCTATCGTCTCGATTATCACGACAGCACACCGGTCATCGGGCATATTTGGCCAAACAAATAAGCCGTCTCGCGATGAGACGGCTTTTGTCACTTCTCTACGAAAAACATCGAGATGGCACCAAGCCCGACATGTGTCCCGACCGAGACCCCCATCTGCATGAGGTAAATCTCGCCGGCAAAATCGGTTTCGGTTTCGAGCTTCGCTTTTAAGTTCTCCGCAATCCGTTGGTCCGATGTGTACCCGATGATCACGAAATTCGTGATGTCCGGGTTGACGCGTTTCACGAACTCGTCCGTATAATGCTTCAGCACTTTACGGGTGCCTCGTTCCTTGGCAACAATGGCACCTTTCCCGTTCTTCATACTCATGATGGGTTTTACCATGAGTAGTTTTCCGATAATGGCACTCGCGTTTGAGAGCCGTCCGCTCTTGATCAAATGGTCGAGGTCATCTACGGATAAGAAGTGTTTTACTTTTGTCTTGTACGTCTCATTGAAATCAACGAGCTCTTCGAACGTCGAACCGGCTTCACGCATCTGTGCGCTCTTCAGCAACAGCCAGCCGCTACCGTGACTCATCGAACGAGAGTCGACGACATAGATTTTGACAGGTGAGTCAGGATGCGCTTCTTCAAAGTACTCTTTTCCGATGACCGCCGATTGATACGAGCCGCTCGTGCCGCTCGACATACAGATACATAAAATCTCCTCATGGCCGGCAGCAACCGCATCTTCCATCAATTTCAAGAACGTCGCCGGGCTCGGCATCGCCGTCGTCGGGAATTCCGGGAGCGCTTCCAACATTCCGTAAAAATCATCCGGCTGGATATCCACCCGGTCCTGGTAAGACATATTGTTCATGGTGATGATCAACGGCGCGACCCCGATGTTGTACCGTTCAAGCACTTCATCCGATAAGTCACACGTTGAATCTGCTAATAATTTAATCATGCATTCCTCCAAAACTTTCTCCATAAGTGACGGGAATCATCCTATAACTTCGTCGATTCCGACGTCACGATAGGACCTCTTCTAGTGTAGCAGATTTGGAGGGGGAAATGTTTTTTACTGGGGGTGATGTGCGACTTGTTTTTCATGTTGCAGGAGCCATTCTTTTCGCCAAAGTCCACCGGCATAGCCCGTCAATTTCCCAGTCGATCCGATGACGCGATGACAAGGCACGACGATGCTCAGTTTGTTGCGTCCGTTCGTTGCTCCGACTGCGCGAACAGCCGTAGGTCGCTTCACGCGTTCGGCAAGTTCGCGGTAAGAAGCCGTCTCCGCATACGGGATGGTTTGTAACGCATCCCACACGTCATGCTGAAACGTTGTCCCGATTTGCTCAGTCGGGAACGTGAACGTCATACGCTCGCCACGAAAGTAGGCGTTTAGTTCATCCCGGCACTGTCGCAATACATTTGGTACATCTTGCTCCATACTTCGTTTGCTTTCCCGTTCGACGAATAAAATCGATTGAACGACCTGCTCCGCCCCGATGATTTCTAGGACGCCAATCGGTGTCTCCACGTCTAATTTATACGTTCCCATATAATGACCTCCACAGATAGAATGTCGCGTATCCTTCCCAACCTTGCCACGATTCACCGTAACGCTTCACTTCTTCAATCGTTGGTTTCTTCGCTGTCCCTAACTGATGCTGAATCGCTTGATGCAATCCGACATCCGCAATCGGAAAGGCTGATGCGTCCTGAAAACACTTCATCAACACATAGTCTGCCGTCCATGCTCCGACACCTCTTATCGCGAGTAACCGTTGACGGATATCAGCTGAAGAGTGTGATTGTAAAGCCGTTTTTGACAGGTCTCCATTCGTTATTTCCCGTGCAATATCAATGACATACTCTGCTTTCCTGCGACTGAATTGAAGCTCACGTAATCCTTCCGGTTCGAGCAAGGCGATTCGTTCCGCCCACGGGAACGTCCAGTACGCTCTTCCTTCGACGACTCGATGGTCTCCATATCGTTCAACAAAGCGTCGTTTGATCGTATACGCAAACGACAAGGTGATCTGTTGCCCGATGATGGCCCAAACGAGTGCTTCGAACAAATCTGGAAAGCCAATCATCCGTAATCCGCGATGTGCTTCAATCAAAGGAGCCAGCAATTCATCCTCTTCACCCATCGCTTCAAACGGCGCTAAATCACGATCAAGGTCTAACCAGTCTCGTACCTCACGTGCGACACGTTCTTTTTCTGTCTCTGATACTTCATCGAAAGGGAACCGTACATGAATGTGATTCCCCTCTTCTCGAAGCTCGATCAGGATGAGCCGTTCCCCGATTCGCATCAACTTTCGAACCGTGTCAGGTGTGGTCACATGGAGCACTTCTTGTTCTGACCGACTTAAAAAGACGAGACACTCTTGAAAATCAAACGGCTGCTGAACAGCAAGTAGCATCTCTGTCATAGGTCCTCTCCTTTTCGATACATGTTCGGTGTACAGCCTTTTACTTGTCGGAACACACGGTAAAAGTTCGATGGTGTTTGAAACCCGACCTCATAGCAGACCGTCAGATTACTCATGTCGGTCGTTCGCAATAAATAAGCCGCCTTGTCGATTCGAATCCGTTCAAGTAGTTGCCTCGGAGTCTCTCCTGTCGCCTGGGTGAATGTCCGCTCCAAATGAAAGGGACTCAGTTGGGCGTGTTCGGCAATCTGTTCAAGGCGAATGGGTTGTTTATAATGGTTCACGAGATACGCCGTCACTTGTTGAACGAGCGCACGGTGTGGGGCGTGTTCGACTTCTGGCTGACATCGCTTGCACGGTCGAAATCCATTTGTCTCCGCTTCTTCTCTCGTTACGTAAAAATCAACGTTCTCTTTCTTCGGTTTGCGGGATCGGCACGATGGTCGACAATAGATCCCTGTCGTTTTTACGGCTGTATAGAACAATCCGTCATAAGTTGCATCGCAGGCGAGCACTTTCGCCCACTTTTCGTCAAACGTCAACATCTCCACACCCCTTTCTTCTCTCACTGTAGCAAATCTAAAATTAACATTTCGTCCTCTTTCTTGCGCTTACAATCCCCTCTTTTTGAAACGTTTTACAGATTTCAATCGTATCCTATAGTACGATTTAGACAGAAGCTGCTGTCAGTCCTATGGCAGATAAGGAGAAGATCGCAATGCGTACTCGTTTTTCATGGAAACAATTAAAATGGCTCATTCCTATAGCGTTAATCGGCTTGATTTTGATTCAGAGCGGACAAGAGTTGAAAGACCTCTCGCTCGCGACCGCCTTCACGACACTGAAACAACTGACCGGTTGGGAACAGTTCACACTCATCCTACTCGGTGGGATCGCTGTCTTGACGATGACGGGCTATGACTATTTCCTGCTACGCTCTTTACATATCGAGCTACCGAAACGAAAAATCGTTCAAACAGCGTGGATCACGAACTCGATGAACGGGATGCTCGGCTTCGGCGGCGTGATCGGGATCGCGCTTCGTACCTCCCTCTACCGTCCCTATACGGATACGAAACGCCTACTCCGTGCCATCGGCTGGATGACCCCGACACTCATCAGTGGTCTGTCCATTCTTTCCATCGGTGTGCTCCTCGAGATTTTCCCGGCTGGCGGGCTTATCGGTACGAAACCATGGATTTGGCCGGTGCTACTCGCCGTGAGTGCGATGCTCCCATTTTATTTGTTCGTCACATCACGCCGATCAAATGTCGGGTGGTCCACTCTGCTCGGGTACACGATGACCTCGATCGCAGAATGGGTCACCGCAGGATTCGTCGCCATTTATGCCTTGACGTTACTAGACGGGTCGGCCTCGTTCGTGCAACTCTTCGGGGTATTCATCGTCGCGACGGTCGTCGGTGTCGTCTCCCTCGTCCCTGGGGGTGCCGGAACGTTTGACTTACTGTATCTCGTTGGGATGACTCAACTTGGGATTCATCAAGACATCGTTTTGTCTTCACTAATCATCTATCGATTCGTTTATTTTGTCGTTCCCTTTTTAATTGGACTTTTTCTCGCAGCCATCGCATTCGGAGATCAGGTCGTCAAACAAATCGAGTATCGGCCAATCATCGGGTCTTCTTATGAGATTGGGACCGTCGTCTGGCGCGTCGTTTCGCGGACGCTTGCGAAGATTGGACGCTTGACTGGAAGTCTCATCGCACTCATGAGCAGTCTGTTGATTTGGTTCCAGACGCTTCTCCCGAGCGTGACGCCGCTCTATGAAGTGAATCGCTGGTTTGAATGGATTGGGACCCTTTTCTTATTGAGTGCCGGACTTCTCATGTTTTTATCCGTCTATGGCATGTATGTTCGGACAAAACGAACACTCTGGTTACTCAACACTGCCTTCATCTTGGCGACCATCGGAGTCATCGCTCGTGGGTTAAACCTGTTTGAGACCTTCGTCGTCATCGGGTTTGCGATGTTCGTCTGGTTGACACGTAAACGACACGTCCGATACCGTTCGATTTTAACGACAGGACGTCTCATCCGAAGCTTGATTTACGTCCTGCTCTATGTCGGCACCCACGCCCTCTTATTGCAGTCATTCGCAGGTACAGACAACTTATTCTTCACATCGCATCAAGCCGGTTGGTTGACGACGTTCGTCTTATTGTTAACTTCAATCGTAGCAAGTGTACTCCTGCTCTTGTTCGATCGTTGGAAACGTCCGGCGCTTGGAGAGGCCTATGATGAACATCGCATCCGACAGTTCCAAGCAACACAGCCCACATCGAGCAGTTTTGACTTGGCCCATATGGCAGATAAGCGTTTTTACATGAATGAGGCCGGAGATGCGTGTCTGTTGTTTGCGACGTCTCGGAACCATGCCATCGTCCTTGGTGATATCCAAGGCGAGAAGCAGGCTGCGACTTCTCTTTTGACGCGATTCATTGAAGATGCGGATCGAATCGGGTATATTCCTTTATTTTATCAAATTACACCGAATTGGATGCCTCGCCTTCATGATGCCGGATTCACGTTCTTCAAATTAGGGGAAGAGGCGACGATTGACGTCTCGGCCTTCTCCTTATCCGGGAAGAAGCGTGCAAATATGCGCTCTCTCTACAATCAGTTTGAGAAGAAGGGAATCACGTTCGACATCGTCTGTGAACCGAGCCTCTTGCTGTTACAAGAGTTAAAAGACATCTCAGACGAATGGATCGGGAATCGAAATGAGAAAGGCTTCTCTCTCGGATTCTTCAACTATGAAACGTTGACACGTTATCCGATTGCCTTGTTGCGAGATGCGGACGGTGTCGTCGTGGCTTTCATTTCGCTACTCCGGGGAGAAGGGGCCATCTCCATCGATTTGATGCGTTCGAAAAATGATGCGCCGACCGGATCGATTGAAGTGTTAATCCTTCACATCATCGAATGGGCTCGCGCAGAAGGCTATGATCATGTCGGACTCGGCGTGGCACCACTTGCCGCCGTCGGAGAGCAGACGTTCTCCCATTGGCCGGAGCGCGTCGCCGCCGACATTTTTGAAAACATCAGTTACATCTATCCGTTCAGTGGCTTGCGACAGTTCAAACAGAAGTTCAAACCATCTTGGGAAGGACGCTATCTCGCGTTCCGCCAGCGTCGTAAATTGTTGCCATCGATTTTACGAACAGCGCGATTGATTAGTCGGAAACGCTAAAAAACAGGAATTTCTCACGATGAGAAATTCCTTTTTTCAGACTCACGTCGATGCTTCCCGTAGCTCCCAATTCGAAAATGTCACGTCAAAACCTGTCGCATTCACATCCGGGCTACAGGCATATGGACCGATGCGTAATGTCGATACGTCATGGAGATGGGCAATGCGAAGCTGTTCACGCATACCGTCACCATATTCAAAGAAAATCTCCACATCTCCATCTGTATACACGATTTCAAACGTCAACGGATTGCGAACCATGTCATTTGAAAAATCACATGTCGACCAATCCGAATAGCCAAACGAGGTGACGACTGCGCCAAGATGGGACGGTCCGTCCGGAATGTACTCGACAGACGTCTTGATCCAATGGTCATCATTCACATATAAGACGATTCCGGCCTGATCATATGTATGGCTCGGTTCCATTTGGATTGTCGCCCGACATGTAAATCGTTTGGCTTTGACGTCTGTTAGTCGCGCATGCGCCGTCATGCGATTGAATCCGTAATGTGTATTTCGCCAAAAGTCCGTATCTGGCAAAGTGCGGAAAGTGAGCGGTTCAAATCCATTCACGCTTTTTGGTTCATTTATCCACTTGTACGTATGCATGATGATCAATCCCTCCCCATTGTCCTCGCATGGCAAACAGTAACGGTATCATCGGTGTGTGATACGGTATGAATTCATGCTGTTGAATCATCTGCAGAATCGTCGCCTCATCCGCCCACTTCACGGCTTTCACTTCAGATTCTTGAAGTGTCAGCTCGTTCAAATCCACTTCCATTTCGACCAAATAGATATCGTCAAATCCTTCGTCAAAATTGACTGTCAGATGCGGTCGTGTCTGAGATAGATCAAGCTTGAGCCCAATCTCCTCTTCGAGTTCCCGCATCGCGGCTTGCTGGCTTGTATCTCCTACCGTGGCACTTCCACCGACTGTAATATCCCACATGTTTGCCCAACCATCCTTGAACGGTTGGCGCTGTTGAATCAACATCTCGCCCTTCTCGTTAAAGATACATACGTGGATGACAAGATGGTATTCCCCTTTCGGCAATCGACTTCCGCGTTGCCACGTGCGACCGGTCTTTTCTCGGTCGACCGTATAGACGTCCCAAAATTCCATTCGATACTCCCCTTTATGTTGCTGCGCTAGATGCCGCTGCTTGATCTGCTTTCGCGCAATCGATCGCTACGACGATAGAGATGAGCAAATGCTCCATCTCCGGTTCTTCGACACGAATCTCGTAACTATCGCCCCACGAGAACCACTTCTTTTGCACACTTCCAATCGATTGTCCGTTCTTCGTCACATCAAAATCCATGTCCCACCAATCGCCTTGGACATCGATCCCGGCCGCATCGATGGAATATTTCGGTTTGAAAAATGAAAACTCTTTCGAGATGGTCATCATATCTGTGCCGTCCACTTCCACAAAAAATTTCGGCAAAAAACTGAACGTCTTTTTCGTAATCGTTGTGACCGTCTGACCGTTCATGTCTTTAATTTCAAACGACTTCGGAAACTTCATAAAACTACCTTCGATGAAATATTGATCATGTCCGTCCGCATCTTTGATAGTGAAGCGCCCGCGTAGACTGAACACTTTTTGTTTCATGTAGAGCGTGTGCATGATAATCCCTCCGATTTTGTTGTAGTCCTTTACTTACGAGACCAATCTCGAAATCGATTCACTTATAGCGAAACCGTCTCCTTTAGAACGATGTCGAGTACTTCCGATAAATGATTCACGATATAATCCGCTTCTTTCAATTCTGTTTCTTGCGCAAAATCAAAACGACAGCCGATTGAAATGAGTCCGTTCGCTCGTGCAGCCGAGATATCCGATAATCGGTCTCCGACTACGAAGCCGTCCTGAATCTCATACTTCTTCACGATTCCAGCCACTAAATCGGCCTTATCCAACGTGTCGATTTGTTGAATGCTATAAGTTTCTGTGATCCAACGATCCAATTCATAACGCGTGACGATGGCTTGTAAATAGTCCACCAAACCATTACTTGCGACGAAGATGGAATGCCCCATTTGATACAATTGTTCAAACAGTTCGAGTACCCCCGGATATAATGCTCCATTCCCGTTTTCGATGTTTTTGATGAGTCGTGTTAAGAAATAGGCATCGACCTCTTCTCTAGTTTGTTCGTCGTGTCGTGGGAGCAAGGTTTTCCAAACAACGGGCAATGGTACGCCCATGATGTTCCGATATTGACCAATCGGTGTCGGGCCTATCCATTTTTCTTCACTTCGTAAGTAATCGAACGTTTCATCGAGTGCTAACTCTAAAATCAAATCTGTCCGAAACAATGTTCCGTCCATATCAAAAATCACTGCATGTTTCATCCGCTTCCTCCTTTTTAAATTAGAACTTCTTGGATTCTATCTAAAGAGATATCGGAAAGGTTGTACAGTATTTTATAAAAAATAAAAAGCCCGACTCTCTCGTCAGGCCTGTAACGCTGTATGAACAAAAGTATGCAAAGCCTCTTGGCTCGTGATGTGTTCGTTGCACGTCTTACTGTCTACACATACATATGTGCCGATGGCTTTGTAATAGTCCGGATTTTTCGCTTGTTTCGCTTTCGTGATCGTAACGCAGTACGTCACATCCGTGAACTGATTACAAAAGGCACATATATTTTTCTTCGTATTCGTACTCGGTTTACATGCAATGCCAATCAATTGACCTTCGTATTGGCAAATTATCAACTTTTGATTGGAACGTCCATCGTTCCAACCTAGATACGTGAGTCGTCCAAAATCAACATCGGATAACTCCGGTAAACGAAGCTTCTTTTGTTTCGGGAACAAACTCTTCAGTTGCTCGGCAGAAATAACGGGAAATGGTTGAACCCATTCTCGTAATCGTTGCATATATTCGTCGAACGCTTCGTTCGTCTGTAGCGTTGTGAACTGTAACAGCTTTAGTTGTTCAGTCGTTGCCTCAGGGAATGCATACATCACTTTCGATTGTGCCAAGTCGATGACTGCTCGCAAGACAGAAGGCGGCAGGCTTTGCATTCGACTCTCTTTGACGAGCATCACTTGTTCTTTGATGAGATTATATTGTTCGTTTTGAATAAATGGATCTGACATTTTGTCGCCCCCTTCCTTCATTCTCAGTTTACAGGAAACAATGCTTCCTTACTGTGTACACTTTGATTAAGAAATATAGTCGACCTAAAAAGGCACGACTAGCGAACTAGTCGTACCTCCTTCATGTCGACCGGTATACAATCTTTCGAATCGTGTGCGTCGCCAAATGATAGGACATGGCCAGATTTTCGATTCGCTCTCCGTTCCGAAACGCTGCGCGTATGGCTTCGTTTCGTTCCTCAAGTAATTGTTTTCCACCGTTGACCGTCCCCCATTTCCGTTTCGTGTCAGTCGGGGTCGGCACATATAACGTTTCACCTTGTACGTATTGTTGCACCTCTTGCAACAATCGTTCTGGCAGGATATGTTGCGCATTGACGTACTTCATCATACCTCGCTCCTTATTGAATGAATCCAATCCGATAAGGGAGCAAAGCCAAGTGGTTTACGTTAAAATCAAGCGATCAAGGTATTCGTTTCGCCCCATGCAAGTGATCGCCTTTCGTCCAAATGGCTTTGCATGAGTGCGTGAAGACCTAGAAAATCGAAGCCGATTTTCCACGGGTATGCGCCTCCTTTACGATGTGTCGTTCTTTCGATTATACAGTATTCAATGAATCGGCAAAAGGGCGGCTCAGCCGTTCTTCATACTGAATTCATCTGCGAGCTTGAAGGACACGTCCTTCACTTCTAATCCACTTAACGCGAAATAGAGCTGGAGATAATTATGCTGGTTCAAGAAGAAGACCTGCTTCGTCTGCGTCACCCATTCTCCGTCCGTCCCATTAAACGTGAACGTCGCACCCGGGATATTGTTCGCAAATAATGTCACCGGCATCTGTGCCAACTCTCCCGCGTTCGAACGGGCAGTCAACGTGATGTCATACGTCCCCGTTTGGTCGACCGAGATAGCGAAGACGTGTGTGTTTCCAGTCGAGGTATCGATTCCTGACAAATCCACATGTTCCCCGTTTTCGAGATGTTGGTAATCCAACTCAAATGTATCCTGTTGATTCATCTCATCCTCAAAGCCGAGCACCTCGACTGAACCGTCATGAATCCCGAGAAGACGCTCCATCGCCGGTGATTTCAAGATGAACGTACAAATATTGCGCGCGCTCCGCAACAACTCGCCCCGTGTGACAATCCCTTCTTCGAGTGATGCCATCGTGTTATCCTCGAACGAGTTTAGGTCCGGGCGGTCGACGACCATATACAAGTCGTTTTGCGAACGAACCATCGCCGCTGTGTTTTGACGATTGGCCGACTCATCCTCACGGAAGTTCACTTTTGCCCACCAGTCTGTCATGACGATGCCTTCAAAGCCCCACTCATCACGTAAGATACGCGTATTTTGATCGTATAGACCAGCCGTCCAGATCCCGTTGACCGCGCCGTATGTCGTCATGATGGACGATGCGCGTCCTTCTTTCACGGCCATCTCGAACCCTTTCAAATAAATCTCGCGTAACGCCCGCTCCGAGACGACCGAGTCGATATCGTGACGATGCGCTTCTTGGTTATTGGCGCTGAAGTGTTTGAGCGTTCCCGTCACCCCGACACGATGCATGCCGTTCAATTGAGCGACCGCCATCTTCCCAGTCAAATGCGGATCTTCCGAGAAATACTCGAAGTTTCGACCATTCAACGGGTTACGGTGAATGTTCATTCCTGGTCCGAGCAACGTGTCGACGCGGTTTTTTCGCATCTCAAGCCCAGTCATCTCAAACAAGTCTTCGACGAGATCGACGTTGAACGTGGAAGCCAAAAGCGTCCCGTTCGGAAGTGCGAACGCCTTCGTCCCGATATCCATGCGAATGCCTGACGGACCGTCGGCACAACACGCCGCTGGAATCTCAAGCTCGTTCAATCGGTCGGACACACCACCGAACGCCGCTGCCGTCCCCGGCGTGACACGCGGTGAGTTCATCCCTTGTCCGCGAACGATTGTCGCCAAATCCTCATCTGTCAATTGATCTAAGAATGTGTCAAGTGACGCCTTTCCATGATACACATCGCTCAATTTGATACCTTGGTCACCCGTGAACACTCTAGTCTCAGGGCGTTCTTCCAAATAACGTGTCTCGACGTCAACGGCGCGAAGCGGCGTCGACTCGTAGCCCACTTCAAATCCCTGTTCACCTTGAATTGGTTTCATCCGTTCGAACGGGAGGACAGGCGCCATATTTTCGCTTAACGTCTCGAGGACACGTTGCTCCTGCTGCTCGACTTCGAAAGCGAGTGTAGCCGAACGCACATCCGTTCCGGCATATAAGCGATATGTCCCTGTTTCTAGAACGAAGCTCGATTCATGACCCGTCAAGCCAGAGTCGTCGTAGCTCGCAAAGTCAGTCATGTGGACGTTGAACGAAAGCGTTTGTTGTTCACCCGGTTCAAGAAGCAAGGTTTTCTCGAACGCCACCAATGACCGGAGCGGATTCCCAAGCTTCCCTTGCGGTTTCTCGACGTAGAGTTGGACGACTTCTTTCCCGTCACACTCACCCGTGTTCGTCACTTCCACCTCAACCGTTAAAACGCCATCTACCTCTGCCGTACGCTTCACTTCCGTATTGAACGTCGTGTAAGACAGTCCGAATCCGAACGGGTATAAAACGTCATCTTTCGCGAACGTCTCGAAGTAGCGATAACCGACATAGATATCTTCCTGATAAATTCCTTTATCCGCGTGACCGAAGTTCTTCGTCGACGGATAATCCTCGATGGATCGGGCAATCGTATCCGTCAGTTTCCCGGAAGGACTCACGTCTCCGACGAGCACGTCGACGAGTCCTTTTCCACCTTCCATCCCACCTTGCCATGCATAGAGGATGGCACTCGGCTCCTTCGCCCACTTCATGTCGATGATGTTCCCAACGTTCAACACGACGACCGTCTTGTCGAAGCGTTTCGTCACGCGCTCGATCATCGCGTGTTCGATATCCGTCAATAAGTAACTACCCGGATCGGCCGTGTTGTCACGGTCTTCTCCTGCCGTACGTCCAATCATGATGAGGGCGACATCTGATTCTTGTGCCGCCTGTTCGACGAGTTCGTCCGTTACGTCCATCTCTTGTTGCGACCACGGTTCACCGGCCCAACCGACACCTTGGTCGAACGGATTCTCCTTCACCCATTCCTCATACGTCGCATAGAGCGATTCATTGATGTGAATGTCTGGGCGCTCGCGTAGTGCCTCAAGCGGTGTCGTGACGTGCCCGACGTTCACCATCCCACCGGATCCCGTACCGCTCTTATAGTAATGGAACTGGCTACGACCAAATACGGCTAGCTTCGTTCCTGACTGTAATGGGAGGGTCTTCTGTTCGTTTTTGACTAACACGACACCTTCCGCGACCGCTTGACGTGCCAATTCCTCATAACGAGTCCAATCCAATGTATACTGTTTCATTTCGTCAGCTCCTTAAGTCCTTTTGCGATTTCATTCATACAATCGTCTGCCTGTGGATAGTCTCCCAACTTGTCCATGAAGGCATGGTCCATCCCCCGATATGGAATGAGGCGTGTCGGGACGCCCGCTCGTGCCAGTTTCCGCGCATACGCCTCCTCTTCGAGTCGTAAGTAATCGTACTCCGCCGTCACAATCAAAGTCGGTGGTAGGCCTGAGACATCGTCTGCGAATAATGGTGAGACGAGCGGATGCGTGACATCCACCTCCCCTTGAAGATAGAGGTCATTTAAGAGCGAATCCGAGTCGGCGAGGGCGAGCACGACACCTCGAACCAGGTCGTGATGGTGTGAGATATCGTACGCATCGAGCGTCCATTCAAAATCATCTGTCGGAATCGATCCCAGATTGACGACAGGATAGACGAGTGCTTGATAACAAATGCGCCCCTCCCCTCGTTCTTGTTCCATCAGACAGCAAGCCGTCGCCAAATTTCCTCCGGCACTGTCTCCGGCGACGCCGATTCGGTCTTTCAGGATGTTCAACTCATTCGCATGTGCGTGTACCCATTCAAAGGCGCGGTAACAGTCATTCAATCCGGCCGGGAACGGATGCTCCGGGGCAAGACGATAATCGACGGAGATGACGACCGCGTTCGCCCGTTCCGAAAGCAATTTACAAGGATTTTCGACCGTATCAAGCGTTCCGCCGAAGAAACCGCCACCATGGAAGAAGAGGATGGCTGGGATGGCTTCAGTATGATGCGGACGATACAGACGAACCGGGATGTCACCATCCTCACTAGGAATCATGAGATACTCGGTTTTGATATCAGTCGTCGTCTGATCCCGGTTCGGCCACCCCATGCTGGCACGTGCCACCTCGAGGTCAAATGCTGTATCCGGTTCATCGTGTGAAGAATGATTTGCGGTCAACGTCGCAAAGACGCGTGGATCAAGGTCACCGGTACGGTCTGAATCCGGTATGGGTTTGATGATGGTTTCGAGGTGGTTTGTTCTCGTAAGTTGCTGATGCTGATTCAAATAATCCATGAGATTTTCATAACTGTGTTTCAATATGTAGACCCCTTTCACCAGTACTTATTTTTATATGAAATTGGCTTTCCTAATGCCTTTCGGTCTATAATGGACTGTATTGCAAATAGACATTGAAATTTTCTGAAGCAGAAGTTTTCACGAAAGAATGAGGTTACCCATGAACAAACAGCAATTCACTGATTATCGCCTGAGCGACGAGATCACGCGCGCGCTAGGCATTATGAAATACGAATCACCGACTGAGGTACAACAGCAGGTCATCCCGCGTGCGCTCGAGCGCGAAGACTTAATCGTCAAAGCACAGACGGGAAGCGGAAAGACAGCTGCTTTCGGGATTCCGGTCATCGAGCTCATCGACTGGTCCGAAAATAAACCCCAAGTGCTCGTCTTGACACCGACACGCGAACTCGCCGTTCAAGTACGGGAAGACATGACGAACATCGGACGTTTTAAACGAATCAAAGCGACTGCCGTCTACGGGAAAGAACCGTTCTCGAAACAGCGTGAAGAGTTGAAGCAAAAGACACATATCGTCGTCGGTACGCCAGGTCGTGTCATGGACCATATCGAGCGTGAGACCCTCTCACTCGACCGCGTCGAATACTTGATCATCGATGAAGCGGACGAGATGCTCAATCGAGGTTTCCTCGCCGACGTCGAGAAGATTCTTCAACAGTTGCCGAAAGACCGCGTCACGATGGTCTTCTCTGCAACATTCCCACAAGATATCGAACGTCTCTGCCAGAAGCATATGAATACTCCGGCACGTGTCGCGATCGAATCGACCGGCATGACCGCTTCGACAATCGAGCACCGCCTCCTACCGGTTCACCGGAACGAGAAACTGGCTGTGCTTCAAGACATCACGGTCGTCGAGAACCCGGACAGCTGTATAATTTTCTGTCGGACAAAAGAGAACGTCGACACGGTGTACGCCGAGCTCGACAAAGCCGGTTACTCGGCTGAACGCCTTCACGGCGGACTCGAGCAAGAGGACCGTTTCGCCGTCATGAACGGATTTAAGATGGGTAACTTCCGCTACCTCGTGGCGACAGACGTCGCAGCACGTGGAATCGATGTCGACAACGTCGAACTCGTCATCAACTATGACGTTCCTGTCGAAAAGGAAAGTTACGTGCACCGGACAGGTCGTACCGGACGCGCCGGCAAACAAGGAACGGCAATCACGCTCATGACCCGTCAGGAAGAACGTCTCATCGGAGCTATCGAATCATACGTTCAATTCGAGATTCCGATGATCGATGCGCCGACAGAAGCGGAAGTTGCAGCTAACCAAGATGCCTTTGAGCAGAAGTTGAGCGGACGACGCGTCGTTCGAAACAACAAGACAGCTCGTATTAACCAGGACATCATGAAGCTTCACTTCAGTGGCGGGAAGAAGAAAAAACTTCGCGCCGTCGACTTCGTCGGAACGATCGCCAAAATCCCTGGCGTATCCGCTGACGACATCGGAATCATCACAATCAATGATCAGATGACGTACGTCGATATTCTGAACGGAAAAGGTTCAATCGTCCTTCAAGCGATGGAGACGACGCCGGTCAAAGGGAAGAAATTAAAAGTAAGCAAAGCGCGTAAATAATACAACTCTAGCCTCAAAGATGATATTCGTCTTTGAGGTTTTTTGTTATTTCACAAATTCCGAAAGCGCTTTCGATAAACACTAAAAAAATATAGTTTTTAGAAAACGTTTTCACCTGAATCATACCTGTATCAAAGTTTAAATTCAACCTTCCTCACTTGATTGTCAAAAAAGAGCCCAAGGTTTACATCTTGGACTCTTAGCTTGAACGTTCACTTATGAACACTGCAACATGCTCGATTAGTCTAACGACTCTTCCGAGATGAGTTTGAACCCTTCAATCTCCGTCTCCTCTTCCACTTCAATCAACAAGCACGGTTTCCCCTTATAGTTCACTTGCTTCACGTATTTCAAGTCTTGTGGACTGACGGAAATATTGGCCACTTTCGTATTGATTTTAATCGACTTTGACGTATACTTCGGAACGACACTCGTCGCTTTCATCTCATATTTCGTATCGTCGACGACTTGCTTGAACGCCTGCTCGACTTTCTCCGTCGTCACATCTTCCACACCACTCGCCCGTAAGACGACCTCGACGGCACGGGAGTCGAGCATCGCTACTCTCTCTTCTTCCTGTTCGTTCTCTTCTTCGGCGACAATGATTTGATTGATCTCATCATAAACGGTCGCGAGAGTCCGGGAATTGACTTCTTCTCCGATGACCGCTTTGACCACTTCTTCGAAGACCGCCTTCTCTTCCACTGCCGTGACAATCTCCGAACCGTTCAACACGTTCTCAATGAACTTCATATCCGGTTGATGCGCTTTGTGTGCCGAATAAAGCACATGGTTCACATCGGCCGCGTTGTCCGTGAAGCACGGGAATAAGAATCCGCCGATCGGCGCCTCGAGTTTGATGATCGGATTCACAATCAAGCTGGCTTTGAACTCCCGCTCGACGAAGTCAAAGACGAGTGATTTTTTCGGAAGCTCTGTCGGGCTGATGCTGCCGAGGATGAACTTCGTCGTATACACCTCATCGTTCGCGTGAATCTCAGACTCTTCCGAGTACCGGTTCGTCGGCTTATTATAATTCCCCCGGATGAACGTCACGACCATATCCTTCTCAAACGGCGTGTCTTTCACCATCTTCAACGCGATGCGTTGCATATAGTCCGTCCAGACGTCGGTCTCTTCCGTACGAAGTCCTTCATACAGCAAGCCTTGCGTATGGTCGACTTGACCTTCCTCAGGATATTGGAACTTCACTTCGAACAGTTTTTCATCAAGTTTTCCACCGAGCACTTTTTTGAAGTTCGTCAAAAACAGCTCCTGCTGCTCTTCTTCTAAGAATGGGAACGGACGCAACTCTTCGTAATAAATCTCATTCGTTTCCTGTCGGATGTAAATCGTATATAAGTCAGCAATCTTTAGCTTTGTCGCATTTACTTTAAACTGTCGGCGAATCGCCGCAATCTCTTTCTTGTTCATTCCATCCACCTCTTCTTTTCTCTCCATCCATGTCATCCATTATACCAGTCCTGATCGCTCACTAGTTCCAAAGAAATAACACCATGTCCCTTGCTGATACTGGAGAAGGATTTGTGACAGTCTTTCTAATCATTTTGCAGATTTTCACGCTTTTTCAAAATCGTCCTGTGTATGATCAAGTTGGATTTATTGCGTAATGTTTGTCTCACTAGTTGTTTAATGAAAGGTTGCCCACTTGCCTCGCAAGTGTTCATTCCAAATACATAGTAGGAGGCTTTTTATGTTGAAGAAACTCATGTCTGTCGCACTTGTCACCTTGCTCGTCTGGATCTCCGCATCGTTTGACGCGACACCGGTCTCTGCATTTCCACCGAACATCCCATCGAAAGCGGACGCACTCACGAAACTGAATGCCCTCACTGTCAAAAATGAAGGGTCGATGACGGGGTATAGTCGTGACCTCTTCCCGCACTGGTCGAGTCAAGGAAGCGGTTGTAACACGCGTCACATCGTCTTGAAACGAGACGCTGACTCGGTCGTCGACGAATGTCCGGTTGCGACTGGCTCATGGTACAGTTACTATGACGGAATCACGTTCACCTCAGCCTCTGACATTGATATCGACCACGTCGTTCCGCTCGCTGAAGCATGGCGCTCTGGGGCAAGTAGCTGGACGACGACCAAACGTCAAAGCTTTGCGAACGACTTAAACGGTCCTCAATTGATTGCGGTGTCCGCTTCATCGAACCGTTCAAAAGGAGACCAAGACCCGTCGACATGGCAACCCCCTCGCACTGGGGCGCGTTGTGCGTATGCGAAGATGTGGGTCGAGACAAAGAGTCGTTGGGGCTTGAGCCTTCAATCCGCAGAGAAGTCAGCACTCACGACAGCCATCAATGCTTGCAGTTACTGAGTGAGAAAAGGAGTCTTCGAATGAACGAAATCACTTCGATCTTTAAGGCAACCCACGGTGTCATGACGGAAGAAGTCGGTGTCATCAGTGGTGAGTTGGAACTGACGACGGCGTGTCAGGAAGATGGTTCCTTGACACTCCACATCACGTACGTCGGAGCGAAAGATGTATATACGCTCCCCGGCAGTCCCTATCAGCTTCATGACCCGAACGATCATGACGTTATCCATCAGATGCTCGTGAATGTTCTCGAACGGACGTAAAAAGAAGGAGTCCATCACTCGATTTGAGTGACCGACTCCTTCTTTTACTTTTTCATCATTTTTACAATGGATCGGACGACAAGATATGTCACGCCGAAGACGAACGCCACTAAAAGAAGACTTGCACCACCAATGATTCCGAATGTGAACATGTTTGTACCTCTTTTTCATTTTCTGAATTAGAACATGATGAAGATAACATATTTTCCCATCCTTATGAACCATGACTAGTTTTGTTGCTGCTCATATCAACATCTTCAGTATCAGTTCTTACAAAAAAAGCATCTCAGAAGAGACGCTTTGATGATGACACGTTCTGATATTTTGTTAATAAGTCTTTCGGGATATGACAATAATCGTCCGGACAACGCGTCAGACGGTCCTGGTGTTTATCCGCACTTCGGACATAGTTCGTGAGCGGCTTCACTTCAACAGCAATTCGTTCCGCATCCGATCGTCGATCAATAAACGCTTGCGCCTCCATCAAGTGTCGTGACTCCTCACTGTAGACACCCGTCCGATACTTCTCGCCGACATCGATTCCTTGTTGATTGATGCTGTATGGGTCGATGATTTCAAATAAATAGCTCATCAAATCCTCGACCGTCACCACATCCGGATCAAACGTCGTTTTGACACACTCTGCGTAACCGTCATACTCTCCGTCTAACGTATCGGTCGTCCCGTTCGCGCGTCCTGCTTCAGTTGAAAGGACACCCGGTAACGTCTTCACAAACTCCTGGACACCCCATAGACATCCTCCGGCTAAATAGATTGTTTCGATTGGAATCACTCCCGTTCCATATTATCATCTTCATCTTGAATATACCCCAATCGCTTCAACTCTTCATATACAAGCGTAGACAATAATTTTCGCCCGTCCCCATTCAAGTGGTCCGGGTTATGGAAGAAGGATTGTTTGTGAATGAACCGTTCATCCCCCATGTAATTGAGGAATGGGACATCGATATCCAGTTTTTCTAAATGCTGAAATACGAGGCGTTCCATGACCGCTTCGTCGAAATACGCATGATACGACGAATGGACCGGCTCTATCGCTAAGACGACGCGATAGCCTTGCTTCTTGCAATAATCGATGATGTCTTGTAAATATGCCATATTCTCTTCAATCTCGTGATTGTTCACGGCATTCTCATATTGGGCGGCGACTTCCTCATACTTACGCTCGGAATAGTTCAGCCCCCCATTCTCCCATGGCTTGTGCGCATCGAAGCGGAAATCTCGGATTTCCCGGGAAATGGCGGCGTAGGCGCTCCCACTGTTCAATGCAGGGAAGCGTTCGTGTGTATAGTAGTTGAACCAACTGACCGACTCCAAGTCTTCCCGTTCCAAGACGCGATAGTAGTTTTCTTTCCGACCGACGTTCGAATTGCTGAAGGTGACTTGTGATAACGAGACAATCACGACCCCACCTGGCTTCAGATGTTCATCGTATTCTTTTAACATCTTCAAGTCATATTCGATTGGCTGACTCGGTAACGCCAAATCCAGATGCGATAATCCAAGTGACTTGAATGAATACCCGTACATCGCATGGGACGTCCCCAAATTGATGATGTCGACCGGGTGAGGGTCTTCCTTGAAGGCAAGGACAGCTCGGTTATTATTATATTCCCACGACTCTTTCACGAACTCGTTGACGGGAATGAAGATTGCGATGATGACGAGTAATACGACACCTATTTTGATTCCTAAACGCTTCATGCTAATTCCTTTCCATCCATCTTAGAACCCACCGTATACAAATCCTTGGCTCGACACGCCAAATAAGAACGCTGAGATAATCAAGAACAAGTTGATGGCCACACTCGTCACGGCAGACTGACGTGCCATCCAATCCCAAGCCGAACCTCTCGTCCGCTCGATATGTTGGAACAGATGAACGACGACAAAGACGACGAGGAAGATGATCAAATCGAGCAATGAGAAGATTTGAATCGCCTGCATCATGCCTGACGGTGCCCACGAAGACGGTGTCACATATAGTTTAGCGTGCGAGAACGCTTCTGCCATCGAATGTGATTGGAAGAAGACTCGTGAGAAACAGACGAGCTGGAACGTGATGGCGATTTTCCACCACCGATGCAGTGTCGGCGCACGGTCAAATCCGACCCATGACGCCATTTTTTCACGCTGCTGTTTCGTATGGTCACCGAAGACGCGATAGATTCCATGAATGAGTCCCCATAAGACGAAGTTCCATGCGGCTCCGTGCCAAATGCCACTTACTAAAAACGTTGCAAGGATGGCACCATAAATCTGCTCGCGCTTCTTCTTTCCTTTCGCGAGCGGCATGAAGATATAATCCCGTAGCCACATCGAAAGCGTGATATGCCAGCGGTTCCAGAAGTCGGCGATTGATACGGCGAAGTGCGGCTGCTTGAAGTTTTCCGATAAGCGAATCCCGAGTAAGCGTGCACAGCCGATGGCGATGTCACTGCATGCCGAGAAGTCCGCGAACAATTGAATCGAGAACAACATCGTCGCGAGCACAATCTCCGAACCGGTCGGGTCCGGGCTATTGAATACACTCGCGACAATCGGGGCCAACCGATCGGCAATCAATGTCTTCTTGAAGAAACCCCAAATGATGCGCTGGATGCCATAGCTGATGTTGTCGTAGTCGAGATGTTGCTCCGTCTTCAACTGTGGCAACAGTTTTTTCGCCCGCTCAATCGGACCTGCCACAAGCTGCGGGAAGAAGGCGAAATAGACAGAGAAATAGCCGTAATGACGCTCTGCCTTTTGCTTCCCTCTCGAGACATCCACGACATAACTGATGGCTTGGAACGTATAGAACGAGATGGCCAACGGCAATACGATCTCTCTATACGGGACGTCATAATCAAATCCGCTCCATGCGGCGAACGAACGGAGCGAATCATTGACGAAATTAAAATATTTGAACCATCCGAGGAAGAAGACGAGAACGGAGACACCGACCCACATGAGCCGTTTCTTCTGTGCCTTCTTCCCTTGCTTCTCAATCAAAATCCCGATGACGTACGTGAAGGCCGTACTAATCAGCAGGAGCGGGATGAATTGAACGCTCAACGTGGCGTAAAAGACATAGCTCGCCAACAAAAGGAGCACCCACCGATATCGATGTGGAACCACATAGTACGTTCCAACGATGAATGTTAAAAATAAGAGAAATTCAATCGAAATAAAAGTCATATTACCACCTGATGTTATGAAACTTGACGATGTACCGATTCCTGACAATCAGGTGGTCACAAGTTCTCGCTTCGGCAATGCGGCATAACGAATCTTCCCGAACGCATTCCGCGGAATCTCGTCAATCTGCATCACCCGAACACCTTTCACCTTGATTTGTTCTTTGATGATTTTTTGAATGCGTGCGACGTCATCTTGTAACGTATACACGTATAACTGGTCGTCTTCCCCGGCACAGACGCAGTCATATCCATGCTCTCGAAGGAGCGCCTCGACTTCGTCTAGGCTGATTCGACTGCCATACAGTTTGATCATGCGCTTAATTCGGCCGACGATGAAGAAATATCCATCCTCGTCGTGATACGCCATGTCACCTGTTCGTAAAACACCGTGATTGTCATCACCTTTTGAAAGGTCCGCTAACGAGGTCGCATACCCAAACGACACGTTGTCGCCTTGATACACCAGTTCGCCCGTCACATTCGCATCTTTGATGTCGTTCCCGGCTTCATCTCGTAACGAGAGCGTTCCACCAGGGATGGCAATTCCGATGCTACCGGCTTTTTTCGCATGCATCCGATCCGGTAAATACGACATCCGGGCCGTCGCCTCCGTCTGACCGTACATGATGAAAAATTGAATTCCTTTTTCTTCACATACCGTTGAGAAGTGCTGCGCAAGCTTCGGATCTAACTTGCCACCGGCTTGCGTCAACTTCTTCAGGCTTGGGAGGTCGTACGTCTCAAACTTCAATCGTTTCAACATCTCATAATGAAACGGGACCCCACCAAACGTGGTTGCCTTCTCGGCACGACATAGCTCCCAAAACTCCTTTTGAACGATTGAGCGGTCTGTCAGGATGAGGGTCGCTCCTTTTAACAGATGACTGTTGATGATGGAGAGTCCATACGAATAGTTCATCGGCAGAGTCGTGATTGGTTTATCCGTTTGATCGATGTCGAGATAGTCGATGATGGATGAAGCGTTCGCCATCAGATGTTTGTATGTGAGGCGAACAAGTTTCGGACTTCCGGTACTACCTGATGTCGTCAACAAAAGGGCCAGCTCCTCATGAAGTTGGTGGCGAACCGATGTTTCGGTTTCAAATAAGGCGTAGCCGCCATAGCCATAGAAGGCATCCAACGAGTTCGCCAAATCCTCCCTCGTTTCCGGAGCCCAGACGTGAGTCGGTTGATACCGTTCCATCAACTTCTGTAATTGGTCTACTGGAATATCTGCATCGAGCAAGACCGGGACGACTCGCCCACGGAGAAAGCCGATATATCCGAAGAGCGACTCGACTCGGTTGGCACATAAACAGAAGACGAGCGACCGTTCGCCGACTTCCTGACAAATCGAGTCCCCGACTTCCAACATCTCTCTATATAAATAAGAGCGGTCCGCATAGACCGCCTCACAATCCATGTACTGCTCGAGTGTTTGAAAAAGCGTCATGACTGGATGTCCACACCGAGACGTTGCAACAACGCGATACCAGACTGATACGAATGGAACTCTGTCATTTCATCTGAGTCGATATAGACGTCAAACGCATCCTCGATTTCGGCGATGAGGGTCATATGTCCAATCGAATCCCACTCTGTCGATTCCCCGAGCTTCATCTCTTCAAGGACCACATCGTCCTCTAGTTCCAATCCATTTCGAAATGCCATGTTATATGCTTCAAGTGTGCTCATTGTATTCATCCTTTCACATTCACTCAACCTTATTCGATTCCATCTATTATTATCGACTGATAATGATAATCATTTGCCTTGTGATTCTATCACAATTTTTCGAAATCCTCAATTCTTCACAGGAGGAAAAGCTTGGAGTTGAGCGTTTTTATGCATGAAAAAGACCACATCGTTACGATGCGGTCTCAGGATACGATAAGACATATTCAAGTGTAGATCGAGTGGTTCTGCCTCGTACACTTCTGGCACCATCTCCTCGGCTAATATGCATCCCATCGCTTTATAGAAATGATACGTATCAACGGCCGGATTCGCCTCGATGTATAGTTTCTTCGCACTCCGTTCGATTACTGCCTGACAGACACGTTCAAATAATAGCTTTCCGATTCCCTGACCTCGGCAAGGACGACTCACATGAATGAAACCTAAATTCAAATACTGGCCTTCCGTTCCGAGCGGTTGTCCGTTCAGTCCGGCAAAGCCGAGTAACGTTTCACCCTTTTGGATTGCAACAACAACTCCGCCACGATCGATGTAGTAGTTGAGAATCTCGATGACCTGTTGCTTTTTCGCATCGTCCTATTCATCGATGTAGTATTTTGACTAAAATCATTCTATATTTCATATTGATTTTGATTATGAAGCTCAATCGCGTGACTTCTTAATAGTTTTGACTTCCCGAATAAATTCATACAATAACAATTAAAATTAGATACTATTAGAGAAATAGTAATTTTTATTGTCTTTTATCTTTATTTTAATCAATTTCTTTCTAGCTAATACTTTTGAACCCCAGTTAGAAACTTTATGTCTACTACATCCTACGACATCCGCAATCTCTTGGGCGCTCATAGCCTCATCCTCATTTAAATCATTTATCAAACCTAATATCTTTGTTTCTACTTCAACGAAGTTACCTTTACTTATAGGAACTTCTTTATGAATTATTTCTTCCAACTTTTCATCATCTTCATGACATCTTTTGACCTTAGCTCGTGCGACTTCGCTTTCTTCATATATGAGACCACACTTGGGACATTTATAACTTTTTATTTTTTCCTTTATAAAATATGGATCAAAGTCACTTAAAACACTATCATAAATAAATCGAATTGCTGTAAACTCATCTTTATCCTCAGCAAATTTAATATTTAAATCCATACAAATATCATAATCAATTACATATAGGTTATAATTTCCACCTGCTTTCGATGATCGACTTTCTTCTAAAAGAGTTAGCATAAAATTTTCACAGAATATATTCATATAATCTTTCCGAATTGGGTCCAACAGTATATGACTAGCAGGTCTTCCTGGGTGCTTATTTTTCTCCTTCACTGCTTTTTCTATAATTTTAGACCACATATCCATATAATAACCTGGTATTAGATTTCCTTTGACACTCCCCTGAAATTGTTTATAGTGCATTTTTCTTGCACTTCTAATTCCAAAATTTAAATCTTGCATTTTTATTTTTCCAAATGTTCCATCTGAATTCATAGATTGCATCCATGCATTTTGTAATATCCAACCTAAAGTACGTGTAACACCTAGCGATGCTCTTGCTAATCTATGGCATAACTCATCTTTTTTCATATCAAAAATTGTACTGTATGTCACACCTGAACAAAACGCACTTAATCGCTTTTCAATCAGATTACCTATATGTAATTCTAGTTTTTTTAAAGTACTAACCGCTCCATCTAATTTTTCAACTACATCATTCAAATCTAAAGAAATCGGATACAAATCTCTACCTAAAATTATTTTATCACCAAATGTATATCTGTCTGTGATAACACCCACTTTGAAGAATATATTGATTTTATTTCCTAACAAACTTTTAATTATAGAAGATAGCTTCAATTGTGCTTCACTATTTAAATCTGAAAATTCATCTAAAAAAATGAAAATAGAATCAATTTTTGCTTTCTTCTTGATATCATTAATCTTTTTCAAAAATTCTTGTATGCTTACTCCCCTGATTTCACTAAATTCTCTTTGATGATTAGAACTAGAGTTTTGCTTCAAATTAGATTGCAAAGTCGGATTAGCTAAATTCATTTTTCCTCCAACACTAGTTTCTAAGGCATTTAACATGTTAGTTTGGACAGAGATATTAGAAGACTCTCTAATTTTCAAACCTTCTATTAAAATGTTTTCTATATAATCTAAATCATCTAGTGTAGGGTTTTCTTTATCAAATATCATTAGATACTTCTCATCAAACATGACTTCTAGTTGGGTTTTTAAATTCGTGATAATCTGTCTAATAAAATGTACTTCTAGTAATTCAAGCTCATTCTCTGATTTAAATAAATCATTACAACTATTCAAATCTATATATATCGGTAATACTTTTTTATCCCCTAAGGAATGTTCTTTTTTACTTAACTTCGGAGAGATTGATTTTAAACATTCATAATATCCACGCATTAAAAGCGTAGTTTTTCCAGTTCCGCGTCTTCCAGCCAAATAATTATCTTGTCGTTGTAAAAGTAATCCAAGGTTATTAAATGTATCAATATAATACTCTTCTAATTTATCTAATTGATCAAATCCATCAATAGATATATAGTCTGCTCTTAAAATAGATTCGAATGCATCCTTGATGTTACTTTTTTCTTTAGTAATAATATTCAAAACTTCATCCTCCTTCAAAAAATTAGTACTTTTTTGTTAATTATACGTAACATTTTGTTTAAAAGTATAGAGAAAATCTAGGAGGGCAGAGATGATATATTTAGAAATTAGATATCTAGAATATGATATTGAACAATTAGTAACTGATTCTTCAAATTCAATTGTGAAATTTAGAAATACCTATGATATTAATATTGATGCAGACAAGCTTTATAATGATTTGAGCAATTTAATTTGTGATAAAAGACAGGATGGTTTTTATATAAGAGTTAATAAAAGTCTTAATGACATTCAAGTGATCATTGAAATTAATATCTACGAACATCTTGATGAGAATTACAATAGTCAAAATGAAAGTGAGAGTTATGAACATATCTTAAGCTACTTTGAAAACTTAAATATGCAGAACGTTGAGGAACAAATCAATGAATGCATCGACCCAGATATGTTAGTTTACACTCATGAGTTATCAGAGGAAAAATTCACGGAACTAAAACAAGAGTTAAGTAAATATGACATTGACGTAGTAAAATTAAATAAATCTATTCATAGACAAGAGCAAGGCGCAGGTGGTTGGTGGGAAGAATTTATTATTGGTGTCATTTGTAGTGGGATAACATATGATTTATCTAAAAATCTAGTGAAGTCCATTATTATAAAAGTGCTTGAATCACCTTCTACAAGTGAAGGTTTGGATGTACAAAAATTATTAGATAGTGTTACTGAGGTAATGGACACTAATCGCACTAGCTTGAAGATAAGTGAATTTAAATTGCGTGAAGATGGTAAATACAATGTAGTTCTTTATGATAGGTATGATACCTATTTGGTAGTTTGTAAATCTACAGGAGAAATCGAAAAGATTAAAAAACAGCAAAATTCCTATACACACATCTAATGAATATTATTTAGATCACATTTGATTCATTTATAACTCAAGAAAAATCCTACTCAAGAAAATATTGGGTAGGATTTTTTGTGCATGGAAACCTTATTTATGGTACGGCTCTCCGTATCGCATTTAAATGAGGTTCTCTCGTTCTTGTTCACCTTTCATTTTGCTTCCAATCGAATACTACTTTATCTTTTTCTATAGTTGGATAAGTGCATACAGGTAAAGTTATTGGATATTTCGCAAAAGGATTTATAAAATATCCAACTTTAAATACCGGTATTCCCCCACCTCTCCATTCTAATTCACAGAACAAAACGCCGGTCAACGATGTGTTTTTTGGTTCACTTCTTTCTTTTGGCATTAAGATACCACCTTCTCCAAGTACGGTCTCATAGTTTTCCGTCTTGGAGTTATATCTAATCAGAGAGGGGCCATATAAAACTTCAGCCACGTCCTCCCAATCAACGCCAAAACTTGCACTTTTGCAAATAGCAACAAATAACGGACCATCCCACTTGTACTTCTTGAGCTTAGATTTAATTCGACTTTCAATCGATGTATTAGGTTTAATTTCTTCTCCCGGACCTAGTAATGAAAAAAATCGTACTTTCTCTTTTTGATAATTTGCCTTACGAATAGGCGTAAAACTTCCCACAAAACCGAAGTCATTAATCATCAACTCTTCATCATCTTCAATATTGTGAAAGTCAAGACAATCTAAATGTCTTATCAGTCTTTTTTTGATTTTTTTAGGTTGAAGAGTCTTCCAATCAATATCTTCGTACCAAACGGAAAAATTATAATAATGCTCAAGTTCGCCCAAATAGTTAAGTAAGTGGTCAATCGCATTATTTGATTTTTCCCTCTCTCTATTGTCAAATAATGTCACAACATCCAACAAACCTTCTTGATTTTTTATATCCCACAACAATTCTGGTGTTTTCCCATTCTCCAGTTTTGGATCTCGGTGAATTTTACCTAGTTCATCGCAAAAGTCGTATACAAAAAACTCGCTTACCTGAGCGAGAAATACTTTATCGTCTAAACTTTTTAAACGAGAAGAATACGAATTTTTTTTCTCCTCCTCAATTTTCTCAAACCATCGCTCTATAAAAACTTTGAGTTGTTTACAATGCTCATTTTTTTCTTTTGCAACATACACTACTATTGGCGATTTCCATGCTTCTTCTGCTTCAGGCAAACTTGATATAAATTTATCATCATATAACATTTTATTCCTCCTCATATTTATTATTTATTTTGAGATAGATTTCATTAAATCTTTAAAAGACAAACGTAATATAGATGTTACATAAATTATACTATTATCTCTAATTAGTTTTTGAATTCAAGTTCTCTCCAGTATTCATAAATAAATCGGGTTTCCGGGTCCTAAAGCAAAAACCGCGTAACTGAACTGCCCCATAAAAGTTGGACATAAAAATCCAACTTTTATGGTGTGTTTTTATGGTCAAATTTACGAAGGCTTTCAAAATTCATGTGACCGAACGCTACTTGACGGGCAAAGACGGATGCACAACGTTAGGAAAAGAGTTCGGGGTGGACCGTAAGAAAGTCAGTCAATGGGCACTCCTCTATGAGCGCTGGGGCGAGACGATCTTCGATCCGTCCTATACAGCCCACTCGCCGGCGTTTAAACTAAGGGTAATAAACGATATGGCGGACAACGGACTGTCCTTGATTGACGCGTCCTTGAAGTACAGGCTGTCCTCTCCCGGGATGATCTCCACCTGGCGATCCACATACGAACGGGAGGGGCCCGAGGGCCTGGCCGCCAAGCCGAAAGGACGTGCCCCGATGCCGAGACGGAAGAAGCAGGACCCCAAAGAGGTGACGGAGGTCGAGAAGCTCAAGGAACGGGTCGAGTTCCTCGAGATGGAGAACGCAGCGTTAAAAAAATTGAAAGCCTTGGTTCAAGAAGAGGAAGCGCGACGAACGGGATCAAGGCCCAAGTGATTGACGAGCTGCGGGCCACCTATCCTGTACCGAGGCTCCTTCAGGTGCTCGATATGGCTCGAAGCGTCTACTATTATTGGCGGACGCGCCTGACGGCCGATGACAAGTATGCGGACGTGAAGGAAGCGATTCAGACCCTCTTCCACGAACACGAAAGAAGTTGTGGCTATCGGCGAATCCATGCGCTACTCGAGCGCCGAGGTTTCAGGCACGACCCGAAAACAGTGTTGCGTCTTATGGACGAGCTCGGTCTCAAGTGCCTCGTCCGCATGAAGAAATATCGTTCCTACAAGGGAGAGGTCGGAACGATCGCAGCGAACCTCCTCGAACGGGATTTCCAGGCCACAGGCCTAAACCAGAAGTGGGTGACCGATGTCACCGAGTTCCACCTTTTCGGGGAGAAACTCTATCTCTCACCGATGATGGACCTGGCAAACCGTGAAATCATCGCCTATACGATGTCAGATAAGCCTAAGTATCCATTCATCGGCGAGATGTTGGACCAAGCCATCGCGAGACTCGATAGCGATAGAAGGCCGATCCTCCATTCTGACCAAGGCTGGCAATACCAATTTCGAGCGTTCACGGCGAAGCTTCGCGAACACGGCATCACCCAGAGTATGTCCCGAAAGGGCAACTGTCTCGACAACGCGGCCATCGAGAGCGTCTTCACCGTGCTCAAGTCCGAGCTACTCTATCTCAGGAAATTTGAGGACATGGCTCATTTCAAACAGGAGCTCGAGCGCTACATCGAGTACTACAATCATCGTCGCATCAAGAAACGACTAAAAAACCTGAGCCCGGTGGAATACCAGACCCAGGTTCTCGAAGTCGCCTGACAAATTATTTAGTGTCTAACTTTTTTGGCTCAGTTCATTTATTTATAGTACGGTTCCCTGTGGTGATTTAAAGGTAATGGATTAATTTAGGCTGACGGGAAGCTATTGTTGTCTCCCTTGTCAGCCATTCATGAATTATTTTCACTTATATAACCGTCAATATCTTTTTATTTCCCTTGTTATGTCATCAATCAATTTTCTATTATTTTCTTCAATTGCATCTGCAACACCCTCTGTAATTAATTCTACCAACTCATCAATATGATCTATTTCTATATAATAGAAAATATCAGGGTTGCTGTTAAGCCTTTGTTCAATAATCCTTTTCACGTCACAACGTCTCAATCCATATCTCATGAAGACACCCCATTAATAATTCCCATTATGTTTTTCGTATTTCATACTGATTAATTTAATCAAAGAACTTAGCATATTAATCAAATTGTCCTGTTTTTCAATCCATTTATTGTAAGATTCAATTAACTGTTTTACGGAATTTAACTTGTGGCACTCCTCATAGACCAAGTTCTCAAATTCTATTATTTCTTCTTCAGTTAAGCTTTTTCTTGGATTCAATCCCATTTCAAAGTAATCTTTAAAGAGTTCACCCTTTGGGTTATTCTTTAAAATCAATCCTGAAATTAAAATATCGCTCAAATTCATTAATGTAAATTTTGTTTTATGTCGTTCATATAATAGTTCATTAATTCTGTTCTGTATCTCATCACTGGCTTTCGGGAAACTCTCCAAATATTCAATAACTACTTCGTACAATTCCTCCATGCCTTCGGATAAATATCGTGGAGTTTGTATATATCTACTATCATTTTTAATTCTTCCCCAAGCAGAAAATTGTGGATGTGGCTTTATTGTTTGCTGACCCTTTGTAAAAGTAACATAAGTGGGATAAGGGTTTGACTCGTTTAGTATATTTCTCACTTCGATCAATTCATCATACAAAGGCTTGTAAATTATATTTTTCCGCTGAATGGCGGATTTAGATCGCATTTGATTATTATTAACATATATAGAACCAAAAAGGGTTAAAACACCACCAACGATTGCACCCAATATTGCACCGAATATCCCTATCATCGAGGCACTAATATTCATATTCACAGTTGTGCTTTGCAATAAAAAGAAAATATATAAGGTTAGCAAGGCTAACAGCAGAATGATTACTGAATAAAACCAGGTTTTGTTCCGTTCAAAAAAGTAATCAAGCTTTACTTTCACAGGATTTTTCATAGGTACCCCTCCTCCTAAACAGCTAAGCGACTTACTACGACTATAGCCAATACTTAGATTAATATTTGCTATTTCTACTCCGCAAAATATAGTCTACTCGTTTTACAATTCCGACATTTCACTTTTCAACTTGTAGTATGCGTAAATAACACTTGTGTAATAATGCATCATCCACTCGTACCAAATACCTTTGTTATACTCTGTGAGCTGTTTCTCATTGTTGTGTCGAATATTAAAATCATTCACTATCCCGAAAATGATTTTGTCATGCTTATTTTTGTTAGTTTCATATTCTTTATTAAGAAGTCTTTTTAACTCCTCTCGTAGAGGTTCTAATATATCCGCTAATATATTAATAGCCTTTTTCCGAGATTCTTCATTTGCATCATACCTATAAAACATTCGCATAGCTGTTTTTAATTGTTCAATTACTCCAGCCCCCATCTCTTTCGGAGGCTCTTCTTTTAGTAAGGCAAGCAATGAATCGTTTGGCTGTTCCATAATAAAACCATTCTTTACATCTAAGGAATAGCCCCCTTTATAAAATCTTAATAAATTATTCATATGGGTAGCAAACTCTTCTTTGGGGATGCTCTTGTCGGATATCTTCTGCTTATAATCATATACACAAATATGATTATACAAAATTTCAATAACAGTAAATAACTGTTCCTCATTGTAACTTTCATGATGATCCCAGATTGGGTACACCTCGTCACTTCTTAAATGATTTATGAAAAAAATCTCTGGCGAAGGTGACATCGACGGAGGAAGTACTTGAATTTCTTTATAGTTTTCATGTACCCATACCCCTCTATAAGCCATCTCGAAATAATTCTTTTCCTCGAAATATCTATAAGTCTGGTAAAAATACTTTTTTAAGTCCTCTAAGTCAATAGAGAAATTATCTGCAAGTTGGTTATTCCTTTCCGCAAAATATTTCATTTGCCATCCTCCTTTTTATATTCGATGAATTATAAAATTAAGTGCAACACCCAAAAGCGAATATAAAAAGCCCATAACGCTTTCCTCGTTTAGAATGAAGTCACCACAACACACATTCAGACGGAGGAAATATCATGAGCTACACCCATCTTACAACAACGGAACGCGTGAAAATATAGACCTATCTGGGGCTCGGGAAGTCAGATAAAAAACCCGGCTACGAACGAGGGATATCGAAGGCGTGCGTCGCGACGTTCCTCGAGCGGAAGAGCCGGCGACGACGGACCGGGGCAAGGAGTTCAGCGAACGCGCTCGCAAAGATCAACGGGCGGACGAGGAAGTGCCTGAACTGGAAAACCGCACACGAGGTCTTCACCGAGGAAGAGTTGCGCTTGATTTGACAAACCATTATTGAAAAAAGTTATTTCCTCCATTATTTATCTCCAATTTGATATATTTTGAATTATAATGAAAATAAAACCGTGTAAGGAGTTAGATAATGTGTCTCTATTCAAAGAATACGCTAAAGAAACTATTAAAAATGACTTTAGGCTTAAAAGAGAAACAAATTTTAATGTAAATAGGGAATTGAAATTAATTGGGTCTTGCGTTATTTTTTTTGTTTTACTTATCTATTTTGTACTACAAGACGGCTTCAAGGAATGGATTGGAATATGGGGAGGACTAATTTATTCCGCAATTGCAGCAGCCACATTAATTTATACCACAGTTCTCACCGTAAGATTTAAAGACGAAAAAGAGAAAGTAGCAAATTTCAAAAAAACGAAAAAACAATATAAAGAACATCAAATCAATTTAATACAATTATACTATTTTATTACCATAATGCATTCTCATCTTCAAAAAAATCCTTTATATCATACTCTTTCTTCAAGCGATAAATCTGAAATAACTTTGTTGTTCAAAGATATTAAAAATAGAGTGTCATCTATAAATGAAGATAGTTCAGAAAATATCGATAATGATATCCTGAAGCATGGGTTAGGAATTTTCTATATAACTCTTTCTCGTAATTGGTCTTCGTTAGAGAAAGTTTATAACGCATATATTAATGGACGAACAGTCACTAAAAGGGCTTGGATTGAGTATGAGAAGTCTTATAAAGACTATTATTTAGCTCTTCAACTTTTAGGTACTTCCATTTATTCATTCAATAATTCGGATGATTTACAAGAAGATTAATACAGCAAGTATTCAAAAAAGGTAAGGTATCAATCTGAAATTGATTGATGCCTTACCTTTTTCGAATGTCACTTTATTAAATATTTGAAAATTAAACTTAAAAAACCTCATTTATTTATGGTACGGCTCATTCCGATTAATCCGATATGCCCGATATATCTGTTCACACAACACGAGCTTCATGAGTTGGTGGGGGAACGTCATCTTCGAGAACGAAATCGTATCATCCGCTCGCTTCATCACATCGTCCGACAGACCAAGCGATCCTCCGATGACGAAGACGATTTTACTCTTTCCGTACGTCGCGAGTTGATCAAGTTCACGAGCGAACTCTTCACTCGTCCGCTGCTTTCCTTGAATCGCCAAGGCGATGACGTGCGTATCTGGGGATATCTTCGCCAAAATCCGCTCGCCCTCTTTTTGTTTTACTAGTAACATATCTGCCTCACTCAAATGCTCGGGTGCTTTTTCGTCTGAGACCTCGATTTCCTGCACTTTAGCGTAGGCAGACAGCCGCTTTGTATACTCGGCAATTCCTTGTTTTAAATATTTTTCTTTCAGTTTGCCGACCGTGATAATTGAAATATTCATCCAATTCTTCCTTTTTCCACAGTTTTTTTGGAGTTATCCATAGGGTTATCCACAGAGTTATCCACAAATCCACATGTTGATAATTAGTTTTTGCTTGACACAATATATGTTGCATCGGCTTCACAGAACTCGCATGTCACGTGTTCACTTGTGGATAATTCCTCTAGCAACGGGTATTCCCCTGTTTCATCCACAATGATGTCTAAAGCGATTTCAACATGTTCCTTGCATACTTTTTTTTCCACAGTTTTTCCTCCTTAAAAAAGAAGCGTTGCCGCTTCTTTATGTTGCTTCAGTTAATGTCGCCTCGGTTTCGCTTGCTTCCCCACGACGTAAATACTCAATGGAGATTGTATCACCGACCGTCGCGTCCCGATACAACGCATCGCGTAAATCGACGTATCGTTTGATCTCCCGGTCTCCGATTTTCGTGATGACATCTCCAACACGTAGTCCCGCTTCTTCAGCCGGACTACCCGGTGTCACTTCTTCGACGAAGACACCGTCTTCCTGGTCGAAGGAGATTCCATACTCTTCTCGGACGTTTCCGGGTACAGCGATGACTTCCTGAATCGTGACACCGAGCTGCGCCCGTGTCACCTTGCCATCGCGTTCTAACATGTCAATGACCGGTAGCGCCACGTTGACGGGAATGGAGAATCCAACCCCTTCTACGCTCGCCTCGGCGATTTTCATCGAATTGATTCCGACGAGCTCTCCACGAATGTTGATGAGGGCACCACCCGAATTCCCCGGGTTGATGGCCGCATCCGTCTGAATGACTTCCGCGTTATAATCCATCAAGCCGTCGCTGTTCGTATCGACCGGCACCGTCCGCTCGACACCACTGACGATACCACGCGTAACCGAGTTTGAGAAGACACCAAGCGGATTTCCGATGGCCATGACGGTCTCGCCAGCTTGGAGAACGGTGGAGTCCCCGAGGACAATCGGTTCCACATCGATGTTTTTCGGCAACTCGACCTCGGCGACAGCCAAGTCGTTGAGCGGGTCTTCGCCTAAAATGGTTGCCGATGCGATTTGACCATCAGAAAAGGCGATGTTGACCTCGTCCGCTTCTTCGATGACATGGAAGTTCGTGACGATATAGGCCGTGTTTCCTTCTACTTTATAGATGACACCGGATCCGGCACCCGCCTCCCATTGCGAGTCCGAGGTGAACGCACGCTGGATATTGGTGATGCTGACGACGGACGGCTTCGCCCCAAGGACAGCGGTTGTGACGTCCGATTCGGTGACGGTGACGGCCTGTTCGGTCCGCGTCAGTTCATTCGTCACAAAACGAGAGGTCGGCGAATCCCAGAGCATGACGATGACAAAAAACAAAGCCGCTCCTAAGAATCCGCCAACCCCTCCGAGTAACAACGGTTTTATATTTGGTCTCGGCTTATGGCGTACGTGTTCCTCTTGCTTCGGTCGCCATTCGCTCCGAGACGGATACGTCGATTTCTCTTCTGTTGCTTCGTGTACTTCAGGTTCGACGTCTTGAGGTTCATACTCATGGTGTCTCTCTTCGTTCACGACGCGTCCCCCCTTCAAGACAGTGTGATACCTGTCTTTTCCCAAGTTTCCTTATAAAGAAACGAGTGAAGTGGGAATTGTCGGGTCCGTATCGCACAATTTGATTCGACCTAAATCGACGTCTCGCATGCCGAGTGTTTGCGAGACGCTCATCTGCGCGAGCTCCTTCATGTTGTTGTCTTTACTTAAATGGGCCAAATAGATCCGTTTCGTGCGGTCACCGATGACCTCACTCATCGCGATGGCTGCATCCTCGTTCGAGACGTGGCCATAGTCGCCGAGGATTCGTCGTTTGACACTCCATGGATAACGCCCCATCTGCAACATCGAGACGTCATGGTTCGACTCAAAGATGAAGTCGTCCGCTCCACGGATGATTCCTTTCATCCGGTCCGAGACATAACCCGTGTCGGTGATATGGGCTAATCGTTTCCCGTCATGGGCAAACTGATAAAACATCGGGTCTGCCGCATCATGGCTCACGTTGAACGTCTCGATTTCAATATCCCCGAACTGTTTCACGTCTCCGACTTCGATTTGAAACTTCAAGGCAGGATCAATCTTTCCAATCAGTGATTCCATCGCTGCCCATGTCTTCGCATTCGCATAAATCGGTAAATTATACTTACGTGCTAATATCCCGACACCTTTAATATGGTCGGAGTGCTCATGGGTGACGAGCAGTGCGTCGATTCCGTCAAACGACCGACCGATGGCTTCGATGCGCTGTTGCATCGCTTTTCCGGTCAAACCGGCATCGACGAGCAGCTTCGTCCGTTCCGTCTCGATATAGAGGGCGTTTCCGGTCGACCCGCTCGCTAACACACTATACTGTAAAGTCACGCAATCACTCCTTTCATTCTTTCGTTTCAAACTCCACGTGCTCGACCGTTCCATCGATCGCATTGACGAAGTAGACCTGATCATCAATCCCGATCGACCAAAGCGGTGGCATGATAATCAAACTGCCAGAGCTGTCGAGCGGTAAACTGTAAAATCCGGTATTGATGGCCCGCATCTCCTGGTTCGGTTGGAAGTACTTCCGAGACGCGAGTTGTGAGATGGCTTCACTGGCCGTCAACACGAGGTCGTCTTGCGTTTTTGACGAGAGGTCTTTTAAATGACGCTGTTTATAATCCGTCACTTCGAACGACTCGTTCAACTGAATGAGGATGAGGGACGGACCGATGTACATTTCCGTGCCACCCTCGACTTCAGGTGCTGAAAAAATCTTGTTGTCCTCGAATGTTTGTACGAAAGCAACCTGTCTTGTTTTTTCATCGTAGCGCCAGTAGGCGTACTCGTTTCCAAACGGAACATATTCCGCTACAAACGTCGAAGCGGTCGTCCGCAAATCCTTCGCATCGAGCGGCACGGGTTGTTTCAACTCGACTTCGAGTTGCATGTTGTCGAGCGTCGTCGCGAGCTGCGCCTCCCGATTTTTCGTGATCATCGCAGCTGACATCTCTTCAGACGAACCCGTCAAATAGCCGATATCTCGACCCATCCGTGGCAATTTTGCCGGATCGACGTTCCGCTGGTCTAAAATCTGCGTGATCGAGGTGTTGTCATTCGTCACGACTTCGGTCGCCCATGTTTCCGTCAGCAATTGAAACAACAGATAGATGTTCAAGGCGAGGAAGGCGAAGATTAAAATCGTTTTCGCTTTACTCCAATCCACGATACATCATCCTTTCTGTCCAATCGTCTCCTTGATTGTATGGGACCCAACGGCCCGCCTCACGCACGAACCAGTTCGGTGAAAACGTCACATAGCGGCTTGTGTCCTCGTTATATTCGATCTCATAACCGATTCGAATCTCGGTCACGTTCTCAAATCGTCCGGAGTTGATGAGCGTACCGAGTACCTCATCCGCATCAGCCAACTGTGTCGTGCCGACTGTGATCAGGCGATCGATTTCCAAGTGGTTACGTGTGATTGACCGGACCTGTGCCCCGTCGTTTTCCACACGTAATGTGGATAAGTCGATGGCATCGTTGTTGATAAACGCCTCACGCTGACTGAAGACGGGATACCCTTTCACGTGAAAACGGAACACGGTCGTTTCAAATCCTTTATTGGCCGGTGTGATGGCATCGAATCGAAGGGACAGCCCTTGATTCTCAGACGCTTCATCGACCCATCCCCCGTGGAAGTTCACGAATTCCACAATGGAATCTAACCCGATTGCTGTATCACGCTCGGTGCTATTCCGAGACAGGTTTCGATAGCGACTGGCGTTCAGTTTCGCATCATATTCCGCCACACTGACACCATTCGTCAACGCCCCGACCGAGCTTGCCGGGTCGACTTCTTGAACGTTCGGGTCACCTGGGAAGAACGTATCTCGCATCCAGTCGAGACGAGTGTCGATTTGAATCGACGACACGTCATACGCGAACAACTCATTCATCTCAGGTCCGACGACCGGGATATAATTCACGCGTTCATCCGTATACGTCACGCGCTTCATCGTTCGACTCGAGTTTTTTAAGAAAAGACTGTTCACATCGCCGTTTCCGACTTTCGTCAACTTCCCTTCCCAAATGGACTGGTCGCTCATGATGGCACGAATGTTGAACGCACTGTCATCCATATAGATGAGGATTCGCTGTGGAATCTTCCCAGACAGACTATACGTTCCTGGAAGCATATAGCTGAGCGTGTCCGCATAGTAGGCCTCCGGTAAGATCAACTCCAGTCCCTCGTTGATATCCGTATAGAAACTCGGGACGTTTTTCACAGCGAGCGGCTTGAACTCACTCGCTTCAAACGAATCCCGAATGACACGCATCAGTTGCTTCGGTGTATTCTTTGAAGCGAACACAGCATTGTTGTCATGCACGACCGCTTGAACGGGAATGATGACCTGGTCCGCTCGACGCTGCAATGACTCGTCCACCGTCGTGAGTTGCGTTTCAGATTGGACGGCCTGATACGTGGGATGGTAGTCCCACAAGATGATGGTTTGAACAATCGACGTGACGATTAACGTGAGCAAAATGAACGACTTCCACAGTTCCGGCTTTGCAATCGTAAACCGTTTCATCAATCATTCACCTCCACAATCGTATCGAACGGGATCGTGAAGTAAATCGTTGTACCTCTTCCAAATTCACTCTCTGCCCAGATGTCGCCACCGTGAGCGGATACAACTTCCTTGGCAATCGATAGACCGAGTCCTGTACCACCGATGTTACGCGCCCGCGCCTTATCGACACGATAGAAACGTTCGAAAATTTTCTTTAAGTTCGACTTCGGAATCCCGACCCCTTCGTCTTTGATGCCGATGACGAGGCGTTTCGCCCGAAGCATCGTCCGGAACGTAATCGTCCCACCTTCTGGTGAGAACTTGATGGCGTTCGTGATGATGTTGTCGATGACTTGAGTCATCTTATCTTGATCGGCATGCACGTAGACGCGACGCTTCATCAGTTTGCGACGGAATTGAATCGCATCCCCTTTCGTCATCTCATGACGGTCGATGATATCGTTAAAGAACTGCACGAAGTCGAACTTCACCTTCTGCATCTTATATTCTTTACTGTCCATCTTCGAGAGCTGCAACAAGTCATTGACGAGGCGAATCATCCGTTCCGTCTCGTTTTGCGTCGTCTCTAAGAAACGTGGCGCCAATTCCTCATCCTGATAAGCACCTTCTGCAAGAACCTCCAAGTAACTACGCATCGTCGTGAGCGGTGTCCGCAATTCATGACTGACGTTCGCAACGAATTCACGGCGGTCCTGTTCGACCTGTTCTTGTTCCGTGACGTCATGCAAGACGACGATGAGACCTGTGATTGGTCCACTATGTTTTTGAATCGGTGAGAAATAGGCACGTACGAGGAACAATTCTTCGTCCGTACTGAGGTCAATCAGTTTTGTCGGCATCGTGCCGTCTTCCGGAATGATGATTTCCTCTTCGAATGCGAGGAGATTTTGTAGATTCGTCCCCATCGCCTCTTCTTCATCGACCCCAATCATGTCGCGCGCCTGGTCGTTCATCAAGATGACCCGTAGCGAGCGGTCGGTCGCAACCACACCGTCGGACATGTTCTCAAGGACACTCGTCAAGCGGCGTCGTTCGGCTTCCGTCGTCGCGTTCGCCTCCATCAACTCATCCGTCAATTCATTGAATGCGTAAGCGAGTTGACCGACCTCGTCATCCGAATACACTTTAACTTTTCGTGAGAAGTTCCCTTTCCGCATCTCGACGGCCTGCCTCCGCATATCGGCAATCGGTCGCGTGATGGTGCGCGATAAGAGAATTCCGAGGAACGAGGTGATGATGAGTGCGATCAACGTCCCCGTTGCGAGGATACGTGTCACTTGTTCCATTTGGTTGTAGATGGACTTCATCGATGCCTCGATATAGATCATCCCGGTCGTCGTACCGTCCACTTCCGACTTGATTGGAACGGCAACGACGCGCATTCGGTCATTTGAATCTTCATAGACGAGCGTCTCTTGCGCCCCGCCTGTCGCGAATGACTTTTGAATGAACGTGCTCGCGGTCCGTTGTCCGACGAGACTTTGATTATTTTGGTTCGAGGTTGCCCGGACGACACTGTTCGTGTCGATGATTTGGACTTCTCGAATGTCGTCAGCTAGCGTCGTGCTCTCTGTAAATTCAGACAGCAGCTGATCCAGTAACTGGTTCAACTGCTGGTCCGTGGTCAAGTCACTCTCGTTCGCGGCAGTCCCCTCACTGATGTTATAGCTCAGTAGGTTCGCCCGGTCGACAAGTGACTGCGAGAAGTTGTTGATGTATTGCCGTTCCAAAGAACGAACAAAGTACACGCCGATGACTTGCATCGCAACGAGAATGAGCAGCGCATAGATGACGACGAGCTTCCACTGGATTGATTTAAAGAAGTTCGTCCGTTTCATCGTTTAATCTTCTTCTCCTGCCTTCAAATAATACCCGACGCCACGACGCGTAATGATATACGTCGGAGTCGATGGATTGTCCTCAACTTTTTCACGAAGACGACGTACTGTGACATCCACGGTACGCACATCACCGAAGTAATCATAGCCCCATACCGTTTGGAGCAAGTGCTCCCGCGTCATCACTTGCCCGATGTTTTGGGCGAGGTAATGAATCAATTCGAACTCGCGATGTGTCAATTCGATCTTCTCATCCCGTTTCGTCACCATGTACGAATCCGGATGAATCGTCAAGTCGCCGATCACGATATCGTTCGCGTTGGCTCCTTTTACTTCTGGCGCCGGTGCTGTCGCATGACGTCGCATGTTCGCTTTGACACGGGCTAACAATTCACGTGAGCTGAACGGCTTTGTGACGTAATCGTCTGCGCCGAGCTCTAGTCCGAGTACTTTGTCGATCTCGGAATCTTTTGCCGTCAACATGATGATCGGCATATCGTATTTCTTCCGCACCTCACGGCATACTTCCATGCCGTCCTTGAGCGGAAGCATGATGTCGAGCAAGATGAGATCCGGTTGAATCTCTTCTACTTTGACGAGTGCTTCTTCACCGTCATAGGCAACGTGCACCTGGTAACCTTCTTTTTCAAGTTTAAACTTCAATATATCTGCGATTGGTTGTTCGTCATCTACCACTAAAATCGTACGATCCATTCAGTGAGTCCTCCTCTTATCATTAAACGTACATGCCTACATTGTAACTCTTTTTAAACAGCTTAGAAAGCGTGGTCCATTTCCGTGGAAATAGAAAAAGAGAGCCCGGTGGCTCCCTTTCTTATGCTTCGTAAATATCACGCAAGATGACTGTCTGTTCACGAGCCGGTCCGACCGAGAACGTCAACAATTCGATTCCTGTCAATTCCTCGATGCGACGCACGTAACGCTGTGCGTTCTCCGGAAGGTCTTCAAAGCGACGAACCCCTGTGATATCCTCTGTCCAGCCAGGAAGCTCTTCGTATACCGGTACACACTTCTCAAGGACGCGGAAGTTCGGTGGATACTCGTCAAGATGCTTTCCTTCATACTCATACGATGTACAAATCTTGAGCGTCTCAAGACCTGTCAGCACATCGATTGAGTTGAGGCAAAGATCTGTGATCCCACTGACGCGGCGTGAGTGACGCACGACGACCGAGTCGAACCAGCCGACACGGCGTGGACGACCTGTTGTCGTTCCATATTCTTTCCCGACTTCACGGATTGTATGACCGATCTCATCGTCGAGCTCTGTCGGGAACGGACCGTCTCCAACGCGTGACGTATATGCTTTACAGACACCAACCACGTGATGAATCTTCGATGGCCCGATTCCGGCACCACTCGATACGCCGCCTGATGCAGCATTCGACGATGTGACAAACGGATACGTTCCATGGTCGATATCGAGAAGGACCCCTTGAGCCCCTTCAAAGAGAACTTTTTTCTCTTCGTCGAGCGCATCGTTCAACACGACCGATGTATCACACACGTATTTCGCGAACTGTTGACCATACGCGTAGTATTCTTCAAAGATGTCATCGAACTCGATTGGATCGACTTCATACATTTTCACGAACATGCGATTTTTTAGTTCAAGTACAGTCTTTAGCTTCTCCGCAAACACTTCTTTGTCGAGAAGGTCGGCGATGCGAATCCCGATACGTGCCGCCTTGTCCATATACGCTGGACCGATTCCTTTCAGTGTCGTACCGACTTTCGCGTCACCTTTCGCCTCTTCTTCGAGACGATCTTGAAGCTGGTGGTATGGCAAGATGATATGCGCCCGGTTCGAGATCCGGAGGTTATCCGTGCTCACACCCCGTTCATGTAAGTAAGCGAGTTCTGTCACGAGTGATTTCGGGTTGACGACCATCCCGTTCCCGATGACACACGTCTTATCCGAATAGAAAATCCCAGACGGAATGAGGTGAAGTTTATATTTCGTATCATTGAAGACGATCGTGTGACCAGCGTTGTCTCCCCCTTGATAACGCGCGACGACTTCGGCTTGTTTCGATAAGAAATCGGTGATCTTCCCTTTCCCTTCATCGCCCCACTGCGTTCCCACTACGACTACTGATGACATAATGAATCCTCCTTATTAATCAACGTTCTGTTCAAACCATCCGTAAGTGTACACTTGAAAAGCAAGAAAGTCAATTGAATACCGAACGTTTTATATAAGATGTAACTATTCGTTCGTCATTTTGATCTAATCCTATACAAAAAAAAGACACCACCGACGTTACATCGGTGGTGCGAAGGCTTGCGTCTCCATATTGACGAACTTGTTGTACTCTTTCCTGAAGGAGAGCTTGACCGTACCGGTCGGACCGTTACGTTGTTTCGCAATGATGATTTCAATCGTATTGGCGTCTTCACTCTCTTTATCGTAATAGTCATCACGATAGAGGAAGGCGACGATATCGGCATCCTGCTCGATTGCTCCCGATTCACGGATATCGGACATCATCGGTCGCTTGTCTTGACGACTCTCTACGCCACGTGAGAGCTGAGACAAGGCGATGACCGGTACTTGTAGTTCCCGTGCGATTGCTTTGAGCGTACGTGAGATTTCCGATACTTCTTGTTGGCGGTTCTCGCCCGGTTTCCCGTTCCCGACGATGAGCTGCAAGTAGTCAATCATGATCATCCCGAGGCCATGTTCCTGCTTCAATCGGCGACATTTGGCTCGGATTTCGTTGACCCGAAGACCCGGTGTATCGTCGATGTAGATGCCTGCTTGGGAGAGCGACGACATCGCAAGGGAGAGACGACCCCAATCTTCCGCTTCAAGACGACCGGTCCGGAGGCGCTGGGCATCGATGTTCCCTTCCGCACACAACATACGCATGACGAGTTGCTCGGCACCCATCTCCAAACTGAAGATGGCGACGTTCTCACCCGTACGGACCGCGACGTTTTGCGAGATGTTCAAGGCGAACGCGGTCTTCCCGACAGATGGACGGGCGGCCACGATAATCAAATCGTTTCGTTGGAAACCGGCCGTCATCTTATCCAAATCCGTGAACCCGGTCGCAATCCCGGTGATTTCACCGCTCGACTGATGCAGCTTTTCAATCGTCGAGTACGCATCGGATAAGACAGAACCAATCGGGTGGAAGCTCGATTGTCCTTTTCGCTGCGATACTTTTAGAATATTTCGCTCGGCATCAGATAAAACAGAATCCACCTCATCTTGACGCTCATAACCATCCGAGACAATGTTGGTCGCAGTTCGAATCAGTCGACGGAGTGCCGCTTTTTGGTCGACGACGTTCAAGTAATAGCCGATGTTCCCGATGGCGGGAACGGATTCCGCGACCTCCGCCAAATAGTTGAGGCCCCCGATTTCGTCTAAAATCCCTTGCGCCTGCAACTCAGAACTAAGCGTTACCAAGTCGACGAGCTCGCCTCGGTCATTGATTTTTAGCATCGCTTCAAAGATGCGCTGGTGGCTGACACGATAAAAGTCGTCCGGGTCGACACGCTCTGAGGCCGTAATCAACCGATCCGAATCGAGGATGATTGCCCCTAAGACGGCTTGCTCCGCTTCCACGCTATGCGGTGGTGTATTGACTTGAATCGCATCACTCATCCGTCTCTACCTCACCTTCAAGCTTCTTGTACATGTACATTCAACGTCGCGACGACGTCATGGTGCAACTTCACTGGCACTTTCGTGAAACCGAGCGCCTTGATCGGATGCTCGAGTTCAATTTTACGCTTATCGATTTTGTAGCCCATCGATTTAAGGGCATCCGCGATTTGCTTGCTCGTGACCGAACCGAACACGCGACCGCCTTCACCGGCTTTCGTCGTGACGGAAATCGTCTCTTTTTCAAGCTTTTCTTTTAGTTGTTTCGCTTCGTTCAACTCTTCTTCTGCTGCTTCTTCGGCACGACGTTCTTTAGCCGCAAATGCTTTCAGGTTTCCTGGTGTCGCTTCCACTGCCAAGTTCTTCTTGAACAAGACGTTTTTAGCGTAAGCGTCTGCCACGTTTTTCACTTCTCCAGCTTTCCCTTGTCCTTTTACATCTACTTTCAAAATGACTTTCATTCTAATTCCTCTCCTTCAGTTTCATCTGTTACGTAATGATCGATTGCCTCTTTCAACATGACGTTCGCTTGTTCGCGACTCACCTCAAGTTGCGTCGCCGCATTCGTCAAATGGCCACCGCCATCAAGCATTTCCATGATGACCTGGACGTTGACGTCGCCGAGCGACCGCGCGCTGATTCCCGTACGTCCGTCCGGTAAGACGGCGATGACGAACGAAGCTTTGACGCCTTCCATATTCAGCAACTGGTCTGCAGACTGAGCGATCAACACTTGATGGTGTGCCTCGTCGTCAGAAGCGACCGCGATCGCCATCCCACCTGCATAAATTTCGGTGTTTCTCAAAATCTGAGACTGCTCGATATAAGCATCGAGGTCTTGTCTCATGAAGTGCTGTACGAGAACCGTGTCAGCACCTTGAATCCGTAAGAAGGATGCCGCATCAAACGTACGGGATCCCGTACGGAGCGTAAATCCTTTCGTATCGACCATGATCCCCGCGAGAAGTGACGTCGCTTCTAAAATCGAGAGCTTTCGGCTTCCCGCCTGATACTCAATCAATTCTGTGACGAGCTCACTCGTTGATGATGCGTAAGGCTCCATATACACGAGAACCGGATCTTCGATAAACTCTTCCCCGCGACGATGGTGGTCGATGACGACGACCTGCTCCGACCGATCCAAAATATCTTTTGAAATGACGAGGGACGGACGGTGTGTATCGACGACGACGAGTAATGTCTGTTCATCGATGAGTGGCTGTGCCTCATACTCGGTCAGGAATTGGCTGTATAACGAGTCATCGTTCTCTACTTCATGGACGAGCCGCTGAATCCCGACACTCGTCTCACCGGATGGAATGACGACATACGCCTCGCGCCCGACAAACTCAGCCAATTTCATGACACCGATGGAAGCCCCGAGCGAGTCCATATCTGGATTCTTATGTCCCATCACAAGGACACGGCTCGATTCCCGAATGAGGTCACGCATCGAGTTCGAGATGACACGTGCCCGGACACGCGTTCGCTTCTCGGTCGGATTTGTCTTCCCGCCGAAGAAACGAACTTTCCCATTATGACGCTTAACGACTGCCTGGTCACCACCACGGCCAAGTCCTAAATCTAGACTCGACTGAGAGAGATTACCGAGCTCCGTCAATGTCGTTTCACCGCACCCAATCCCGATTGATAACGTCAACGGGATTCTTTGTTCCTTCGTCGCATCACGCACTTCATCCAAGATTGAAAAGCGGTTGTTTTCAAGTTCAGATAGCGTCCGTTCATTCATGACGAGGAAAAAGCGGTCCGCAGCTGTACGACGCATGTAGATATGATGCCGCTGCGCCCATTGATTGAGGAGCACCGTCACCCGACGATTGACTTCACTACGGACCTGTTCATCCACCGCAGTCGACATCTCGTCATAGTTATCCAAATACAAAATACCGATAACCGTCTGCGTTTGAACATACTTTTGTTCCATCTCCGCTTCTTCGGTCATATCAAATAAATAGAGGGTTTGATGGATTTGATTGTAATAGACACGATAGACACGGTCACCCACTTCAATCGTGGCTTCATCCTCTTCTTCTTCAATCAATTCATCGAAGGCGGAATGGAGCGCATCAAGCGGTATTCCAATCGCCATATCGAGTTCGAAAATCAATCGTGATTGTTCGTTATACCAACTGATCCGTCGGTCCTGGTCAAAGACTAAAATCCCAATCGGCATCGTCGTCAATGCTTCTTTTCCGACCTCTTCGATTTGATGAGAGAGAGAGAGGACATACTGTTCCCAATTTTTACGCTCCCGTCGCATCGTCACTTGCTGATAGATGAAAAAAATCAGCGTGCCCATAAACAGGGTGATTGCCGCCACAATGTTGTAGAACGCCAATCCTAACGAGACAAGGAATCCAATCACGTATGGAATCATGTGCCGCGCGTATTGGTTCTTCACGGATGTTAATGCTTCACCACTGTGCATGTATGCCTCCTAAAATGAGTAATGTTCACCCATGGAATCGTAAAGGTTTCTGCTCTATCATACCATATTCGTCGGTTTCACTTACACACTTACAGTCGAGATGAAATACAAAAAAACGACTTATCCAAGAGGATAAGCCGTTCGTCAAACAATTACTCTGCAACGTATGGAAGCAAAGCCATTTGACGTGAGCGCTTGATAGCGACAGTAAGTGGACGTTGGTATTTCGCTGAAGTACCAGTCACACGACGTGGAAGAATTTTACCACGCTCCGAAACGAAGCGTTTGAGCAATTCTACGTCTTTATAATCGATATGAGTGATGTTGTTCGACGTAAAGAAACATACTTTACGACGACGACGACCTCCTGGACGACGTGCCATGTGAAGACCTCCTTTATAGGTTAGTTTTTATTGTCCATGATGATTAGAATGGCAAATCATCATCTGACAAGTCGATTTTGCCGCCACCCGAGAACGGATCTGCGTCAAAACCTTTATTCGAATTCGAGGACTGAGATGAAGTCGAAGCGGCTCCTGCGCCCCATCCTGATCCACTTGATTCACCACCACCGAAGACATCTCCAGATGGTGCTTGCTCACGTTGCCCTGAGGCTCCGCGTGGTTCAAGGAAGCGTACGCTGTCTGCGACTACTTCTGCCCGGTAACGACGTTGGCCATCTTGTCCTTCGTAACTACTGATTTGAAGGCGACCGTCAACGCCGGCCATGCTGCCCTTTTTCAAGTATTGTGCTACGTTCTCTGCTTGTTTGCGCCAAACGACACAATCAATAAAGTCCGTCTCGCGCTTCCCATCTTGTCCAGCGAATGGACGATCGCAAGCGAGAGTAAGGCGTGTTACGGCGATTCCGCTCTGCGTATAACGCATTTCGGGATCGCGAGTCAATCGACCAACTAACACAACTCGGTTAATCATCTCCAAGCTCCCCTTTCACGATACGAAACGTTAAGGATTAACGCTCGTCTTTTGTTGTCATTTGACGGACAACGTCGTCAGAGATCTTCATGAGACGCTCTGTTTCTAAGATCGCTTTAGGTTCAGCAACGATGTTAAGAAGAACGTAGTGTCCTTCGCGCATCTTGTTGATTTCATAAGCGAAACGACGTTTACCCATGTCTGTTGTTTTTTCAACAGTACCACCGTTTTCAGTGATGACGTTGTTGAAGCGCTCGATTAAAGCTTTCTTCGCTTCCTCATCAACTGATGGACGGATAATGTAAAGAAGTTCGTATTTACGCATTATCTTTCACCTCCTCTTGGACTAACGGCCCCTACCGGTTGTAGGAGCAAGGAGCAAACAATTGTTTTACTCACGTCATAATATACTATCAAACTTCCTTGACTTTTACAATACGTTTCCGTAAATCAACTTATACGTTGAAGCGGAACGTGACAACGTCGCCATCTTGGAAGACGTATTCTTTTCCTTCTGAACGAAGTTTTCCTTGTTCTTTCACCGTCGTCATGTTTCCTGCTGCTGAAAGGTCGTCATACGACACGACTTCGGCACGGATGAATCCACGTTCGAAGTCAGAGTGGATGACACCGGCACATTGTGGGGCTTTCATCCCTTGTTTGAACGTCCATGCACGAACTTCCTTCTCACCTGCCGTAAAGTATGTCGCAAGACCAAGTGTCGAGTAAGCCGCACGGATCAATTGATCAAGTCCTGACTCTTCGATTCCGAGATCTTGTAAGAACTCGAGGCGTTCTTCCGGTTCGAGTTCTGAAATTTCTTCTTCGATTCGTGCACAGATGACGATGACTTTCGACCCTTCTGTTGCCGCGTGATCACGGACTGCTTGTACAAACTCGTTCGAATCGGCATCTGCCACTTCATCCTCACTCACGTTCGCCACGTAAAGCATCGGCTTCATCGTAAGCAATTGGAAGTGTTTGACAATCGCGAGTTGATCTTCTGATAATTCAGCGACACGTGCCGGGCGCTCTGATTCAAGAACATCTCGCACGATTTCGAGTGCTTCGAGTTCTTGTACCGCACCTTTATCTTTTGCCTTCACCATTTTTTGAACACGTGCGATTCGTTTATCGACTTGCTCAAGATCAGCTAAGATCAATTCAAGATTGATAGTCGTAATGTCATCGATTGGTGAGACACGACCTGCGACGTGCGTGATGTTCTCGTCTTCAAAACAACGGACGACTTGGCAAATCGCATCGACTTCGCGAATGTTCGCCAAGAATTTGTTTCCGAGACCTTCACCTTTTGACGCACCTTTCACGATTCCAGCGATATCTGTAAACTCAAATGCTGTTGGTACCGTTTTTTTCGGTTTGACGAGTTCTGTCAATCGATCAAGGCGCGCATCCGGTACTTCTACGACGCCGACGTTCGGGTCGATCGTCGCGAACGGATAGTTGGCCGCCTCGACTCCTGCTTGTGTAATCGCATTAAACAATGTCGATTTCCCGACGTTTGGCAATCCGACAATTCCTGCTGTTAATCCCACTAGTAGTTCCTCCTCATCCGGTGTTTCCCGGGAAATGTTAAGCCGTCTGTGGAGTGGGTACATTCAGTACACCACACCGTCACATCCTTCACAATTATAGATAGTCCACGATTAAACCGCAACTCACGTTCATAACCTAAAGAAAAACGCCGCTTATTCGGCGGCGTTCCCTTGTTCAAGCACTTTCTTGAATCGCTTATCAAAATCACGGCGTTGCATGAGCACACTGGCTCCGCAGCCTTGGCACTTGATCCGAATGTCCATCCCGACACGCGTGATTTGCCAGCGGTTCGTCTTACAGGCATGTGGTTTTTTCATTTCCACAATATCGTTCAATGCATAGGTTTTACTTTGCATTTTCTGCTTCTCCTCCTTTAGGAGCCGAGTTCGGTGGCATCATGACCGTACGTGGGTATGGAATTTCAATCCCGCGCTCGTCAAGTCCAGCCTTTAACTCTTTATGCAAAATTCGACCAGCTGCGAAGTGCTGGGTCGGCGGGACTTCCGCCATTAATCGGTACACCACTTCCGATGGTCCGAGCGACTGCACTCCAGCCAAGTCGATTGGCTTGATGAACAAGTCGTGATAGCGTGCTTCGACCGTTTTCGCAATTTCCTTGAGCGCTTGCTCTACTTTTGACATATCTTCTTCGTACGCAACCCCAATATCGACAACAGCGACGCTGTTTTCAAGCGAGTAGTTCGTCACTTGTAAGATTTGTCCGTTCGGAATAATCGTCACTTGTCCGTTTAATCCTTTTAACTTCGTCGTCCGGATTCCGACCTCGATGACCGTCCCGTCGACTTGTTGGTTCAAATTGACGTAATCCCCATTCTTGTATTGGTTTTCAAAGATGATGAACGCCCCTGTGATGACGTCTTTCACCAAACTTTGTGCCCCGAATGAGATTGCAAGACCCGCGACCCCGGCTGATGCAATCAAACCGGCGATATTCACACCGAATTGTCCGAGCACCGTCAAGACCATAATCAACCCGATCACATAGCGGATTGTGTTTTGGGCTAATTTTAATAACGTTTCATTCTGTCGCTGGGCGACGATATCATGTTCTTTTATTTTGCGGAGCGTAAACACACGCTCGACCATCGTTGTCAAAATGCGTGTTGCGATATATAAACCAAGGATGATGAGCGCCACACCGGCGAGCTTGATCCCTAAACCAATCCACATGTCTGTATCTTTAAAGTACTCGACGAATCGGTTCACGCTGTCGATTGTCTCATCGGCAACCGTATTTAAATCTTTATCTGTATTTTGCGAAGCCATCTTTTCACCTCAAAGTCGTAGATTCTAAATTATCAAAACATATTTCACGACTTTTCTCAAACACTGCATTCGGAAGTTAGAAGTTTTCCACTTTTGGGAATGGATTAATACGAGATCAATCCCCCAACTGCAACTAGGAATAGGCAGCTTAGAAGAGAGGATGAGATTCATGCCGTTTCGCTTAAAACCTCATAAACCATACTCTTTTTTCATTGAACACACTGAGCGGAGTGGATCCAGATTGCTTGCGGACCAGCTTCATGAACAGTTGGTCAATGAAATCCATCGCCCCATCGTCCTTGTTTGCATCGGTTCGGACCGTTCGACCGGTGATTCACTCGGTCCGCTCGTCGGAACGTTTTTAGAAGAACGTCATATCCGAAATTTACATGTATACGGCACATTAACGAAGCCTGTACACGCACTCAATTTGGTGGAAACGTTACATGAGATTCAAACGCGCTTCCATCAACCGCTCATTATCGCTATCGACGCCTGTCTCGGACGTTTATCAAGTGTCGGTTATGTCTTCTTTTCGGAAGGTCCGCTCGCTCCAGGGGCCGGTGTCCAAAAAGAACTTCCGGCAGTCGGCGCTTACAATATTAAAGCCGTCGTGAACGTAAGTGGATTCATGGAGATGATGATTCTACAGAATACCCGTCTCCATCTTGTATATGAACTCGCACGTTTCATCACAGACGGATTCGCCGATTTTGATACACGGATCGGGCGCCTGCATCACGAAGAGGCGGCCATCACGCGTCTTCGTCAGTCACGAGATGAATCAAAGTCTTGAGGCGATAATAACGTCAACAATTGTTCCAAGTCGTCTTGTGAAAAATACTTCAACTCGAGGACGCCGCCTTTTCGGCGCGGACGAATCGACACATCCATCTGAAGACGCTCCGCAAGCACCGCTTCGACCGCTTCGATATCGGCGTTCGATCGCTTCAGCGTCTTTTTTTCTGTGCGCTCTTTTTGTAAGTAACGCTCGAGGCGACGGACCGTCCAATGCTCGGCAATGACCCGTTTCGCAATCTGTTCCATCGCTTGTTCCGATTTCATACCCGTGATGGCACGTGCATGTCCCATCGTCAAATCTCCGACCATGACCGCATGCTGGACGGCACTCGGCAATCGAAGGAGGCGAAGACTGTTCGTCACATGACTGCGGCTCTTCCCGACGCGATCGGCCAACTGTTGTTGCGTCAGACCTAGCGTCTGCATCAACTGTTCATAGGCGACAGCCTCTTCGATGGCATTCAAGTCTGCCCGCTGAATGTTTTCAATCAGCGCCAACTCCATGACGCGATCGGAGTCCGCCGTGACGACGAGGGCAGGAATGTCTTCTTTCCCAGCGAGCTTCGCCGCCTGAAACCGTCGTTCCCCGGCAATGATTTCATAGTATCCTGTCGCTTTTCGAACGACGATTGGTTGTAGGACGCCATATCGCTCAATGGATTGACGCAACTCTTCTAATTTTTCCACCTCAAATTGTTTCCGGGGCTGATTCGGGTTTGGGCGAATGAATTTTAATGCTAATCGTTCCATCTACAAACCTCCTTCATTGTATAAAAAAGCACGGACTCATTTTTGAGGCCGCGCTTTCGGGATGCGAATTCGAATTTCAACAAATTCCTCTTCGTCTACTTCTTCAGTTTGGACGTCAATCCCTGTTTTCCCAATCAAATCGATTGAGTCACGAATCGTGTTGATGGCGATTCGCGTGTCACGCGCAAAACTTTTCGTCCGACGACGTTGTTTTTTCGGCTTTCGCTTCTCTTCTTCGATCGGTGTTGTTAAAAAGGCGACGCGTTCTTCTGTCTCCTTGACGTTAAAATCCTGTTCTAACACTTCTGCGAGCACTTGAAGTTGCAATCCTTCTTCCTTCAACGGCAACAACGCACGCGCATGTCGCTCATTGATCCGACGATCGCGAAGCGACTGCTTCACATCCTCCGGCAATTTTAACAAGCGCAACTTATTGGCGATCGTGGATTGACTCTTGCCTAGACTCTTAGCGAGCGCATCTTGCGTCAAACCGTTCAAGGCGAGTAAACGATCATATGCTTCCGCCTCTTCAATCGGGCTTAACTGCTCACGCTGCAAGTTTTCAATCAAGGCGAGTGCAGCCGTCGTATCATCGTCCATATCGCGAACAATTGCCGGAATCGCTGACCAACCAAGCGATTTCACCGCACGGAAACGACGCTCCCCGGCAATGATTTCATAACAGTCCCCATCTGCCTTTCGAACCACGATTGGTTGAAGGAGTCCATGTTCCGAAATCGTCGTTGCCAACTCTTCAATTTTTGCCGGCTCGAACACTTTACGCGGTTGATAACGGTTTGGACGCAACCGTGATAACGAGAGTTCTTGTACCGTGTCATCCGCTCGAACTTCCGCAATCTGCGTCACGGCAACTTCGTCTTTTCGATTCACACCGAACAATTTCGCAAATCTATTCTTCAACGTCGGGCACCCCTTTATGTAAAAAAATAAGCAGACTCCACCACTGGAATCTGCTTTTGTTTCACGTGAAACGACATCATCAGATAAGTGGCTCTTTCGCCGGTGTCCCCGCTTTACGCGGATATTTCCCGGGCGTTTTTCGTAGTTTATCTACAACTACGATATTACGCTCACTCATCTCTCCTGGCAATAGGAACTGGTGTGTCGCTTTTTCTTTCCCACCTAGAACGGCTAAAGCGTTTTTGGCGTCTGCCATCTCGTCAGAAACCTTGGCCGCTTTAAGCGCGACGAAGCTTCCGCCTACTTTCGCGAGTGGCAAACAGTATTCCGCCAACACGGTCATGCGGGCAACCGCACGCGCTGTGACGACGTCAAACTGTTCGCGGAACTTTTTATTTTTTCCGAACTCTTCAGCGCGACCATGATGGAACGCGACACCTTCGAGCCCGAGGGCGAGGGCCAATTCGTTCAAGAAGGTGATGCGTTTGTTTAACGAATCGATGATCGTGACGTGTAAGTGTGGGAATAAAATTTTAAGCGGAAGACTCGGGAATCCCGCTCCTGCCCCGACATCACATACGGTTTCGACTTTCGTGAAATCGAAATGAAACGCTGCGCTGAGCGAATCATAGAAGTGCTTCAAATATACTTCTTCCCGGTCCGTGATGGCCGTTAAGTTCATTTTTTCGTTCCATTCGACGAGCATTTCGAAGTAACGTTTGAACTGACTGAGTTGTGTCTCACTCAGTTCAAACCCTTCAGCTCGTAACGCTTCAATAAATTGAGATTCGTTCATCGTTTCACTCCACCGTTGCGTATTGTCCCTGTTCGATATAGACGAGCAAGATTGACACGTCTGCCGGGTTTACGCCTGAGATACGGGACGCTTGTCCGATCGAAAGAGGACGAACTTGTTTTAGTTTTTGTTTCGCTTCTGTCGCGAGACCACCGATCGCATCATAATCCAAGTTTTCTGGGATTCGTTTCTCTTCCATGCGACGCATCTTCTCGACTTGTTCAAGCTGTTTGGAAATATAGCCTTCATATTTCACTTGAATCTCGACTTGCTCTTTTACTTCATATGACAATTCTTCCGTTGATGGAACGACTGTCATGAGTGCTTCATAGGATACTTCCGGACGCTTCAACAAGATGTTGGCATGTGTCGCTTCCTTGAGCGGGTGTGCACCGACCGATTCGAGCATCGCATTGACTTCAGGTGTCGGTTTGACGACGAGGGATGCAAGTCGTTTTACTTCTTTTTCAATCGCTACGCGTTTCTTGTTGAGGTGAGCATGACGATCTTCTGAAAGTAAGCCGATCTCATACCCGATGTCGCTGAGTCGCAAGTCCGCATTGTCATGACGCAACAAGAGACGGTATTCGGCACGTGATGTGAGAAGGCGATACGGTTCGTTCGTCCCTTTCGTCACGAGGTCATCGATTAAGACGCCGATGTACGCTTGCGAACGGTCCAAGATGACCGGATCTTTTCCGAGCACTTTGCATGCGGCGTTGATTCCCGCCATGATGCCCTGTCCAGCCGCTTCTTCGTACCCGCTCGTCCCGTTGATTTGTCCCGCTGTGAAAAGACCTGGGACAGCTTTTGTTTCGAGAGTTGGCCAAAGCTGTGTCGGTACGACCGCATCGTATTCAATCGCATAACCGGGACGCATCATCTCTGAATTTTCAAGACCCGGGATCGTGCGAAGCATCTGATGTTGCACGTCTTCTGGCATACTCGTCGAAAAGCCTTGGACATAGATTTCTTCCGTATCGCGACCTTCTGGCTCTAAGAAGATTTGGTGACGCGGTTTATCATTAAAGCGAACGACCTTATCTTCAATCGATGGGCAATAACGTGGTCCCGTTCCTTTAATCGCACCCGAGTACATCGGTGAGCGATGCAAGTTCTCATCAATCAATTGGTGCGTGCGCTCACTCGTGTACGTGAGCCAGCATGGGATTTGTTCGATTGGATTCAAATCCGTCGAGGTGTACGAGAAGAATGATGGATTCTCGTCTCCTGGTTGAATCTCCGTCTTCGAGTAATCGATCGTCTTGCCGTCGATTCGTGGCGGTGTTCCCGTTTTGAATCGAACTAAGTCGAGACCGAGCTCTTCTAGATGCTTCGATAGCTCGACCGAAGGCATTTGGTTGTTCGGGCCACTTTCATATGCCAATTCCCCGATGATGATTTGACCGCGCATGAACGTTCCCGTTGTGACGATGACCGCTTTCGCGCGATATTCTGAACCTGTGTTCGTTACCACGCCACGTACTTCTCCGTCCTCAATTAACAAACGTTCGACTAGCGCCTGACGAAGCAGTAAATTCGGCTCGTCTTCTAGCACTTTCTTCATGTGATTTTGGTATTGGAATTTGTCCGCCTGTGCACGTAGCGCACGTACCGCCGGCCCTTTCGATGTGTTGAGCATCTTCATTTGGATGTATGTCGCGTCAATCGCACGCCCCATCTCGCCGCCGAGCGCATCGATTTCACGTACGACGATCCCTTTCGCTGGCCCACCGATTGATGGGTTGCAATACATGAATCCGACCATATCAGGGTTCATGGTGAGCATCGCTGTTTTCGCGCCCATTCGAGCCGATGCGAGTGCTGCTTCAATCCCTGCGTGTCCGGCCCCGATGACGATGACGTCAAATTCGCCTGCCGTATAAGCCATATTCGTTCCTCCTTATTATTTCCCAAGACAAAACTGTGAAAAGAGCTGATCAATCAAGCTCTCCTGTACGGTATCTCCATTGATTTCACCGAGCGTATCCCACGCACGACGTAAATCGATTTGAACCATGTCGATTGGCATATTCATGACGGCACTCCCGAGCGCCTCATCAATTTGACCAATCGTTCGTTTGATTAATTGAATGTGTCGAGCGTTTGAGATATACGTCATATCTTGTGACTCGACCCCTTTTGCGAAGAAGAGATTTGCGATGGCCGCTTCAAGGGCATCGATTCCTTCATCTAGTAAGAGCGATGTCGCCACAATAGGACGTCCTGCCGCTAGTTTCTCTAGCTTAGAAGAATCCATGTTTTGTGGCAAGTCCGTCTTGTTGATGATGATGATGGCATTCATTCCTTTAACTGCCTCAAATAACGCCTCATCCTCGACAGTCAATCCCTCGTGTCCGTTCAAGACGAGAAGGACCAAATCTGCCGCCTCTAACGCTTTTCTCGACTTTTCCACACCGATTCGTTCCACGATATCTTCCGTTTCGCGAATCCCTGCCGTGTCGATCAATTTGAGCGGAACACCTTTCACATTGACGTATTCCTCAATCGTGTCACGTGTCGTTCCGGCAATTTCGGTGACGATCGCTTTCGTCTCTTGAACGAGCGTATTCATCAGAGAAGATTTACCGACGTTCGGTCGACCGATGATTGCTGTAGCCAAGCCTTCACGTAAGATTTTCCCTTGTCGCGCTGTCTCGAGTAACTGCTCGAGGACACGCTTGACCTCGCCCGCTTTCTCTTCGACGATGGCCTGGGTCATCTCTTCTGCGTCATACTCTGGATAGTCGATGTTGACCTCGACCGCCGCAATCGTTTCGAGCAATTGTTGACGTAACTCGCGAACGAGGCGTGACAAACGTCCTTCCATTTGCGCCATCGCAACGTTCATTGCCCGGTCCGTCTTCGCTCGAATCAAGTCCATGACAGCTTCCGCCTGAGATAAATCAATTCGACCATTTAGAAAGGCGCGCTTCGTAAACTCGCCCGGTTCTGCTAAGCGGATGTCGGGTTGATCGAGAACGAGCTCAAGGACACGATTGACCGCTACGACGCCTCCGTGACAATTGATTTCGACGACATCTTCTCGTGTAAACGTCTTCGGTGCGCGCATAATACTGACCATGACTTCATCGACGATTTCGCCGGTATCAGGATATTTTAACGTTCCATAATGAATCGTATGTGAATCGACTGTTGTTAAGTCTTTTCCAGAAAACACATTGTTCACCGTTTCGACCGCCAAATCGCCCGATAATCGGACAATCCCGATAGCGCCTTCACCCATCGGTGTCGAAATCGCTGTAATCGTGTCAAACTCTAGCATCTTTCTCCCTCCAAACCTAAACATCTTCTTCTATCATATGCATAACGAACCTACTATACACGATATTCGACTTGAACGAAAGCGTTCGCCCATCAATAAAGTCATTGCCATTCAACTCATCGTTTTCGTACAATAAAGGAATATATTTACATAGAAGAGAGGGTATGAATGTGAACCAACCGACAGCGATTCAAGTTATCACCGAACGACTTAAGCAGGACGAAGCGGTTCAAGCAATTTTTATGAAGGGCTCATTCGGTCGAGGAGAAGCCGATGAACATTCGGATATCGACCTCTATGTCATGGTGCACCCCGATGAGGAGGCCTCCTTTCTATCTAGACGCCTCGAGCATGTAACCGCCTATCGTCCGATTCTGTTAAAAGACGAGATTCACATCGTCGCGCCACAACTCATCGCCGTCTTTGATGATTTTCTTCATCTCGACCTGTTCACGGTCACGCAAGAGACGTTGAATCATCAAGACTCGATTCATGTGCTCTACGACCCACAACAGCGACTTGCTAGACACGCCACTTCCTTGCAATTAGACGAAGCGGCAATCAGTGACCATGCGTTCGATACCGTGTGGTTCTTTTTCCAATATACAAAATCACGCAATCGAGGCAACGCGATGTGGGCAACGGAGATGCTCCGGCAAGGAATGGTCCATTTCGCATATGTGTTAGCCGCTCACCACACACCGGACCGGGCTTCCCTTGGTTTAAAAGATGTGACGCAGCGACAAGAAATCGACCTCCGCTCATTTTATGACTATTTGACCCCTGCCTCACACGAAAAAGCCGCCCACATCTATCTGGAGCGACTTCAGGTAGAGCAAACTTTTTTCACATCACTACCTGGCTACAACGTGTTCGGACCGTTCATGGAACAGTTGATTCAACGAGAAACAAGCCGCCCTGGCATATAGGGCGGCTTGTTTTTAGTATCTCGATTGCCGTTTTGTCGAGCGAATCGCGAAGTAGAGGAACAATTCTAGTACCGCGATCGCGATGAGGATTCCACCGAACAGTTGGAACAAGACAAGTAGGCTACTGAACGGATTCGTCAACATGAGAATCCCGACACCTATCCACAATAGACTTCCAATCAAAAACCAAAGCCATCGTCCCGACATCGATTGACGGTAACCGAGTGCCTGAATCAGGCGGATAATTCCACCGAATAGGAACAGGGCCCCGATTAAGATAGGCAAGAGACTCGCCAACGTGTCAGCAAAGAAGAAGACGACCGCTGCCAAAATCAAATAGATGAGACCCATAAAGAAAGTGGGTGGCAACCCTCCCTGACGTCGACGCAACCCTTGAAAGATCATCCAAATCCCCATGATTGCTAAATAACCGGCAATGACATACACCATGACATCAAAGAAAAATCGAGGATATAACAGAATGAGAACACCAAGTACAAAGTAAATGACCGCTTGCCATAACGTCGAACGTTCCAAACGCTGAATGAATGCCTCCATTTTCCCACACCTCCGTTTACTCATTTCTATCTCTATTCCCCTCTGACCGGCTTGCAATCCCACAAAAAAAGCTGAGCGTCAGGAGACACCCAGCTTCATGATTATTTACGTTTTTTCTTTTTGTTTTTCTTCTCTTCTTCGGCAAGCGCTGCACGCTCTGCTTCTTTCGCAGCAATCTTCGCTTCAGCCGCAACCTTCATCTTCTCACGCATCGGGAGCATGATGGCCATCGTGACGATGATCGAGATGATATAACCGACTACCCAGTATAACGAAAGGGCAGCTGGAAGGTTGATCGACATGACGAAGATCATAACCGGGAAGATATAAAGCATCATCTTCAACTGGGGGTTCTGTTCTTGACCCGCCATTGAGATTTTTTGTTGTGCAAACGTCAAGATTGCCGCTAAGATCGGCAAGACGAACGTTGGATCCGGAGCACCGAGGTCGAACCATAAGAAGTTCGCTTCGAAAATCTCAGGTGTACGGCGAATCGCATCATAGAATGCGAAGAGAATCGGCATTTGAATCAAGATCGGCAAACATCCCGCGAGCGGGTTGATTTGGTATTCCTGATAAAGCTTCATCATCTCTTCTTGGAGTTTACGTTGTGTTTCCTGGTCTTTTGAGCTGTACTTTTCACGAAGCTTCAGCATTTCTGGTTGCAACACTTGCATCGCACCCATACTCTTCGTCTGCTTGATCATGAGTGGGAGAATCAATAACCGGACGATAATCGTCGCGATGATGATTGAAATCCCGTATTGCCACTGGCCACCGACCAAGTAAGCAACTTCCTTCAAAAGCCATGCGAGCGGCCATACAAAGTACTTCGCCCAGAAACCTTCTGTGTCAGCCGTTACTGGTTCGGCTTGGATGGTAGACGGATCCACACAGCCTGCCATCAGCATGATGACCGCGGTCATGGCAGCGAGTAATCCTAATTTTAGCTTTTTGCTCATAGTTCCTCCTACGCTTTCTTTATCAATTCTTTTTAACGCACACGTCGATCGGGCAATCTTATCAGACTCTAATTATATGAGAGAACAAATTCAGATTGTCATGGTCACCGGCCCTGCTTTTGCCAAACCTTAGCCCGTTTGAATACGTGTTTCAAACTCTCGGTCACTTCCGACTGCGTCAATGCGGTCGCAGGTTTTCGAGCGATGATGACATAATCATTCGGTGCAACGTTTGGTTCGAGCAAGCGAAGCGACTCACGCATCAATCGTTTCATCCGGTTCCGTTCCACAGCATTTCCAAGCTTCTTGCTGACGGAAAGACCCACTCTGAAATGCGTTTGATCCGCTTTGAGCGTGTAGACGACAAACTGACGATTGGCCACGGAGCGTCCTTCGCGAAACACCGCTTGGAACTCTTCATTCTTTTGCAGGCGGTATTCTTTTTTCAAAATTCTCACTCCATCCTTCGCTTCAAAAATCGTCAACTAACATCATATCATATCCACATCATTTGAACGAGGGAGAATCCATGAAATACTACGTTTCTGTGACAAACTAAAAAATTGCCCGAGGAAAGGATCCCCGGGCAATCTTCGTTCGAAATTATACAGTCAAGGCTTTACGGCCTTTACGACGACGAGCAGCAAGAATGTTGCGACCGTTTTTAGTCGCCATGCGTGCACGGAATCCGTGAACTTTCTTACGCTTACGGTTGTTAGGGTTGAAAGTTGGTTTCATGGTTACAGCACCTCCTCAAGATTAACGCTCTATTAGCAAGTTATAGTTTCATTTAAGGCAGTCTTTAAGATTATATAAATCGATTCAACAATTGTCAATGTATTTTCGGATGGTTTTCGAATTCGTATTACGAGGCGCTCAGAAAGCATTCATCCACATGGATTCGATCGTACCCACAGGACGAGTAGGTCGAAGAATGTATACACAACCTTTACGTATTTTATAAACGGTCTTTATAAATAGCCACGTTGAGCCATTTTATCCACAAAATCACGAAGTTATCCACATTTATATGTGAATAACTCCTCTTTTTTCACATTCTCATTATTGATTTTTTCATTTTCTTCTTTTACAAAAACAATCTTTCATTTCACTTCTTCCTCTTTTGTGTATAACTTTTTCACCCAACACTCCATCATTATTGCTTTATCCACAATATATCCACAGGTTATCCACAAAACACACAGCATGTGGATAAGTGGGTGTGGATACTTTTCTTTATCTGTGGATAAATACCGAAAAGCATTGCCACGTCTATTTTATTTTGCTAAACTGAATGTGCACAAACTTGTGGATGAACAATTCGTGATTCCAAGATATACACAGGCTGTGGATAAGTGTTATCCCCATAATGAACACCATGTGGATAACTTTATCCACAGTTTTTGTTCTCTGGGGATAACCCTAGTTTCTACTATAGAATAGTGTATGTGTATATCGTGTGAATAAGTTTTACCCAACATGTGAGTAAAGGAGGTCTTTCATTGAAGAATGCTCGCGAGATTTGGAGAAATGTCTTATCGGTAATCGAGGAAGAAGAACGAACTCCAAAAGCCAGTTTTGACATGTGGTTAAAATCAACCGAGGGGATATCGTTGATGGGAACGACGCTCGTTGTGTCGGCACCCGCCAGTTTTATCGTCACGTGGTTAGAGCGACAGTATCTATCGCTGCTACAAGATACGGTTGAAGAGATCACAAACAACAAGCTTGAAATTCATTTCATCGAGGAATCTCAAGCACACAAGTATGCTCCAGCAGATGGATCGTCACATGAATCCATCGCCGTGACAGAAACAAAAGAACAACCCGTGCTATTACCTTCAAAAGAGGAAGGGGATCTTGGTCAACTGAATGACAAATACATTTTCGAGACGTTTGTCATCGGATCGGGGAATCGTTTTGCCCACGCCGCATCACTTGCTGTCGCCGAAGCGCCGGCACGTGCGTATAACCCGCTCTTCATTTATGGAGGCGTTGGACTCGGTAAGACGCATTTGATGCATGCGATCGGTCACTATGTAAAAGGTCAAAAACCAGGGGCCCGTATTGCCTATGTCTCTTCTGAGAAGTTCACGAATGAATTCATCAATTCGATTCGAGATAATAAGACCGGTGAGTTCCGGAACCGTTATCGAAACATTGATGTGCTATTGATTGATGATATTCAGTTTTTAGCAGGGAAAGAACAAACCCAGGAAGAGTTTTTCCACACGTTCAATGCGTTGCACAACGATCAGAAACAAATCGTGATTTCGAGTGATCGACCACCAAAAGAAATCCCGACGCTAGAAGATCGACTTCGTTCACGCTTCGAGTGGGGCTTAATCACAGACATCACGCCACCGGACCTTGAGACGCGAATTGCGATTCTTCGCAAAAAAGCGACGGCGGAAGGGCTTGATATCTCGAATGAAGTCATGCTGTATATCGCGAATCAAATCGATACGAACATTCGGGAACTAGAAGGGGCGCTGACACGAGTCGTCGCTTATGCAAAACTTGTCGGGCGACCAATCGACCCGGACGTGGCAGCCGAAGCGCTTCATAATATCATGCCTGTCCAGGAAGCGAAGAAAATTGTCATTCGCGACATTCAAGAAGTTGTCGGTCAACACTTCAACATTCAAGTAGAAGAATTGAACTCGAAAAAGCGAACGAAGACGTTGGCATTCCCACGTCAAATCGCAATGTATCTCTCGCGGGAGATGACGGAGAGTTCCTTGCCAAAAATCGGGGAAGAGTTCGGAGGGCGTGATCATACGACCGTGATTCACGCGCATGAGAAAATTAGCACCCTTCTAAAGAACGATGTGGAAATGCAAGAGACGATTCAAACGTTGAAGAAGGCACTTTCTAACTAATGAAGAATTCTCTGTGGATATCCTGTGGATAAACCACCTTAGTTATCCACAAGTTATTCACAGGCGAAATGGCTTAACACGTATGGATTAGGGGACTTATCCCCAGTATCCACAGCCCTTATTACTATTATGACTTAATTAATACTATTATATTATTAGGAAATGGACTCATTTCACCTTAGGAGGAATTATCCACATGCATTTAACGATTCAACGAGATGTATTCATGCAAGCCGTACAAGACGTATCAAAAGCTGTGGCTTCACGAACGACCATTCCAATTTTGACAGGCTTGAAACTTGAGGCACATGCGGATGGCTTAACACTGACAGGAAGTGATACCGAGATTTCGATTGAACGCTTGATTCCAATCGAAGAGGGTGGAATTGAACTCATTCAAATTCAACGTGCTGGAAGCGTCGTGTTGAACGCACGCTTCTTAGGAGAAATTGTGAAGAAGTTACCGACGAACGAGGTCACCCTCGAAGTTTCACCGAACTTCATGACGCGCATTGAGTCTGGTCAAGCAGAGTTTCATTTAAACGGTCTTGACCCGGATGAATATCCACGCCTACCTGAACTTGCGAGTGATCGTCGCTTCTATTTGCCGGCTGATCTATTGAAGACGATCATCCGTCAGACGAGCTTCGCTGTTTCTTCACAGGAGACACGTCCCGTATTGACAGGGGTTAACTTCTCAGCAGAGAAGGGCTTCCTTACATGTGTCGCAACGGATAGCCACCGTCTGGCGCTTCGTCGTGCGCGATTTGAGACAGATAACGATTTGACGTTCCAAAATGTCGTCGTTCCTGGTCGCTCACTCAACGAATTGGCAAAATTACTCGACCGTGAAGAGTTGCCGATTGAAATCGTCTTAACGGACCAACAAATTTTATTCCGTATGAAAAACATCTCATTCTTCTCTCGTTTGTTAGACGGTGCCTATCCAGACACGTCACGTCTCATTCCGGAAGAATATCGCACAGCGGTTCGGATGAATGCGAAAGAGTTCTTACAGGCCATTGACCGTGCATCGCTCTTAGCACGTGCCGATCGCAACAACGTCATTAAATTTGTGGCGGAAGATACAACGGCAGTTGAAGTCTCTTCACACTCGCCGGAAGTCGGAAAAGTGTCGGAACGTGTCAGCATCCTGTCGCTTGAAGGAGAAGAACTAAAAATTTCCTTCAACTCGAAATTCGTGATGGACGCGCTCCGCGCACTCGATGCATCTGAAATCGAAATCCAGTTCACGGGTTCGATGCGACCGTTCATTTTACGACCGGTTGAACAAGATAGTGTTCTTCAACTGATTTTGCCAGTCCGCACATCGTAAGCTGCGGATAGGGATGATGAGGTGTCTTGCCTTGTCATCCCTCTTTTTGCCTTATTCGACGATTTTCGATAAACTAATATGTATGGCGATTTTTTCAGATCAGCATGTGAGAAAGGAAGTGACGACATGGAAAAAGTGTCGATTACAACCGAGTATGTAACGCTCGGACAATTTTTAAAATTAGCAGATATCATCTCAAGTGGGGGACAAGCAAAGTTCTTTTTAGAGGATGTCATGATTAAAGTGAACGGTGAGCAGGACCAGCGCCGCGGTCGTAAATTAAGAGATGGAGATACAATCGAAGTCGAAGGCTTCGGGGAATATCAAATCGAGGGAAACTGACGTGCATTTAAAGTCGATCCGATTGCAAAACTATCGCAACTACGAAACCCTCGAGCTAGATTTTTCAGAACAGACGAATGTTCTGATTGGTGAGAACGCCCAAGGAAAAACGAATCTTCTCGAATCGATTTACGTACTTGCGCTCGCAAAATCGCATCGGACGACACAAGACCGTGAGTTAATCGGTTGGGAAGCCGATGCTGCGAGTATCGAAGGACGGATTCATAAACGGACGGGCGAATCGGTGCAGAGTCTCTCTTTTTCTCCTAAAGGCAAGAAAGCAAAGCTCAATCATTTGGAACAACGTCGTCTCAGTGACTATGTCGGCGCATTTAACGTCGTCTTGTTCGCCCCAGAAGACTTAGCCATCGTCAAAGGCAGTCCGCAAGGGAGACGGCGATTTTTAGATATGGAAATCGGTCAGGTCAGTCCCGTGTACTTACACGAGCTCAATCAATACTTGAAGACGTTGAAACAACGGAATGCCTTGTTGAAGCAGTTATCCACAAAAGGTGGCGACGAGACGTTACTCGAAGTATTGACGGACCAATTGATTGAACTTGCCGTAAAAATCGTGATGCGACGCTATCACTTCATCGACCAGCTCGAAAAATGGGCCAATCCCATCCATTCCGGAATCACGAGAGATCTCGAAACACTGACGATTCAATACGTTTCTGACACGTTCCAAAAAGAACGCTTCTCAAAAGAACAGATGTTTGAAACGTATCGTCAAAAGTTTGATAAAATAAGAGAGAACGAACGACGAAGAGGTGTGACCTTGTTCGGTCCGCATCGTGACGATTTTGAATTGTATGTCAACAATCGAAACGTTCAAACGTTCGGTTCACAAGGTCAGCAACGAACGGCGGCCTTGTCATTGAAGCTAGCTGAGATTGAATTGATTCATGAAGAAGTAGGCGAATATCCTCTGTTGTTATTAGACGATGTGTTATCTGAGCTTGACGATCATCGCCAAACCCATCTCCTCGATACGATGGGACGGAAAGTACAAACGATTTTGACTACAACAAACATTGACGGGATTGCACATGAGACCATTCAACAAGCTAAAGTGTTTCACGTGAAACAAGGTGAGGTTGAAACGGAGTCTGTGTAATCGTGGCAAGAGGGAACACCAAATCATGTATAGTAGGTGAAAATAACCGATGAGTAATGAAAATGAAAAAGAATTGCAAGCGTACGGCGCCGACCAGATTCAAGTCCTTGAGGGCCTAGAGGCTGTCCGTAAACGTCCAGGGATGTATATCGGTTCCACAAGCTCTCGCGGTCTCCACCATTTAGTATGGGAGATTGTCGATAACTCAATCGATGAGGCGCTCGCTGGTTATTGTGACACGATCACAGTGACGGTCGAGCCAGGGAACTCGATCGTTGTTGAAGACAACGGACGTGGGATTCCGGTCGACGTTCAAAAGAAAACAGGTCGACCTGCCGTTGAAGTTATTTTCACGGTGTTGCACGCAGGTGGTAAGTTCGGCGGTGGCGGATACAAAGTATCAGGTGGTCTTCACGGTGTCGGGGCGTCAGTTGTTAACGCCTTATCGACGAAACTTGAAGTGTTCGTTCGTCGCGATGGAAACGTATATTACCAATCGTTCAAACGTGGTGTCCCACAAGGTGAACTCGAAATCGTCGGGACGACCGACACGACAGGGACGACGGTCCGCTTCTTCCCAGACGGGGACATCTTCCAAGAAACACTCGAATATGACTTTGATCTGTTAGCGACACGCTTACGTGAGCTCGCCTTCTTGAACAAGGGGTTACGAATCGTGGCTAAAGATGATCGTAGTGACGAGACGATTGAACGGAACTATCACTATGAGGGCGGAATCAAGTCTTATGTCGAGCACTTGAACCGGTCAAAAGCGTCGATTCATGAAGAGCCTGTGTACGTACACGGGACGAAAGATGGAATCGAAGTCGAGATTGCGCTTCAATACAACGAAGGTTTCGCAAGTAACATTTACTCATTTACGAATAACATTCCGACGCATGAAGGTGGGACGCACGAGACAGGATTTAAGACGGCGCTCACCCGTGCCATTAATGATTATGCGAAGCGATTCGGATTGATGAAGGAAGCCGATGGTAGCCTCTCAGGGGATGATGTCCGTGAAGGGTTGACGGCGATTGTTTCCGTCAAGCACCCGGCTCCCCAGTTTGAAGGACAGACGAAGACGAAACTCGGGAATGCCGATGCGCGTACGGCAACCGATACGTTGTTCAGCGACACGTTCGAACAGTTCCTACTCGAGAACCCGTCGGTCGGTCGCCTCATCGTCGACAAAGGCTTGATGGCGGCACGTGCGCGCCTTGCTGCGAAACGTGCACGCGAGATGACACGTCGTAAAGGGATTCTCGAAGTCAGTTCATTGCCAGGGAAATTGGCAGACTGTTCGTCAAAAGATGCATCGAAATCTGAACTATACATCGTTGAGGGTGACTCGGCGGGAGGTTCTGCGAAATCTGGACGTGATCGTCACTTCCAAGCCATCCTTCCGATTCGAGGGAAAATCATCAACGTTGAGAAAGCACGTCTTGATAAGATTTTGGCCAACCAAGAAGTCCGGACCATCATCACGGCTCTCGGAACAGGGATTGCTGATGAGTTTGACTTATCGAAAGCACGCTATCACAAACTCATCATCATGACCGATGCCGACGTCGATGGTGCGCACATTCGGACGTTGTTGTTGACGTTCTTCTATCGTTACATGCGACCGCTCGTTGAAAGTGGATATGTCTATATCGCGCAACCACCACTCTATGGTGTGAAGCACGGGAAAGAAACGATTTACGTTCAAAACGACCGTGAGTTGCAGGCGGCGATTGCACAACTTCCTGAAAATGCACGTTATAGCGTTCAACGTTACAAGGGTCTCGGAGAGATGGATCCTGAACAGTTATGGAATACGACGATGAACCCGGAAACGCGTTCGATGCTTCGTGTCGATCTTCAAGATGCGATCGAAGCGGATGAAATCTTCGAAACGCTCATGGGTGACAACGTCGAACCACGCCGTGACTTTATTCAATCTCACGCCCATTACGTGAAGAACCTCGATATTTAATAAGAAGGGTAGGCAATAACGAATGGCAGAACAAGAAAATATCAAGGATATAAATATTAGCCAGGAGATGCGAACGTCGTTCATGGACTACGCGATGAGCGTCATCGTATCACGTGCCCTTCCGGACGTGCGAGATGGATTAAAGCCGGTTCACCGTCGTATTTTATATGCGATGAACGAACTAGGCATTCGCGCGGACAAGCCACATAAGAAGTCGGCGCGTGTCGTCGGGGACGTCATCGGTAAGTACCACCCACACGGTGACTCAGCTGTTTATGAGACGATGGTCCGCATGGCTCAGGACTTCAGCTATCGCTACGAATTAGTCGACGGTCACGGGAACTTCGGTTCAGTCGATGGCGACTCGGCCGCTGCGATGCGTTATACCGAGGCACGTATGTCTAAAATTGCGATGGAACTCGTACGAGACATCGGAAAAAACACGATTGACTATCAACCGAACTTCGATGGTGAAGAAAAAGAACCAGTCGTACTTCCGGCACGTTTCCCGAACTTCCTTGTGAACGGGACGAGCGGAATTGCCGTTGGTATGGCGACGAACGTTCCGCCTCATAACTTGAACGAGGTCATCGACGGGGTATTGGCGCTTTCTCACAACCCGGACATCACGATTGCAGAATTGATGCAACACATCCCGGGTCCTGACTTCCCGACTGCGGGAGAGATTTTGGGACGTAGTGGGATTCGTCGTGCATACGAGACTGGACGCGGATCGATTACGATGCGTGCGAAAGCTGAAATCGAAGTCTTGAAAAATGGTCGTGAACGAATCCTCGTGCACGAGATTCCTTACCAGGTCAACAAAGCGCGTCTCGTTGAGAAGATTGCCGACTTGGTTCGCGACAAGAAAATCGAGGGAATCACGGACTTACGCGATGAATCAGACCGTAACGGGATGCGCATCGTGATTGAAGTTCGCCGCGACGCGAATGCGAGTGTCATCTTGAACAACTTGTATAAGCAAACACCGATGCAAACGACGTTCGGCGTCAACATGCTCGCGCTTGTAGGCGGTCGTCCAAAAACGTTGAACATCAAACAAGCGATCTATTACTACATCGAACACCAAAAAGAGGTCGTACGTCGTCGGACGCAATTCGATTTAGACAAAGCGGAAGCACGTGCCCACATTTTAGAAGGTCTTCGTGTTGCCTTGGATCACTTGGATGAAGTCATCGCCATCATCCGTAGCACGCGTACAGGTGACGAGGCTCGTGAAAAGTTGATTGCTCGCTTTGGACTTTCGACTGAACAGACGCAAGCCATCTTAGATATGCGTCTCCAACGCTTGACTGGTTTGGAACGCGAGAAGATTGAAGGCGAATATCGTGAAGTGAAAGCGTTAATCGAAGAACTTCGTGCGATTCTCGGAGACGAAGAATTGCTCCTCGATATCATTCGTAACGAATTGATCGAAATCAAAGAGCGATATGGTGATGCTCGTCGTACGGTGATTCGTACGGATATCGTTGAACTCGAGGACGAAGATTTGATTCCGGTTCGCGACATGATGATTACGCTCACGAGCGAAGGATATATCAAGTCGATCCCGTCGGATTCATATCGGACTCAGCGCCGTGGTGGTCGCGGGAAACAAGGTATGGGAACGAACGATGAAGACTTTGTGCTTCGTCTGCTCTCCGCGTCGACACACGATACCATCCTGTTCTTCACCAACTTCGGACGCGTCTTCCGTCTCAAAGGATACGAAATTCCTGAGATGAGCCGTACCGCGAAAGGGATGCCAATCATCAACTTGCTTCAAATCGACAAAGGTGAAAAAGTCGAAACGATGATTCCGGTCGATTTCAATAGTTACTTGGCTAACCAAACGGTAACGGAAGAGACACAGGATGAATCGGAAGAAGTGGCAGACGAGCAGTTGTCTCTCGTCTTCATCACGAAAGAAGGATTGATTAAGCGTTCGCCACTTTCGGCATACGCCCGAATCAACAAAAACGGTCTACGTGCCATCAGTTTGAATGAGACAGATGAACTCGTCACGGTTCGTTTAGCGAAGAGCGACGATGAAATGTTAATCGTTACACGACAAGGGATGTCGATTCGCTTCCCTCTCGAAGGAGAAGTTCGTTCGATGGGACGTACAGCACGAGGCGTTCGCGCGATTCGATTGAAGAAGGAGGACGATTTGGTCGTCTCGATGGAAATCGTTCGCACCACGCAAGACGTCTTGATTATCACGGAAAAAGGATACGGAAAACGTACGGCCATGGAGCAGTTCCGCACACAAGGTCGTGGTGGTTCCGGTATCATTGGAATTAAGACAGATCGTGGAACAGTCGTCGGGATGCGTGTCGTCGATGAAGACGATGACATCATGTTGATGACCGAGCTCGGTGTTGCGATTCGGATCGATTCGCAAACGATCTCTCAAATGGGTCGAAGTACTCGCGGTGTGAAAGTAATGAACATCGAAGAGGGCGATCGTTTGGCGACCATTGCAAAGTTGAAAAAAGATGAGTTAGAAGAGGAATCAGCAGTCGATTTGGAGAATGGGTTTGAGGATGAAGCACCTGAAACCGACGAATCGTCTGATGTGAATGAGTAAGACGAGAGGTCGAACGGTGTTTCCGTTCGACCTTTTCATATATTAGGAGGGATTCGCGTGCGTTTGAACTTATCTACTGTACATGTTGGGATGACGCTATTGTCACCCGTTTCTTCTTTAGAAGCCGGAATCCACTTAACCAATGAACATTTGCGTTTGCTCCGTTTCTTAAAAATCGAAGAAATCGATGTCGCACCTGTTGAACAGAAGCTCTTCACGTCTAAAGAAGAACAGCGCCTCTGTAATCAGGTCCTTCAATATGAGAAACATTATAATCAGTGGGAAGAACGGATCGCACCTAACCCATATGAAGGTCTAGAATTCATTCATCAACTATTTCGTCAGGAAGTTCCGCTTACAGCGATCGTTCATTTCTTTACGCATCAGCCGTTGCGGAAAAATCATGTCATTTACCATTCCGTTTATCGGGCGCTCGTCGCCCGTGCCTTATCGAAATATCGAGGGGACGAACATCAACTCCAATTTGATTACGGGATTGCTTCTTATTTTGCAGACGCGAGCTACGCTAAAATTCGGAAATGGTCTCATATGCGTTATTTCACAAAAATGGAACGGGAGCTATTGTATCAACACCCACTCGTTTCGGCATCGATGCTCCCGAGTACGCAAACGTTACGAGGAAGAGTGTATCAATTGATCACCGAGCATCATGAGCGATTGGATGGATCCGGGTTTCCAAAACGTCTGACGGAACGCGAGTTGAATCCAGCCTCTCCTCTATTTATTGTCGCCGATCGCTTCTGTCAGTTAACAGCACCCCGAACGTTCCGAAAGCCGCTCTCTCCAGAGGAAGCATATTTCTATATGTGGCAGAACAAAGCCTATGATGGAGAAGCTTTGTCGCTTCTTGCGACATTACTTGGATTTTATGAAATCGGTCGCCCTGTTTTATTGAGCAGTGGAGTACGAGGAACGATACATGCCTATACGAATCGTGTCGAACAACCGATTGTGCTTGAAGCGACAGGGGAGAAAGAATATGATTTATCGCGATTAACCGATGTGAGCATTGTTGCATTTCAATAAGAAGAAACTAGCGATTCCATTCAACAACATGAAATGGAATCGTCTTTATTTATTCTTTTTTAAAAAACTTTCTTTTTATAGTTGACGGATATAATTACAGGTGCTATTATAAATGAGTCGCTAAGAGCGGCAGACGAACTTTGAAAACTGAACGATGAGGCAAAAATAAGTTTTACCATTTTTGAATGAAGCGCAAGCTTCGTCAATTTAAGAGCTGTATCAAATTCTTTGGAGAGTTTGATCCTGGCTCAGGACGAACGCTGGCGGCGTGCCTAATACATGCAAGTCGAGCGCAGGAAGCCGTCTGAACCCTTCGGGGGGACGACGGTGGAATGAGCGGCGGACGGGTGAGTAACACGTAAAGAACCTGCCCATAGGTCTGGGATAACCACGAG